>NZ_JBEZHM010000025.1:0-112430 GCF_040650575.1 Streptomyces sp. NPDC048659 | reverse complement strand
GACGCCGCCGCCGGGACGCCCAAGTAGCTCCGCTACGAGGGCGTCCCGGCCGCACGCCGATCGCACGCACCGGACGACCCGGCCTGATCCGACGCGAATTGTCAGACAGGCCCTAGTCCGCGCCCCCGCACGGGATTCCGGTCGCGGGCGCATTCTCCGTGGGGCGGAGGCGTACACACGCCTCCGCCCCACTTCCGTTCGCCCCTCCGGGAGGGGTCCGAAAGGTTTCGGCCGACAGGTCTCGGCCTGTCGTGCGAAGGGTGCTAGCAGATCGAGGCTCCCGGCGGGGTAAGTTTGCCAACTGCGCACCCCAGATGAACGGTTGACGACTAGAGTGGCTGCTCGGTGATCATCGGTAGGCTCATCACACCCACGTGGTTCTCCTTCCTCGGTCAGCCGCGTTCAGCCTCGTTCAGCCCCGTTCCCCCCTGTTCCGCCCGACCGTTCTTCCTGTAGCGCATCCCCCGTAGTACGCCGATTCTCGGGCACGTACCAAGGACACCCATGTCTCAACTTCGCGCACCCGCCCCGCGGTCCGAACGCCGCGAGGGCGGGCGCCACGGCCGGTCGGGCGCCCGCAACGCCGCCGGTCCGGCCGGCACCGGCTCCTCCCCCTCCCCCGTGCGGCTGCCCAGCGAGGCGCGCATACGGCCCCAGTTGCTGCGCACCTCCGTGCTCCCGGCCGTCGCCGTCGCGCTCGGCGGAGCCGCCGCCGTGCTCTTCACCATCCGCTCCACCGGGGCCGAGGTCACCCCGGGCCTCTGGGCCGCCCTCACCGGCGCCGCCGCGCTCACGGTGGCCTCGGTGACCGCCGCCGCGCTCGGCGCCGACCGGGCCGCCAAGTCGGTCCTCGACCGCGCCAACGCGCTGCGCCGCTCCAGCGCCCGGGCCCAGAGCGAACTGCGTACGGTCATCGAACAGTTGCGCAGGGGAGAGGTTCCGGAGGCCCGGCCCGTGCTCCCGCCCGGCACCGGATCGAGTGATGAGTTCGACCTGCTCGCCCACGAACTGACGCGCTCTCACGAGGCCGCCGTCAGCGCCGTGGTGCAGGCGTCCAAACTCTCCAGCAGCGTCGGAAACGAACAGAAGGTCGAGGTCTTCGTCAACCTCGCCCGCCGGCTCCAGTCCCTCGTCCACCGCGAGATCCAGCTCCTCGACGAGCTGGAGAACGAGGTCGAGGACCCCGAGCTGCTCAAGGGCCTGTTCACCGTCGACCACCTCGCCACCCGCATCCGCCGGCACGCGGAGAACCTCGCCGTCCTCGGCGGCGCCATCTCCCGCCGCCAGTGGTCCAACCCGGTCACCATGACCGAGGTGCTCCGCTCCTCCATCGCGGAGGTCGAGCAGTACCCGCGCGTGAAGCTGGTGCCGCCGATCGACGGTACGCTCCGGGGCCATGCCGTGGCCGACGTCATCCACCTGCTCGCCGAACTGGTCGAGAACGCCACCGTGTTCTCCGCCCCGCACACCACGGTGCTGCTGCGCGCCCAGTACGTCACCGCCGGCCTCGCCATCGAGGTCGAGGACCGCGGCCTGGGGATGCCCGTCACCGAGCAGAACAAGATGAACGCCCTGCTCGCCGACCCCGACCAGGTCAACGTCGCCCACCTGCTCCAGGACGGGCGGATCGGGCTCTTCGTGGTCTCCGCCCTCGCCCGGCGGCACGGCATCGCCGTCCGCCTCCAGTCCAACATCTACGGCGGCGTCCAGGCCGTCCTGGTCCTGCCGCAGGGACTCCTCGGCGCCGATCCCGAGGGCCTGGCCCGCACCGAGCACCGCGGCACGGCCGGGACCTCCCCGGCCCAGGCTCCGCAGGTCCAGCCCGCGCCCCCGGCGGCCGCCCCGGTCGCGGCCTCCGCCCCGGTCGCGGCCCCCGCCCCGGTCCGGGCCCCGGCCCCCGCGGCACCCCCCGTGTCCGTGCCCGCACCGGCGCACCTGTCGGCCCCGACGCACCTGTCCGCGCCGCCCCCCGCGGCCGTACCGGCGCACGTGACGGCGCACACGCACGTGACGGCGCACCTCCCGGGCCCCCCGCCCGTACCGCAGCCGCCCGTCCCGCACCGTCCGGTCTACGCCGATGCGGCCCCCGCCGCCCCCGGCCTGCCCGGAGTCCCGTCCCAGCCGAGCCACGCCGAGTCCGCCGCCCCCGGCGGGCCCGCCGGGCACGGCGGTGCCTACCCCGCCCCGGCGCCCGCGGTCCCCCCGGCCCCGCGCACCGGAGCGTCGAGCAGGCCCGTCCTCCCCAAGCGGCGCGCCCAGGAGCACCTCGTCCCGCAGCTACGCGACGAGCCCACGGCCCGCAAGCCCGAGGAGCACGCCCTGCACGACCCGGGTCTGATGGCCGCGTTCCAGCGCGGCATCGGACTCGCCGAATCCCAGCCCTCCCCCCGTGAACCGCTGCGTCCAGGCGACGCGCACAAGGAGTAGATGCACCATGGCGAGCAATGGGCCGCACGGCCATTCCTCGGATCTCGACTGGCTGCTGAGCGGACTGGTCCAGCGGGTCCCCTACACCCGCAACGCCGTTCTGCTCTCCTCCGACGGCCTGGTGAAATCCGTCCACGGCCTCGACCCCGACGCGGCCGACCACATGGCCGCGCTGGCCTCCGGGCTCTATTCACTCGGGCGCAGCGCCGGCGCACGCTTCGGCGACGGCGGCGAGGTGCGCCAGGTGGTGGTCGAGCTGGACTCCACCCTGCTCTTCGTCTCCACCGCCGGGTCCGGCACCTGTCTCGCCGTCCTGGCCGGCCGGGAGGCGGACGCCGCCGTGCTCGGCTACGAGATGGCGATGCTCGTCAAGAGCGTCCGTCCCTATCTGGTCACCCCGGCCAGACAGGCCGCCGGCGCGGCGGGCAGTGCGGGACAGTGACCATGGGGTCCCACCAGGAAGGACCCTGGCTCGACGACGCGGCCGGCCGCCTGATCCGCCCGTACACCGTCAGCGGTGGCCGGACGAAGCCGACCACGGCGCTCGACCTGCTCTCGATGGTGATGGCGACCGGCACCAGCCCCCAGCCGCACATGGGTCCGGAACACAGCCTCGCCCTCGGGCTGTGTGGCGGACCCACCTCGGTGGCGGAGATCGCGGCGCACTTACGGCTCCCGGCCGTCGTCACCAAGGTCCTGCTCTCCGATCTCGTGGACTGCGGGGCGATCACCGCCCGGGCGCCCCGGTTCCACGCCAACCCAACCGACCGTTCCTTGCTGGAGGCAGTGCTCGATGGCCTACGACAACGGCTCTGAGCGCCACGACAGTCTCGCCGCCGACCCCTTCCCCTCCGCGCTCAAGATCCTCGTGGCGGGCGGCTTCGGCGTCGGCAAGACCACCTTCGTGGGCGCGGTCAGCGAGATCGAACCGCTGAGCACCGAAGAGCTGCTGACCTCGGTCAGCGCGGCCACCGACAGCCTGGAGGGCGTGGAGTCCAAGACCACGACCACCGTCGCCATGGACTTCGGCCGCATCACCCTCGACGCGCGCAACGTGCTCTACCTGTTCGGCACCCCCGGCCAGGAGCGCTTCTGGTTCATGTGGGACGAGCTCTCCGAGGGCGCCCTCGGCGCGGTCGTCCTCGCCGACACCCGGCGCCTCCAGGACTGCTTCTCCGCCATCGACTTCTTCGAACGGCGGGGCATCGGATTCGTGGTCGCCGTGAACGAGTTCGACGGCGCCTTCCGCTACGACCCCGACGAGGTGCGGTCGGCCCTCGACCTCAAGCCCACGGTGCCGGTGCTGCTCTGCGACGCCCGGATCTCCAGCTCGGGGATCCGCACCCTGGTGACCCTCGTCCAGCATCTGCTCACCACCATCCCGGCCGCGGTGCCGAGCTACGGAGCCACGACATGACCTACGACCCCACCGGTCATCTGCTGCTCACGCCCATCGACAACGAGGCGCCCACCCGGGTCCGCCGACTGCGCGAGCTGGGCCTGGGCGAGCAGCCCGATCCGGCCTTCGACGAATTCGCCCATCGGCTCGCGGACGTGACCGGCGCCCCGTTCTCGATGGTCAACTTCATCGACGAGAACCGGCAGTTCTTCGCCGGACTGCACACCCCGGCCGGCACTCATTCCGGCTCCGACCTGGGCGCGGCGGCGGCCGGCGCCGGGGGCGTCGGACGGTTCATGGCCCGCGACCACGGCTACTGCCCGCACGTGGTGGTGCGCCGCAAGGCGCTGGTCCTGGAGGACGTCTGCGACTACCCGCGGTTCGCGGGCAACCCGGTCGTCGACGAGATCGGCATCCGCTCGTACATGGGCGCTCCGCTGATCGACCGCACCGGGATCGCGCTCGGCACCATCTGCGTGGTGGACACGGACGTACGTCCCTGGGGGCGGGCGGGCCTGGAGACGATCAAGGCGATGGCCGCCGAGCTGGTGGAGCAGATCCACCGCCGCGAGGACGGCATGATCTGACGGCGCCCGGCGCCCTTCCGTACGGCCGCGCGTGGCGCGTACGGGTGCCCCGGTGTTCGGCTTCTTCGCCGGACGCCGGGGCACGGTTTCTCGGGGGACCTCCTCAGCAGCCCGCGGGTTCCAGGCGGACTACGTCGGACAGGCGCTCCGACCAGCTTCCCTTGTCCTGGCCGAGGGCGACCTCGGCCAGGCGCAGGAGCTGGATGTCGGAGGTGCCGGCGGGGGCGAACATGTGGTGCGCGTCGCGCAGGTACCGCTCGATCGGGCGGTCCGTGAAGAGGCCCGCGGCGGCGTGGATCTCCATGGCGTTGCGGCCGGAGTCGATGGCGGACTCGACGTTCACCAGTTTGGCGTTCATGAGCTCGGTGTCGCAGGACATCCCCTGGTCGAGCAGATGGACGGCATGGTAGGCGGCGAGCCGGGCCGTCATCAGACGCGACTGCATCTGGCCCAACTTGAGCTTGACAGTAGGCAGTTCCGCGATCGGCTTGCCGTAGCGGATCCGCTCGGTGGCGAACTTGGTGGTCTCCTCCAGGATGGCCTGATGGATACCGAGCGACACGGCCGTCAGATTGGCCCTGCCGTACAGGACGCTGGAGGAGTACGCGACGGCGAGGCCGTCCCCCTCGTCGCCGAGCCGGTTGGCGGCCGGCACCCGGCAGTTCTCGAAGATGACCTCGCCGAAGCTGAAGCCGTGCAGCCCCATGGCCTCACGCTGCGGACCGGTCCGGAAGCCCGGACGGTCGGATTCGACCAGGAAGGCGGTGAGCCCCTTCGATCCCGGGCCGGTCCTGACCACGACCCCGTGGAGGTCGCCGACATGGCTGTTTCCGACGTAGACCTTGCTGCCGTTGAGGATGTAGTCGTCGCCGTCCCGCTCGGCGGTCGCGGACATCCCGAGGACATGGCCTCCGGACTCCGGTTCGGTGACCGCGATGGTCGGCAGGCACTCCCCGGCGGCGATGGCGGGAAGCCAGGTCTTGCGCTGTTCGTCGCTCCCGAAGTGCACGATCTTGGCCGTGCCGAGCTGCGAAGCCTGGACCATGGCGCCCATGGCTCCGCTGACCCGGGCGAGCTCCTCGATGATGATGGTCTTGGCGAGGTGTCCGGCGCCCATCCCGCCGTACTCGTGGCTGATTGTCGCGCCCAACCAGCCCTGCTCGGCGATGAGCCGGGACAGCTCGTGGTGGACCGAGCGTGACGCCTCCATCTCGGGTATCCGTGGCCGAACCTCACTCTCCGCGAACTCCCTCACAGTGTCGCGGAGTTGATGATGCAGTCGACTGCTGAAGTAGCCGTCCATCCGAGTCCCTCCCCTGCTTATGCCTGCTCGTCTAGTGGTCCGAGCAGGTGGTGCATCGGCAGTGGTCCCGTCCCGAACAGGCCGACCACTTCATGGTGTTGATCTTTCTTGGGTGGATCAATATCGCCACCAAGTTTGTCTGAAACAGGGACGGTTGACGTTTGTTTCCGACTGTGTTTGATGTGATGTTGGCCTGCTCAGTCCGACTGCAAGGACATTCCCCGAGGGCATCTTTCTGCCACATGCCAAAGGCAACGGTTTCTGAGGCATATGGCGCCGAGGCCGCCGAAGTCGCCTCAGAGGCCCCTTCTTCACCGCGTGAGCGCCATGTCGGAAAGGTCCCCGGAGGGGCGCACGGCCAGTAATCACGGGCTTCTTGGAGCTTCAGGACGCCGCCGCGGAGTGCGCGCGCGGCGTCAGGGGCGCACAGAGGCATTCACCGGCGCCGGGGCGCGATACAGAGCGTGAGGGGGCGTGGATGACGGTGCGTGCGCGGGCGCGCACGCCGTCGGTGCCGGGGGAGTCGGGGCGATCGCGATCACTGCTGATCGAATTCGATCGTGGACGATCACGAGCGCTTGCCGGTCGGTCGGCATCTGTCGGCTGTTCGGTCGATGAGCGGTCGGCAGTGATCGGCGGACCGGTCGGTGAGCGGTCGGCTGTCCGGTCGGCGGCCGGTCGGGAGCGGGTCGGGACTCGGTCTGGGACCCGGTCTGGGGCCGGTCGGCGGCGGTCGGGCTCCCTGCCCTCGCCGGGGCGGGCGGGCAGGCCGTACGGTCGGACCATGGTCACTTCCGACGACGTGCGCAGGATCGCCCTCTCCCTGCCCGGGGCGGTCGAGAAACCCGCCTGGGGGATGCCCACCTTCCGGGCGGGACCGGGCGGCCGGATGTTCGCCTCGCTCTCCGACGACGACCGGGTGATGGGCGTCAAGTGCCCGAAGGAGGAGCGGGCGGAGCTGATCGCCGCCGAACCCGGCAAGTTCTTCCTCCGCGAGGGGCACGACGACGGATACGCCTGGATCAGGGTCCGGCTCGCCGCCCTCGACGACGACGAGGAGCTCCGCGCGATCCTCGCCGACTCCTGGCGGCAGGCGGCCACGCGGACGCTCCTCGACCGGCACCCCGAGGTGGGGCGGCCCCCGGCGGGCGGCTGAGCCCCCGGGTCACGGTCACCCCAGGAACGCCTCGATCCGCGCCCGCAGCGCCGCCGGGTCGAGCCCCTGCCCGGCCAGGTGCTCCTCGATCGTGCCGTACCGGCGCAGCTCGCGGCGGCCGATGCCGAGGCCCAGGACCCGGTGGGGTACGGCGGCGAGGGCGTCGTTCGCGGCGGCCGTCGAGGTCCCTTCGAGGTAGGGCTCGACCAGCACGACGTCGGGCCGGGCCGCCGCGACCGCCCGGCGCAGGGTCTCGCCGTCGAAGGGGCGCACGGTCGTCGCGTACAGCACCCCCACGTCCAGCCCCTCCGTCGCCGCGAGCACGTTGTCCAGCATCGGCCCGACCGCGAGGACCACGCCTCGCGCCCCCTCGCGCAGCACGCTGAACCCGCTCCGCGCCCGGGGCCGGGCCGCCGCGTTCGCGTGGACGGACAGGCGCACGTACACCGAGCCCTCGGCCGCCACCGCCTCCCGGACCAGGGCCTCGGCCTCGTCGGGGTGGCCCGGCACGTGGACCGTCCAGCCGTCGAGGGTGTCCATCAGCGCCACGTCGCCGGGCGACATGTGGGTGAGGCCGCCGGCCGGCCAGTCGTACGAGCCGCCCGCGCTGACCAGCACCCCGTGCACGCCCTGGTGCCCGAAGTCCAGCTTCAGCTGCTCGAAGGGGCGCTCGACCAGGAAGCTGGCGAAGGTGTGCATGAGGGGACGCAGCCCGGTCAGGGCGATCCCGCCGCCCGCCCCGATGAGCAGCTGCTCCCGGATCCCGACGTTGATCACCCGGTCCGGGTGCCGCGCCAGGGCCTGCTGGAAGCCGTCCTTGCTGATCTCGGCGAGCACGACCGCGAGCCGGGGGTCCTCGTCGAGCAGCCGGCCGGTGGTGGCGATGAAACGGTCACGCATGGTGTCCATGGAAGGGGTCTCCTCGGGAGGTGGGCGCTCAGGCGCTCTTCGGCTCGACGCGGGCGACGACGGCGCGCGGCCGTCCGGGGTGCGGGGCGGTGAAGGCCGCGTACAGGGCTTCGTGATCACGCCCGTCCACGGTCGCGGCCGACCAGCCGGCGGCCTCGAAGCGGGAGGCGATGCCGCCGGGCCAGCCGTAGGTGGCGGAGCCGTTGTCGATCACCAGCGTGTGCAGCGCCTCCAGGCCGGCGGGCCCGGCGTAGCCGATGGCCTCGTGGTTGCTGCCCTCGTCCAGCTCGGCGTCCCCGATCAGCACCCACACCCGGGGCCCGGTCAGCCCCTGCGCCCGCAGCCCCAGGGCGGTGCCCACCGCGAGCGGCAGCCCGTGCCCGAGCGAGCCGCTGCCGATCTCGGCGCCCGGCACGAGCGTGCGGTCCGGGTGGTGCCCGAGCGGCGAGTCGTACGCCCCGAAGCCGGCCAGCAGCTCCTCGCCGAAGAAGCCCTTGGCGGCCAGCACGGCGTAGTACGCCATGGGCCCGTGCCCCTTCGACAGCAGGAAGCGGTCCCGCCCCGGGTCGGCCACGCGCCCGGGCGAGACCCGGAGCACCCGGTCGTAGAGGACCCAGAGCGCGTCCAGGGTGGAGGTGGCGGCGGTGGAGTGCTTCTCGTCCCCGGTCATCAGCGCCATCAGCCGGTGCAGCTCCCGGACGGCCTCGTCCGGCGGCGTCGGCGGCGTCGGCGGCGTGTGCGTCGTGTTCGTCATGCTCTACACCGTGCTACCTCAAGCGCGCTTGAGGTCAAGTGTCGAACTGGTTCGTGAGCACCGGGGGAAGTGCGGTATGGTTCTCATGCGCGTTCGGCCGGGGAAACCCCAGGTCAGACGGGCACCGGGACGTGGCGCAGCTTGGTAGCGCACTTGACTGGGGGTCAAGGGGTCGCAGGTTCAAATCCTGTCGTCCCGACTCGAGAGAGTCGTAGCCGAGGGGCCGTTTCAGAGCGATCTGAGACGGCCCCTCGGCCGTTTCCGGCGTTCCGCGGGGTGTCGTCAGCCCTCCCGGCGGTCGCCCAGCACCACCGGCGCGAGGCCCGCGTCCAGGAGCCGGGCCGGGGTGCCGGAGCCGTCGGCCGGGACGGTGTACAGGTCCGCGCCGTAGTCGCCCGGGAGCGAGTACGCCACGGTGCTGTTGTCCAGCCAGACCGCCTGGTCGTCCACGCTGCGGGGGTCGGCCAGCGGGGTCTCCCGCAGGCCGGCCAGGTCGAGGGCGTACAGCCGCCAGGGCGCGTCGGCGGGGGCGCCGGGGACCCGCTTCTTGTAGACGATCCGGGTCTCGTCGGGGGAGAGCGAGGGGCACTCGACGTTCCGGTGGAGCGTGGTGACCGTGCGCGCGGCCAGGTCGCCGCGGACGAGGTGGGTCTGCCCGCCGGTCGCCATGGTCGCGTAGAAGTGCCGGTCGTCGCGGGAGAAGGTGACGCCCCAGAAGTTGGTGTCGGCGGCGCGGTACGGCCGGCCGTCCTTGATCACCGCGAACTCCTCCAGGGAGGCCGTGAGCCGCCGCGTCCGGGTGTCCAGGACGGCGGTACGGGTGGAGAAGTCGGTGCCCGCGTACGAGTCGCCGCCCACGAACACCGTCCACGCCACGAAGCGGCCCGAGGGGGAGACCCGCGCCCGGGTCGGGATGCCCGGCAGCGGGTAGCGGGCCGTCTCCTTCAGGTCCGCGTCCAGGACCACCGCCCGGTACGAGTCCTCCACGGTGCCGCGCTCGGCCTGGAGGCAGATCCCGGTGCCCGCGGCGGAGTGGAAGCGCAGGCACTTCACCCCGGACGCGGTACGCGGGCCGCCCGGCGCGGCGGCGGGCACGGTGACCAGCTCGTCGCGGTGCGGGCCCCAGGCCAGGTTGCGGAAGACGAGCCGCCGGGCCGTGCCGGGCGCCAGCGAGACCGGTCCGGCGGCGACCGCCGGGCCGCCGGCCTGGGCCCGGTCCTTCTCGGCGGCCCGGTCCGAGGCGTGCAGCAGCGAGGCCGCGGCCACGCCGCCGAGCACGGCGAGCGCGGTGAGCAGGACGAGCAGTTTGGCGCGCAGGGTCATGCGGGGCTGTCCTTCCGGGTGTTCGGGGCGGCAGGGGCGGCCGGGGCGGCAGGGTCGGCCGGGCTGCTCGGGTCGAGCGGCCCGAGCGGATCGCTCGCGCCGAGCGGGTCGCCGGGGCCGTCGGGGCCGGCCAAGCCGCTCGGGCCACCAGGGCCGGTCAAGCCGCCGGGTCCGCCAGGGCCGGCCAAGCCGCCCGGGTCACCAGGGCCGGTCAGGCCGCCGGGTCCGCCCGGGCCGGCCGGGCCACCGGGGCCGGCCAAGTCGCCGCGTCCGCCCGCGCCGTCGGGGCCCCCGCGCGCGCCGGCCCGCCCGGCCCCGGGGAGGAGCGCGAACGCCGCCGCCGCGCACAGCGCGAGCGCGCCCGTCGCCGTGCCGAGCGCGGTGCGGTCGCCCCAGGCGCTCCACGCGGCACCGAAGGCGATCGAGCAGCCGAAGCGGGCGAGTGCCTGGCCGGTCTGCACCAGGGCGAGCCCCGAGGAGCGCAGTTCGGCGGGGACGCAGCCGGCCGCCGCGGCCATCAGGACCCCGTCGGTCGCCGCGTAGAAACCGCCGTGCAGCAGGAGGACCAGGTAGGGGAGCGCGGTGCCGTGCCAGCCGCTGAGCAGGGCCCCGTACGCGAGGAGCAGGGCGAGGTGGCCGCCGAGGAAGACCCGGTGGCCGCCGATCCGGTCGGCGAGCCGCCCGAGCGGCACGGCCAGCAGCAGGAAGGCGGCGGCGGTGCCCAGCGGCAGCAGCGCGAACCACTGGTCCGGGACGCCGAGGCGGCGCTGGAGCAGCAGGTAGACGAAGGAGTCGCTGACCGTGGCCAGGCCCAACAGGAGGGCGCAGAGGGCGAGTCGGCGGACCTCGTGGATCCGCAGCAGGGCGAGCGCCGCGCGGAGGGAGGCGCGCGGGGCCCCGGCCGGGGCGGCGGTGTCGTCGACAGGGCGACGGGGGCGGGACGGCACGAAGAGGACGAGCACGAGCACGCCCGCCGCGGCCACGCAGAAGCTCACGGTGAACACCGCGTCGTAGCCGTCGACGGCCTGACGCAGGATCAAGAAGGCGACGAGCGGGCCGATCAGGGCCCCCGCGGTGTCCATCGCCCGGTGCACGCCGAAGGCGCGGCCCCGGGACTCCGGCGCCGAGGCCAGCGAGATCAGCGCGTCGCGCGGCGCGGTCCGCAGCCCCTTGCCGGTGCGGTCGGCGGCCAGCACGGCGCCGATCAGCGGGAGCGAACCCGCCACCAGGAGCAGGGGTTTGCACAGCGCCGACAGGCCGTAGCCGAGGACGGCGACCGTCTTGTGGCGTCCGCCCCGGTCGGCGAGGTGGCCGCCGACGAGCCGGACCAGCGCGCTGAAGCCGTTGTAGACGCCGTCGAGCAGGCCGAAGCCGAGCGGTGAGAGGCCGAGCCCGGCGACCAGGTAGAGCGGGAGGACGGCCGTGACCATCTCCGAGGACACGTCCGTGACGAGGCTGACCGTGCCGAGGGCCAGCACGGTCGGGGCGACGGCGGCCCGCCGCCCGGGGCGGGTGCCCCGGGCGGCGGGCGCGGGCGTCGCGGGGGTGCTGCGACTGTCCGCTACGTACACGTCACGAGGTCCAGATGCCCGTGATCGGGGCCGCGTTGGCCGCCTGCCCGGCGTGCGAGGTGCCGTACATGTCCTCGATCGTGCGGAGCAGGTTGTAGTGGTTGTACGTGGTCGCGGAGGTCGATCCCGGGGTGACCTGCTGGCCGTAGAGCACGGTCGGGATCTTGTTGCCGGCGAGCCGGTTGTCCTCGTCGAAGGTGACGACGAGCAGGCTGTTGTGGGTCTTCGCCCAGGTCGCGTAGGCGCCGAGGTTGTTCTTCAGCCAGGTGTCACCGGTGCCGACCGAGCAGTCGTGCATGTCGCTGCACAGGTTCGGGACGACGAAGGAGACCTGGGGCAGCTTGGTGTAGTCGGTGGGGAACTGCGTGAAGGTGTACGCGGAGGAGGTCGGCACGTTCGAGAAGCCGAACCAGGGGTTGTGCTTGCGGGCGTACTTGCCGCTGCTGCAGGTGGTCGAACCCTGGCTGGGCAGCGTCTCGTTGTAGCTGGCCCAGGTCTTCCCCGCGGCGATCAGCTCGGAGGCCAGGTTCGGCGCGGACGAGAAGCCGGGGGTGTAGCAGCTGTCGTCGGTGATGCCCTGGGTGGAGCCGGAGAACAGCGCGAAGTAGTTCGGCTGGCTCGGGTGGGTCTCGCCGAACGACTGGGTCAGATTGGCCCCGCCGGTCTTCAACGAGTTGATGTACGGGGCGCTGGAGCTCCCGATGACCTGGCTGTAGGCGTGGTTCTCGAAGACCACGACCACCACGTGGTCCGGGGTCGGCACGGTGGCCGCGGCCTGGGCCGAGGACGTCCCGCCGAATCCGGCCCACAGGCCGAGCGAGGCGGCGGCGAGGCCGAGGGCGGACAGAAGGGCGGTGCGGCGTTGTCTGGGCGCGCCGGACACGGCTACCTCCGGTTGAGGGGGACGGCTGGGGGGCGGTGCACCCGAAGGGTAGGTGTGTCCATGCCAACCGGGAAGGTGCCGCACGTGAAGACCCGGGAAACGTCTCGTGGCGCGTACACGCATTCGGTGGGGCCGGTCCGGCCGGCCGCCGGGGAGGGCCCGCGCGGGCCGCGAGGGACCCTTTCTCCAGCCCCTCGCGCAACTCCAGTGCACGGGACTGCCGTTCGGGTGGGTGAAAGCCCGCTGTGCGCCCCTTGGCCGGAACTGGCGCATGACTCCGGGCGGTGCTTCCGGCATTTTCCGGACGCCGCATCGCCTCGGTGGCCTGGTCACCTCGCCGGGTGGCCGGAAAACCTAGGTTCACCCGGTTAAACCCCACGCGATACAAGATCACCGGTTCGAGGTAATGCCCCCGGTCTGACCGGGTGAGCGGCCCTTCCCGGCCGTTACTGTTCCCCGGGATCTGGGGCGATTCCCAGAGATTTCAACCACTGTCTTCCTCTTCCGGCGATCGGTAAAGGAATGTGCCGATCGCCGCCTTCGCGAAGGAGAGCTCGCCCGATGACCGTTGACACCGGCGCGGAAGCCCAGCTGGAGCAGCCGAACCGGCCGCAGTCCAGCCTGAGCACCGCGGCTGCCCGCAACCTCGCCACCACGACCAAGTCCGCCCCCCAGATGCAGGAGATCACCTCCCGCTGGCTGCTGCGGATGCTCCCCTGGGTGGAGACCAAGGGCGGCGCCTACCGGGTGAACCGCCGACTGAGCTACACCGTCGGCGACGGGCGCATCGAGTTCGTCCAGGACGGCGCCACCGTCCGGGTCATCCCGCAGGAGCTCGGCGAACTCGCCCTGCTGCGGGGCTTCGAGGACGTGGACGCGCTGACCGCCCTGGCCGACCGCTGCGAGCAGCGCGAGTTCCGGGCCGGCGAGGTGCTGGTCGAGCGCGGGACGCCGGCCGACCGGATCCACCTGATCGCCCACGGCCGGATCAGGCAGACCTCCACCGGCAAGTACGGCGACGAGGTCGCCGTCGCGGTCCTCGCCGACGGCGAGCCCTTCGGCGAGAACGCCCTCCTGGACGCCGACGCCAGGTGGGACTACACCGCCACCGCCGAGACCGCGGGCACCCTGCTCACCCTCTCCCGCGCGGACTTCGCCTCCGTGCTCGCCTCCGCGCCGAGCCTGGACGCCCACATCCGGGAGTTCAGCTCCCTGCCGCTGCAGCGCCAGAACAAGCACGGCGAGGCCGAGATCGCCATGTCGGCGGGCCACGTCGGCGAGTACGACCTGCCCGGCGCCTTCGTCGACTACGAGCTCAAGCCGCGCGAGTACGAGCTCTCCGTCGCCCAGACCGTGCTGAAGGTCCACACGAGGGTCGCCGACCTCTACAACGGCCCGATGAACCAGACCGAGGAACAGCTCCGCCTCACCATCGAGGCGCTCCGCGAGCGCCAGGAGTACGAGCTGATCAACAACCGCGAGTTCGGCCTGCTGCACAACGCCGACTTCAAGCAGCGCATCCAGACCCACTCCGGCCCGCCCACCCCGGACGACATGGACGAGCTGCTCAGCCGCCGCCGCGGCACGAAGTTCTTCCTCGCCCACCCGCGCACCATCGCCGCGATCGGGCGCGGCTTCAACGCCCACGGGCTCTACCCGGACCACGTCGACCTCGGCGGGCAGTCCGTCCCGGCCTGGCGCGGGGTGCCGATCCTGCCCTGCAGCAAGATCCCGATCAGCAAGGACAACACCAGCTCGATCATCGCCATGCGCACCGGCGAGGAGAACCAGGGCGTCATCGGCCTGCGCCAGACCGGCCTCCCGGAGGAGTACGAGCCCGGCCTGTCCGTCCGCTTCATGGGCATCAGCGAGCAGGCGATCATCTCGTACCTGGTCACCACCTACTACTCCGCCGCCGTCCTGGTGCCCGACGCCCTCGGCGTGCTGGAGAACGTGCAGATCGCCCGCCGCCGCGACTGAGCCGCGCGACGCGAGCGCCTTGCCGCGGGCGCGTGACCGCGGGCGCGACCGGAGGATCCGCCCGCGGTCCGCGTCACGGCCCGGACCCGCCCGGGCCGGGCGAGCCCGCCCGGGAGCCGGGGTCAGCCTCTTCACCTCAGCAAGGAGTCACGGATGCCCGACCCCGGGCCCTCCCCCCTTACCGACCAGCCCTCCGCCATCGAGCGGATCCTGCGCGGGCCCAGCGGTCTCGGCACGAGCACGCTGTCCCTGGCCCGCCGCCCACTCCCGGCCCCCACGCCGGAGGCGGCCCCAGCCCAGGAACCGGCCGTCGTGCCGGAGCCGGTCCCCGCGCCGGACCCGGCCGGGGTCCCGGTGTCCGAGCCTGCGCCGCCCGCGGACGCCCTGCACATCCCGGGCCTCTACTACCACCCGGTCGCCGAGCCCGACCCGGCCCGGGTCGCGGAGGTCAGCCGCCGGATCAAGGACTGGGCGGTCGACGAGGTCCAGCTGTTCCCCGACGACTGGGAGGGCCAGTTCGACGGCTTCTCCGTCGGGCGCTACATGGTGGCCTGCCACCCGGACGCCCCCACCATCGAGCACCTGATGGTGGCGACCCGCCTGATGGTCGCCGAGAACGCCGTGGACGACATCTACTGCGAGGACCACGGCGGTTCGCCCATCGGCCTCGGCGGGCGGCTGCTCCTCGCGCACACCGCCCTGGACCCGCTGCACACCACGGACGAGTACGCCCCGGCCTGGGCCGACTCGCTCCAGGCGGACTCGCCGCGGCGCTCCTACCGGTCCGCCATGGACTACTTCGTCCGGCAGGCCACCCCCTCCCAGGCCGACCGCTTCCGGCACGACATGGCCCGGCTGCACCTCGGCTACCTCGCAGAGGCGGCCTGGGCCGAGACGGACCACCTGCCCGAGGTGTGGGAGTACCTGGCGATGCGGCAGTTCAACAACTTCCGCCCCTGCCCCACCATCACGGACACCATCGGCGGCTACGAACTGCCGATGGACCTGCACGCCCAGCCGGCCATGCAACGGGTGCTCGCGCTCGCCGGGAACGCCAGCACCATCGTGAACGACCTGTACTCCTACACCAAGGAGCTGGACAGCCCCGGCAAGCACCTGAACCTGCCCGTGGTGCTCGCCGAACGCGAGGGCCTCGCGGAGAAGGACGCCTACCTCAAGGCGATCGAGGTCCACAACGACCTGATGCGCGCCTTCGAGGCGGAGAGCGCCGAACTGGCCGCCGCCTGCCCGGTGCCGACCCTGCTGCGCTTCCTGCGCGGGGTGGCCGTCTGGGTGGACGGCAACCACTACTGGCACCAGACCAACACCTATCGATACAGCCTGCCCGACTTCTGGTAAGCAAGAGAATGGATTCATCTGTGACCAGCACCGAGTTCACCACCCTCAACGGCGCCGCTCCCACCGCCTTCGTCCCCGGTCCGGCCTCGCCGTACCAGGGGGACATCGCGCGGTACTGGGACGCGGAGGCCCGACCGGTGAACCTGAAGCTCGGCGACGTCGACGGGCTCTACCACCACCACTACGGCATCGGCGACATCGACCACGCGGCCCTCGGCTCCACCGAGGACAGCGAGTACGAGAAGAAGCTGATCGCCGAGCTGCACCGGCTGGAGTCGGCCCAGGCCGACGTGCTGATGCACCACCTGGGGGCCATCGGGGGCGACGACACCCTCGTCGACGCCGGTTGCGGGCGCGGCGGCTCCATGGTCATGGCCCACCAGCGCTTCGGCGCCAAGGTCGAGGGTGTCACCCTCTCCGCGAAGCAGGCCGAGTTCGCCAACCGGCGCGCCGCCGAGCTCGGGATCGGGGACCACGTCCGGGCCCGGGTGTGCAACATGCTGAACACGCCCTTCGAGACCGGCAAGGCGGCCGGCTCCTGGAACAACGAGTCCAGCATGTACGTCGACCTGGACGACCTCTTCGCCGAGCACTCCCGGATCCTGAAGGTCGGCGGCCGGTACGTCACCATCACCGGCTGCTGGAACCCGCGCTACGGCCAGCCCTCGAAGTGGGTCTCCCAGATCAACGCGCACTTCGAGTGCAACATCCACTCGCGCCGCGAGTACCTGAAGGCGATGGCGGACAACCGCCTGGTCCCGCAGGCGGTCATCGACCTGACCCCGGAGACCCTGCCGTACTGGGAGCTGCGCGCCACCTCGTCCCTGGTCACGGGCATCGAGGAGGCGTTCATCAACTCGTACAAGGACGGCTCGTTCCAGTACGTCCTGATCGCGGCCGACCGCGTCTGACGTCCCCGGCGGCCCGCCGGGCCCGGCACGACGGTGCCGGACCCGGCGGGCTTCCCCGCGCCTCAGTCCTCCGGGTCCCCGGGCTCCGCCGGCTGGATCCCCGCGAGCAGGTTGAAGGCGCCGGTCAGCAGGTTGAGGGTCACCACCCCGACCACCTCCGCGATGATCCGGTCGCTCCACCCGTGCGCCCGCAGCTCCGCCACGTCCTCGTCGCCGAGGGCGCTCGGCTCGGCCAGCACCCGCAGCGCCACCGCGATCAGGGCCGCCTCGCGGGCGTCCGTGGAGGTGCCCTGGCGGGCCAGCTCGATGTCCGCCTCGGACAGCCCGGCGGCGCGGGCCGCCGCCACATGGGCCTCGCGGCAGGTGCCGCAGCCGATCCACTCCTGGACGGCGAGGGACAGCTTCTCGCTGAGCGCCCGGGGGATCTTCACCCGCTTCATGGCCCGGGACAGGCTCAGATAGCCCTCGATGAGCGCGGGCGAGTGGGCCATCGTGGACACCATCTCGCCGGCCGAGCCGTGCCGCTCGACGATGTCGGCGAGCAGTTCGCGCGCCCTGCCCGTGGCCTGCTCCGGTTCGAGCGCCGTGAGCCGCCGTGCCGGGCGGTCCGTCCGCGCCGTGCCTTCTGTTCGCACCGTGCCTCCTCCTCGGTACGCCGCTCGGCATACCCGTGGGGGGTATAACGCGAAGTGGGCTCCGGGAGTTCCCGGCCCGCCCCGGCCGACACGGAACCCCCTAGGATCGGGGGGTGATCAAAGGCGTGATGTTCGACTTCTCCGGCACCCTGCTGCGTGTCGAGTCCACCGCGCACTGGCTGGACGCCGTCCTCGCCGAGACGGACGTGCGGCTCTCCGGCGACGAGTTCGCCCACGCCGTCGAGCGCCTGACCGCGTACGGGGCGCTGCCCGGCGGCCCGTCCCCGCTGCGGGTGCCGGACGGGCTGCGCACGCTCTGGGACGAGCGGGACCTCGACACAGAGCGGCACCGCGCCGCCTACTCGGGCCTGACCGAGGCGGCCGGGATCACCGACCCCGCGCTGGTCCGCGCCCTCTACGACCGGCACATGAGCCCGGCGGCCTGGCAGCCGTACCCCGACACGGCCCGGACGCTCGGCGAGCTGAGCCGCGCCGGCGTGCGGGTCGCCGTCGTCAGCAACATCGGCTGGGACCTGCGGCCGGTGTTCCGCGCGCACGGGCTCGACGAGTGGGTCGACCTCTACGCGCTGTCCTTCGAGGTCGGCGTCCAGAAGCCGGACCCGGCCATCTTCCGCTACGCCTGCGACGGCCTCGGGCTCGCCCCGGCCGAGACGCTGATGGTCGGCGACGACCGCACCGCCGACGGCGGCGCCCTCGCCCTGGGCGCCCGCGTCCACTTCGTCGACCACCTCCCCGTCGACCGGCGACCCGAGGGGCTGCGCCCGGTGTTCGGGCTGCTGGGGGACCCGGGCGGCGCCTGAGGGGGCGCGTGTTGACCGTGTGACGGCGCGCCGGTGGAAGTGACGGTACGTCAGGTGTGCTGTGCGGGGCGGGATTCGGCTCCTCCCGGCGGCGTGCGCGCGCCCCCGCGCGCCGCCCCGTGCCCGCCCCGCGCGCTCCTCCGAAGGGGCGGGGGAGGGGGCGGGAAACACCCGGCGGAGCGCAATCGCCCGATCGGTTCCTCTTCTCCACCGCACGGAGTAGAAGCCCTTGTCGCGCCCCGTGCCGACGTGCGTCCCTGTCTCCTGCCGCCGCCCGGAGCCGCCCCCTCGCTCCACGGGTCCGCCGCGGCGTGAAAGGACGCGCGCATGGGTGTCATCCAGGACCGGGCCCTCGCCCGGCTCGCCGACCCGGAGGCACTCGGCGCGCTGCTCGGACCCCGGGCCCGCTTCCTCGTCGAGCACACCCACGACCTGACGTACGAGCGGATCGACTCGGTGGCCGCGCTGCGGGTCCGCACGGCCGCCGCGCAGTGGCCGCTCTTCCCGCCCGCCGCCCGCCGCGGCACCTGGCACCAGACCGTCCCCGGCATCACCCTCGCCGACTTCCGCTGGGAGGGCGAGCGGGCCGAGCCGGTCTGGATCGACGTGCTCGCCGAGCTGGAGGTCGACCTCGTCGCCGAGACCGACCCCGGCGGCCTCGACTCCCTCGTGGTCCGGGCCGTCGACGCGTACGCCACCCTCGACGAGTTCCGCGCGCGGTTCCGCTTCCTCGACCTCGACGCCTTCATGCGCCGCCACGGCCTCGTCACCGTCGAGGACCTGCGCGAGTCCGGCGAGTACCTGCGCGCCGAGGTGCGGCTGCGCCGCCCGCCCGTCTTCGACCCGGGCGATCCCGTCAACCGCCGCACCGTCGCGCTGGACGCCGCCGTGGTCGTCGGCGCGGGCGACGACGTCGCCTGGGCGGTGCGGGCGGCCCGCCTGGTCGCCGCCGCGGCCCGCGACCGGCCGCTGCCGCCCGGGACCTTCGGGACGCGCGTCGCGCCGTACGCGCTCGTGGCCGCGTTCCCCGCCCCCGTACCGTCCCCGTCGCCCGCCGGGGCGGGGCTCGAACCGGCGCGGATCGAGCGGCTGCTGGCGGACGCGGGCGTGGCGGCGGTGTTCCTGGACTGACCCGCCCGCCCGCCGTCGCTCCGCGGCCCCCGAATGGCCGTCCCCGAAGACCGTCCCCGTTCCGGAAGGCAGCAGGTCCCATGCCCGACACCCCCGACAGTCCCGTCCGCTACGTCCGCGTCAGGGTCGAGGGCGTCCCCTTCGCCCCCGCCACCCGCGCCTACGGCAACGTCGCCGTCGTCGGCGTCGCGAACCTGCCGGCCTCCGACCCGCCCGACGACTTCCTGCAGCCCAACGTCCCCCGTCTCTACACCGACGTCAACGAGGCCCGCAGGACGGCCGCGGGACCGCTCGGCGAGGCCATCGCGACCGCCCTCGTGCAGCAGCCGGGACCCAGCGAGGTCTGGGGCGTCCGGATGGCCCAGCCGAGCTCCTACGACGACGCGCTGGCCAAGGTGGGCACGCTCAACGTGCAGCTCGTCGTGGTCGCCGACACCGAACTCGCCCTCACCGCCCCGGCCGGCGGCCCGCCCGTGCCCAGCCCCGGCATCGTCAAGCTCGCCCAGCACGTCTCCGGCCCCGCCGCCGACGGCATGGAGCGGATGGGCGTCGCCATGCTCGCCAAGGGCGCCAGCGACCCCGCCGTGGTGACCGGCAGCCTCGCCACGGAGCGCATGGTGTACGTGGCGCACAAGAGCGACGAGGACGTCGCCGCCGCCGTCGCCGGGACCATCGCCGGCTACCCGCCGCACATCTCGCTGCTGCTCAAGCAGGTCAAGGTGAGCTCCGCCCCCTTCTCCGCCGAGGAGATCATCCGGCTGAACGGCTCCGAGGGGCCCGGCACCCGCGGCCCGCAAGGGAAGGGCGTCAACTGGCTGGTGGACCCGCCGCTCATCCCCGGCTCCGGCGTCTACCTCGGCGAGGGCTACACCGGTCTCCCCGCCACCAAGAAGTACATCGACATCGTCCGTACCGTCGACGACGTCACCTTCCGCCTCAAGGCCCGGCTCATCGGCACCATCGGCAACCTCCGCATCAGCCGCTCCGGCTTGCGCGGGCTCGTCGCCGAGATGGAGACCGTCCTCGAACCCCTGCGCAGGTCCGAGGTGATCGAGGGGTACGAGATCGTCGTCCCCCTCCTCGCCCTGCTCGACAAGCCGCAGCGCACCCCCGCCGAGGACGACCTCGTGCGGGCCGCGCAGACCGAACGGGCCGCCGAGGCCATGGTGCGGGTCGACTACGCCGGGGCGGTCCACCGCATCGACGTCTCCCTCATGTTCGACTGACCAGCCCTCCGACCAAGGAGCCGTCCCCATGTCCGACTGGAACACCCGGCTGGAAGTCAAACTCGCCGGCCGGACGATCTCGCCGATCACCAACTTCTCCCCGTCGTTCAACGTCCCGCACACGGTCATCCACAGCCTGGAGGCGGACGGCGTCGGCTTCGTGCGCCAGCCCTTCACCTTCACCTTCACGATGACCATCCCCGCGATCGCCTCCGCCGTCGCCGACCTCACCGAACTCGCCGTCAACGGGGCAGAGTTCGCCATCGCGGTGGCCGAGAAGCGGGGCGACGACTGGGCGTTCTCCGCGCTCAAGTTCAGCCGCTGCGTGGTCAGCGCCGCCCAGCCCAGCACCATCACCGTCGACGGCGTCCCGCAGGCCACCTTCACCTGCATGGCCCTCAACGTCGGCGTGGAGGGCTGAGGATGACCTTCCCCGAGGACCCCTCCCACGGCCCGGCGTACGACCCGTCCGGCGCCCCGCGAGAAGCGGACGGCGACCGCGTCGAACGCACCGGGATCGCCCTCGTCCACGAGGGCGAGTACATCCTGCCCGCCCCCGGGAGCGAGGCCCGGATCACCCACCGGAGCGACACCGGGCAGGTCGTGCACTACCACTTCCCCGTCGAGGTGGAGGTGGTCGGCACCCTCCAGGACCACCACGTCCGCCGGATCGCCGCGCACGTCTTCGAGGAACTCGACCGCGAACTCGGCAGCCGGGGATAGGGGACAGCCGGTGGCGGACCAGGTGCTCGTCGGCACGATCCCCCTGCTGTACGTGCAGAGCATCACCCTGACCGAGGGGTACCGGGTCGAACGGATCCTGGGCAGCCGCTTCTCCCAGGCCACCCAGCCGTCCACCAAAACCCTCGCCGTCGAGGCGGTGCTGCTCGGCCCCGAACGCTTCGCGACGAAGAAGGCCCTGGAGGTGCTGGCGCTCACCTCCCGGGCCCTGCTCGCCGCCGCGGGCCCGGCGCTCGCCGCCAGCGGCATCCCCGTCGTCTGCGGGCTCACCCTCAGCCTCGACATGCAGATCACCGACCTCCGCTTCACCCAGAGCGTGCAGAAACGGGACGCCTTCGACCTGTCCATGACCCTCCAGCACGTGCCCCGCTCCAGCCTCGGCGCGCTGGTCGGCGAGCTCGCCGACCTCGCGCTCGCCGCCGGGAGCGCCGCCGTCCCCTCCCCGCCCGCCCCCGCCGCCGTACCCCGCCACCCGGGGCCGCCGCTCCCCTGAGCGCCGCACCCGGCCGCCCCTGACCGTCCCCCCCCCCGAACCCCCGCACCGACCCGAGAGGAGCCCGATGCAGGCGAGTCTGCCCGTCGACGCCGACGAAGGCTTTCCCCAAAGCTTCCGGCTGCGCTTCGGCGAGCACGTCTACCGGATCGAGCTGTACGTCAACGCCGACGAGCCGACGGTCGACGCGACCGCCGCCGCCGACGGCTTCCTCGACCTGCTCGACGGCGGCCCCTTCCTCGTGGTCGCCGTCGCCCGCGAGGAGCCCGGCGGCCTCGTGCCGCTGCTGCGCCGCAAGGCCGTCCGCGCCCTGCCCTGCCCGGCCGGCGGACTCGCCCTCGTCTTCCGCGAGGCCCGCGTCCACGTCCGCAACCTCAACGGCACTGGCGCCCACGGCTCCCGGGTCCTCGCGGAGGTGACCGCCCGATGAGCTTCGCCATCCGCTACAGCCTCACCCTCGCCGAACAGCCGCCCCCCGCCGCGGCCGGTGCCGGGACCGCACGCGCCGCCGCCGCGGCCACCGGGGAGACCGGCCCCCTCGCCGGACTGCCGCTCAGCGTCTCCAACGACCTCTTCGGCGGCTCCCTCGTCCTCGACGCCGACATCACCGTCACCATGGCCGAGGGCGCCGTCGCGAGCACCTTCGAAGCCGTCCTCGTCAACCTGCCCGCCGAGACCGTCCAGGCGCTCCGGGCCACCCTCGCCGCCCGCCCGCTCGCCGCCACCCTCCGGCTCGGCTACTTCGACGTCCGCGCCGCCGACGAACTCCCCGTCATGGTCGGCCGCGTCACCAGACTGGCCTCCTGGGTCGCCGAGGACGGCCTCAGCCGGGTCCGCCTCACCGGCCAGGACGCCGGCGGCTACGCCCTGCGGACGACCGGCGCCGCCGCCCACCGCGCCGAGGCCGCCACCGCCCTGGAGTTCGCCGACCGGATCGTCACCGCCGCCGGGCTCACCCTCGCCAAGAGCTCCGCGCTCGACACCGAGCTCACCGACCACACCGTGCGCAACCCCACCGCCCTCGACGCCCTCCGCGAACTCGCCGGCACCGCCCGCGCCCCCGTCGTCATCCGCGACGGCACCGTCCTCGTAGGCCCCGCCGTCGGCGCCGACGACCCCGCCCCGGTCGCCTTCGACCCCGAGACCAACCTCGTGCGGTACGGCGACACCCAGGGCGAGGAGACCCTCGTGGTGGCCCCCGGAGAGGAACGCCCGCCCGTCCGCGACTCCGTGGACCTCACCGTCCTCGGCCACCCCGGCCTGCGGGTGGGCCAGACCGCCACGCTCCGCGGCCTCGACGACGCCCCGCCCGGACCGCTCCGCGTCAACCGGCTCGTCCACCGCTTCGGCGTCCGCACCGGCTACGTGTGCGAGGTCCAGCTCGTCGCCGCCGCCGCGGGGGAGTCCGTCGAGGCCGTCGACGGCGTCCGGGCCGTCGCCGACCGCCTCGACACCGGCGCCGAACGCGCCCTGCTCGCCCGCCCCGCCGTCGACGTCGGCGAGGTCAGCGGCTACCGCCCGGCCGGCCACCAGGTCTCCCTCCGCTACGGCCAGTCCCCGCCGCCCTCCCAGGCCCTGCCCAGCGTCACCGGGACCGTCGGCGACGAGGTCCTGCTCGACAAACCCGTCGCCGCGCCCTTCGCGTTCGGCCCCTGCGGGCTCATGACCCCCGTCTACCCCGGGATGCGCGCCCTGCTCGCCCACAACCGCAACCTCGTCAACGACGCCGCCGTCGTCGGCTGGCTCTGGCCCCGCACCCCCGGCGCCCGCGCCCCCGAACCCCGCCCCGGCGACTACTGGCTCGCCCTGCCCACCGGCACCGACGCGGAAGGACAGCCCACCGGTCCCGGCGTCAACGACCTCACCGACGCCCGCGGCGCCCGCACCGTCCAGGCCCGCGGCCTGCACATCCTCGTCGGCACCCCGAAACTCCCCCCGGTCGGCACCCGCCCCGAACCGCCCGCCGACGACACCGTCACCATCGAGCACCACACCGGCACCACCATCGAGATCGACCCCGCCGGAGCCGTCACCGTCCGCACCGCGGGCGCCGGGATCACCCTGACCAACGGGACGGTCGCGCTGTCCCTCGACGGCGCCTCCGTACGGGTGAGCTGATGCCCGAAGTCCTCACCACCGCCGCCGTCCTGAAGTGCGCCCACGGCGCCCCGCTGCTCGTCACCGCCTCCCAGCACGCGCTCACCGTCGACGGCGCCCCCGCCCTCCTCGTCACCGACCTGCTCGCCGCCACCGTCCCCGGCTGCCCCAACACCGACGCCTCCCGGGGCCAGGCGCCCTGCGTCAAGGTCACCACCGTCAGCACCGGCGCCAGCCGCCTGCTCACCGTCGACGGCGCCCCCGTCGCCCTCGCCACCGCCCGGGGCGCCACCCAGGCCAGCCCCGTCCTCCCCGTCGCCTGGCGGGTCGAGGACCCCGGCCAGACCCTGCTCCGTACGGACTGAGGAGCCGCCCGCCCATGCCCACCCCCGTCCCGCCCGACCCCCTCGGCCGCGGCCTGCTCCTCGACGACGGCGACCTCGTCCTGCGCGGCACCGGCCTCGCCGAGGTCCAGGGCCTCGCCAACCTCGTCCAGGCGCTCACGCTGCGGCTGCTCACCCCGTACGGCAGCGACCGCTGCGACCACCGCTACGGGCTCAGCGCCGGAGCCGCCTTCACCCACCCCGGCGGCACCCGCGTCCTGCGGGACCTGCTCCGCCTGGAGATCGTCCGTACCCTCGCCGCCGACCCCCGGGTGCGGGAGGTCGCCGACGTCTCCATCGACGAGGACCGCGTCGGCCGCGTCCTCACCGTCCGGGTCCTCGTCGAGGCCCTCGACGGCCGGACCACCGCCCTGACCGCCGACGTGGAGGCATGACCATGGAATACGGCGTGACCCCCGACGGCTTCGTCCTCAAGGGCCTCGACGTGATCCTCGCCGAGAGCAGGGCCCGCACCCGGGCCGCCCTCGGCGCCGACATCGACCTCTCGCCGACCAGCCCCCTCGGCAAGATCCTGGAAGTCGTCGCCCAGGAGGACGCCGAACTGTGGAAACGCATGGAGGCCCTCTACTACGGGCAGTTCACCGCCACCGCCGACGGCGCCGCCCTCGAACTCCTCGGCGCCGACGCGGGACTCGCCCGGCACGCCCCCCGCCGCGCCGGCACCGTCCGGCTCACCCTCGGCGGCGGCGTCCCCGGCCGGACCTACGCGGTCCCCGAGGCCACCGTCCTGCTCGGCGCCGGAGACCCCGCCCGCGCCTTCGCCACCACCGCCCCCGTCGAACTCACCGCCGCCTCCCCCGCCCGTACCGTCCGGGTCCTCGCCGTCGACCCCGGCGAGGACCCGGTGCCCGCCGGGACCGTCGACGACGTCCACCCGGCGCACCGCGCCCAGTACCTCGCCGACTGGCCGCCCGCCACCCTCGCCGTCACCAACCCGGCCCCCTTCGACGAACTCCTCCCCGAGGACGACGACACGTACCGGGCCAGGATCATCGCCCTCCCGCGCGCCCTGTGGACCGTGGAGAGCGTCCGGCAGGCCGCGCTCGGCGTGCCCGACGTCCTCGACGCCCGCGTCACCGACCCGCTCGGCGGCATCGACGTCTCCCAGGCGTACTTCGGCGGCTTCGACTTCGGCGGACGCACCTTCAGCGACGAACGCCGCGTCGGCGAGCCCTACTTCGCCGAGGTCGCCGTCGCCCACCGCGGCCTGCGCCCCTGGCGCACCCTGCCCGGCCCCGGCGCCGTCACCGGCGTGTACGAGCTCGTCCAGGCCGCCGTCGAGCGGGTCCGGCCCATCGGCGTCCACCTGAACATCGTCGAGGCCGACCACATCGACGTCGCCGTCCGCGCCGAGATCGTCCTCGCCGCCGGCTTCGACGGCCCCACCGTCACCGACCGCCTCCGGGCCCGCCTCACCGCCGACATCGGCCGGCTCCGGCTCGGCGACGACGTCCTGTACGCCCGCGTGATGTGCGCCCTCGCCGAACAGCCCGGCGTCGACGACGTCCGGCGGCTCCACCTGCGGCGCTGCCCGCCCGCCTTCGGCCGCTTCGGCTTCGGCGGCGTCGCCTACCAGCTCGGCACCGTCGAGGCGGCCGTCGGCGCGTCCCTCGCCATGGGCCCCACCGAGATGGCCGTCCTCGCCGCCGACCCCGCCCTCAGCAGCATCGAGGTGACCACCCGGTGAACCCCGCAAGCGTCTCCGGCGTCCTTGCCCCCGCCGCCCCGCCCCGGCTCGCCGCCGCCGACATGGCCGACCGGCTCACCGCGCCCTTCGCGCGCGGCGCCGACCGGCTCCCGCTCGACATCCGGGGCACCGCCGTCACCCCGTACGACTTCCGCGTCCACACCGACCGGTTCGGCGTCGTCCCCCGCCCGCTGTACGTCCTCCAGGCCCGCCGGGACGTCCCCGCCGGGACCACCGTCACCTTCGGGGTGCGCGGCGCCGCGCCGCTCGCCCTGCCGCTGCCCGACGGGCTCGCCGCCGGCGCCTCCGTCCCGCTGCCCGACGGCACCGGCCTCCTCACCGGCGTCCAGTCCGCCCTCCCCGGCGGCCAGGAGGACTGGTGGCTGCTCACCGCGCTCCTCGGCACCATGGGCCGGCTGCTGTGGGCCGTCGGCTGGGAACGCGACCAGCTCCGCGCCCAGCTCGCCAGGACCACCGCTCAGCGCTTCCCCGGCCACGCCGAAGGTGTCCAGCTCGACCGGCACGGCGCCGGACTCGGCCTCGTCCGCGCCCCCGGCGAGACCGACGCGTCCTACCGGCGCCGGCTCACCGTCGCCCGCCGCTGGACCCTGCCCACCCCCGCCGGACTCGCCGCCGCCCTCAACGACGCGGTCGGGCCCCTCGACGGCGTCGCCGCCCCGCTCCTCGTCGACGACACCGACGCCGAACTCCGGCGCGGCCTGCTGCCGTTGCGGGTCGCCCCGCTCGACCTGCCGCCCGGACTCAGCGTCGACCTGCTCGGCACCGTCGGCACCGACCCGCGCCGGCCCCCCGGCGACGAGGTCTTCCACCCCGGCCTCCTCACCGCCCTGTCCCCGCACGCCGCCGACTCCCGCCCGCTGCCCGGCACCCCCGAACCCCTCGTCGTCCAGCAGGTCGTCGTCGCGGCCATCGCCCGGCTCAACCTCTTCGCCTCCCGGTCCGTCGTCCACGCCGGCTACGACCCGGCCGCCCCCGACGCCCGCGCCACCGGCCGCGCCGTCCTCCTCAGCCACGACACCATCCCCGCCAGCCGGATCGCCGCCCTCGCCCACTGGTCCGGCTTCGACCTCGTCACCCACCGCCCCGACGGCCTCGTCTACGCCGAGTGCGCCCCCGGCGAACTCCTCGGCATGGAGACCGGCGACGGCACCCTCACCGTCGACGGCACCCGCACCCTCTCCGTACGGCCTCTCAACCCGCCCCCCGGCTCCCTCATCCGCTGGTACCTGCTGCGCGACGGCGCCGGCCGCTGCGCCTTCACCGGACCCGCCGAAGGCGCCTCTGTCGAACTGCGGGGCACCGCCCCCGGGCGGCTCGTCGTCGTCGCCGAACTCCGCCTCGCCGACCTCACCGTCTCCGCCACCCGCGAGCTCCTCGTCCGCCCCGTCACCGTCGCCGACTCCACCGCCATCGGCGCCGACGGTACCCCCGACCCCGCCCCGCCGCTCCCCATGCCGCCCGGCGAGGCCCTCGACCCCGTCTTCCTCGTCCGCCACGACGACCCCGCCCACGCCGAGTACGGCACCGACCTGGAGAACCACCGGATGCGCCGCGAGCTCGCCGAACACCTCGACGCGCTCATCGCCCTGCTGCCCCCGGGCACCACCGGACTCCTCGCCGTCCGCCGCGACCTCACCCCGACCGCGAGCCCCCTCGCCCGGGAGGCCCGTGAACTGCGCCTCGGCCACCCCGGGCTGCCCGCGGGCACCCTCGGCGCGCTCGCCCACACGGCGGGCTTCAGCTACGTCCGGGTCGACCAGGGAGTCGTCACGGTCGCCCAGGAACACCAGGACCCCGTCCGGGTCACCGCCCCCGGACTCTTCCGCGACGTGCTGCCCATCGGCACCACCGTCCCCCTCACCGTGACGCCCCCGCCCGCCGAGATCGGCGCCGCGGGCGTCCTCGGCTGGTCCACCGGCGACGGCGCCGCCGCCCTCCTCACCACCGCCCCCGGCACGATGTCCGTCCGCGGCGAACACGGCGGCCCCGCCTGGGTGCAGGCCGCCTACCGGACGGGCGACCGCACCGGCGGCTACCGCTTCACCGTCCGGCTGCGCCCCGAACTCGCGGGCCACACCCTGCCCCCCGCCACCCGCTCCCTGATCGTCGGCCTCCTCGACGCGCTGCGCCCGCTGGGCGTCGAGGTCGTCACCCGTCTGCTGCCCGGAGGGAATCCGTGACCGACATCGTCTTCAGCCCCACCTTCAAACACGTCGCCTGGGTCGACAACCGCGACCGCGTCGCCGCGAGCGGCCAGAACGGCTTCAACGTGCGCTTCGACGCCATCCAGCAGGACCTGGAGCGGCTCGGGACCGTCGTCGGCCAGATCGACACCGGCCTCAAGGCCGTGGGGCAACGCCCGCCCGTCGAACGGAAACTGAGCCTCGCCCCCGCCTTCGTACCGGTGTCGCCCGCCAAGGCGTGGGCCCTCGACCGCAACGGCGTCGCCACCCGGGAGTCCTCGCTCGACAACTCCGCCCAGGGCCTCCTCCTCGTCGCCCCGCCCGACGGGGCCCGGCTCACCAGGCTCCGCGCCTTCGGCGTCAACAGCGGCGCCGCCGCCCTCTCCGTCGTCCTCTTCCGCTCCCCGCTGGCCGACAGCGCCAACCGCGAGGCCCTGGCCCAGATCACCTGCACCGGCACCTTCGGCGACCCCCAGGACGTGTCGCCGGACAAGAACCGGGTCGACATGTCCCTCTACCGCTACTTCGTCACCGCCTCGCTCACCTCGGCCACCGACGCCGACACGATCCTCATCTCCAGCGTCCAGCTCAGCTACGTCACCGACTGAACGGAGCCCGCCCATGGCCGGCGACCTCTTCCTCCCCCTCGCCCCCGGCGTGACGATCCCGGTCGCCGAGTAGCCGAGGCGGCGCCCCGTGGAGACCCACGTCCACGTACCGGTCCGGATCGTCCTCACCGGCGAACCCGGGCCCGACGAACTCGCCGCGCTCACCGGCCGGCTGACCGCCCTCGTCGCCCGGCGCCTCGACCGCGCCGCCCGGGAGACCGCCCGCCGCCGCCCCGCCGGACCGGCGCCCGCCGCGGCCGGGGCCGCGATCCGGGAGGCCCACGAGCCGGACCGGGACGTCCCCGGGGGATACGCCCTGCCCTCGTACGCCGGAGCCGGGCGCCGCACCGCCGTCCCGTCGCGCGGCGAACCGCCCTGGACCGTCGTCGGCACCGCGCGGGCCCGGATCGAGGTCGGGCGCTACCTCCGCTACGTGGCGGAGGTGCTGGGCCGGGAATTCCCCGAGGCCGCGCTGTACCGCTCGCTCGGCGGCCAGGTCCGCGACGCGGACGTCTGGCTCGTCCGGCTCGGCCACGCCCACGCCCCGCACGCCCTGGGCGAGGAACTGGTCACCGCGAGCTCCGCCCGGGAGCACGGCGGAGCCACCGTGCCGGCCTGGGCGGTCGCCGGAACGGCCGCATCCCTGCGCCGCCTCACCGACGCCGACACCGGCGGCGCGGTCGCCGCCCGCATCCCCCGCGTACCGCCCCGGCACGTCGTCTTCACCACCATGCGGCTGCCCCGCGTCGCCCTCGGCGACGTCGCCGCCCTCGGCCCCGGCCTGGTCACCGCGCTGACCGTGCCCGACACCGGATTCTGCGTCGACCCCTTCGTCTTCGAACGCGCCACCGGCCTCCCCTGGAGCCGCTACGCCGAGGAGTACGCCCGCGAGACCATCCACGTCCGGATCCAGCCCGCCGTGCTCCGCGCCGCCTCCACCCCCGTGCGCACCCCCGCCGGGATCCAACGGGACGCGCTCTTCCTGCTGTTCGACCGGCACGCGGGCCCCGGGCCCGCGCACCACGAGCCCGCCGCCCGGCTCCTCCTCGCCGACGGCGACGCCTTCCCCGAGGTCCCCGCCGCCGCGCTCCGCGGCCTCGAATGGCCCGACGAGGAGGGCGAACGGGTGCTCTACTGCCGGGCCTCCCTCGACCTCGGCCCCGACCGCCTCGACGCCGCGCGCTTCCGCCCCGCCGCCCGCCGGATCGCCGCCGGGATCCTCCCGCTCATCGGGGACCCCGCCTTCGGCGAGGCCCTGCGCGCCCTGCTCGACGAGACCGCGCGGCACGCGCCCGGCCGCACCGGCGGCCTCTTCGGACACGTCCTGGACGATCTCGCGGGCCACGGCGCGCTCGCCGCCTTTCTCGACGCGGCCGACTCCACCGGCCGGTTCGCCCTGCGGCTGGAGCTCCTCCGCCAGTGCGAGACCACCCCGTACGCCGGACACGACCGGGTCCGCGCCCTGCGCGCCGCCCTCACCGGCGAACGCGCCGCCACCACCGCCCACACGTACACGCCCGGCGGCCCCGGACAGGGTGCCCTGCGGCTCGACCGCAGACCGGACGGGACGGTGCCCGCCGGAGGGCTCCTCGGCGCCGTGGACCTCCTGTACGAGAAGACCACGACGGTCCTGCGCCCCAAACCCGGCCGGGCCGAGGCGCTGCGCGCCGCACTCCTCGCCCAGCGGCTGCTGCTGGTCGAGGCCGTCCTCACCGGGAGCGACCCGCGCGAGTACACCGAGGAGGAGTTCGCCGCCGAGGCCGCCGCGCGCGCCGCGCGGGCCGCCGGGATCACCGCCGACGACTTCGAGGAGATCCGGGTCGCCCTCGGCATCCGGCTCCTGGAGGTCCTCGCCACCGAGGAGGGCGGCCTGCCCTCGTACGCGGTGCGGTTCGAGCTCGTGTCGCGCGCCGCGGACCGCGCGGAGCCGTGGACGCGCGCCGCCGGGCCGCTGCTCGAACCGGTCGGCCTCTTCGAGGCGCGGCTCGTCGAGTGGCGGCTCGGGCAGGCCGGGACCGCCTACCGCTGGGCCGGCTTCGCCGTGGTCGCCGTTGGCGGCGCCGCCCTCGCGTGGGAGGCCGGTGTCGTCGCCTCCCTCCTCCGGCTCGGTGGCGGGGCGCGCGCGGTGGGCGTCGGCGTCGGCCTCTCGGAGACCCTCCACCTGGTCAGGGTCCTGCTCCACGAGGAGGACGGCGTCGGCGGCTTCGCCACGGCCGCCGTCGACGGCTACCTCGGCTCCGTCGGCTTCCGGATCGGCGGCGGCCTCGGCGGACTCGCGGCGGGCCGCTTCGGCACTGCGGGACTGCGCGCCCGGATCGCCTCCTGGCTCGCCGGAAAGCTCGTCACCGGCGCGGTCGGCGGCGCCTCCTCGGCTGCCCTGGCGGCCCTCGCCCACGACGTCGTGGACGCGCGCTGGTCCGGTGTCGAGGCGTACGCGCGCACGATGGAGTTCGGCACCGTCGTCGGCGTGATCGGCGCCTTCACCGTCGAGCCGCTGCTCCACGCGCTCCTCACCCGCGCCGCGCCGACCCTCGTCAAGGCGGCCCTGCTCACCCGGCTGCTGAGCGCCGAGGGCGTCACCGCCGAACGCTGGGCCGAGGCCATGGCGCTGACCCGGCGCCGGATGGAGCACACCCTGGGCCAGGGCCTGCCGGCGGCGGAGGCCCGGGCCTGGGCCCAGGCCCTCGCCTCGCGCGCCGACGAGGCCGCGGAGGGCCTCGCCCACGCGTCGCCCGGGGCACGGGGCACGGCCGCCCGGATTTCGGGGCGGGTCGAGCCGGGGGTCGGGGCGGGGGCGGGGGGCGCGCTGCCGCCGGGGGCCGGGCCCGGGGCGGGGGGCGCGCTCGCGTACGGCCCGGAGTCCGCGTCCGGTCCCGTCGAGTCCGGTCCCTCCGCGTCCGCTCCCGGCTCCGTGGCGGGCCTCCGCTCCGCGTCCGGTCGCGCCGCCTTCGCGCCCGGCTCCATGGCGGGCCTCCGCTCCGCGTCCGGTCGCGCCGCCTCCGCTCCCGTCGCCGCGTCCGATCCCGTCGCCGTCCCGCTCCCGGTCCCCGCCGACGCCGCAGAGGCCGCGTCCGCCCGGTCCGGGCCCGCCGCCGCCTGGCCCGGCTGGGCGCAGCTCAAGCGGGCCTCGCTGACCGACCGGGAGGCCGCCCTGGACCGGTGGTGGTACGAGCGGGCGCGCCCCGAGGAGCTGCGGGCCCGCGAGGCCCGCGACCCCGTGGCCAAGGAGTTCCTGGACGAGGCGTGGGGCGGCGCGCGGCGCCCGCACCAGCCCGAGCGGCCGGGCGATCCCGCCGTACAGGACCTGCTCCGGGGGGACCTCGCGGCGGCCCGCGCCGCCGTCGAGGCCGAACGGCTGCGCCAGGTCGCGGCCGGGCTGCGGGCGCCGTCCGCCCGCGAGCGGGCCGGGTTCCAAGAACGCGCCACCCCGGCCGGGGCGCAGGAGGTGCCGCCGACCGCCAAGGCCGCCGCCGGGTACGAGGGTACGGTCGCCGTCGCCCGCTCCGACATCCCCGCCCTCGCCGGGGAGCTGTTCACCGGCGGCTCGCCGCGCGCCCTCGGCTCGTACGCCCCCGGGCATCCCGTCCGGCCGCCGGACGAGGTGGTCGTGCCGCAGGCCCACGGCCACGCCGAACAGGACCTCGGGCAGCGGCTCGACACCCGGCTCGCGCGCCTCACCGACGCGGAACGGGCCGCCGCGCGCGGCCGTACCGTCTTCATCCGGGTCGACCAGGAGGTCTGCTCGATCTGCGCCGCCGCGCTAGGCGGCGGGCCGCGCGCCGGGGTGCTGGCCCGGCTGAGCGCCCGGCACCCCGACATCGTCTTCGAGGTCACCGCCGACGACGTCAGCACCGTCTACCGGATCGTCGGCGGACGGCGGGTCCGATGACCGAGGGCCGTCCCGAGCTCCGCTTCCACCCGCCCGTGTTCCCGCCCCCGCCCGAGGGGCTCGCCCCGGAGACCGCCCGGCTGCTGGAGGCCGCCGTCCGGCGGGCCGTCGCCGACGCGGTGCGGGCGGCCGGGGGCCGGTTCGCGGAGCCGGGCGCGCCCGGCCCGCCGGCCGTGCCGCCCGAGCGGGCCCGCCCGGGGCCGCCGGAGGCGCCGGACCCCGGGAGCGACGGCTACCGGGTGCCCGGCTACGCCTCCGGGGGCCGCCCGGTGACCGTGCGGCTGCGCCGGGACCGGGGAGGCGCGGGGCCCGCCGGGCGGCCCGAGGGCGGGCTGGGCCTCGGGGCGCGGGCCGGGACCGGCGGGCGCAATCTGGGCGGCGGCGCCCGCACCGGGGCCCCGGCGCCCGCGCCCGAGCAGCCCTGGACGCCCGAGCGGCTCGCCGCGCTGCGGCGGCGGATGGGCCCGGAGTACCGGGAGGCGCTGCTCGGCCGGATCTCCGTGGACGACCTGCTGGTCGGCTCCCACCGGGTGCGGCTGGTGCCCGCGCTCGGCGGCACCGACCACGAGCGGACCGTCGCCGCCCGGCTCGGTCCCGGTGCCTTCCACCTGGCGCCGATCGAGGCCGAACGGAGCGGGCTGAGACTCGCCACCGTGCCCGGGGGGCGCTACGCCGTGCACCGCGTCGGCGCGAACGGGCGGCGCGAGGACACCGGGCTGCGGGTCACCACCTGGGACGCGCGACCGGTGCGGGACGGCATCCTCGCGTACACCTCCGACCTCACCACCCTCCGCGAGATCACCGTCGTCGGGCACGCCCGCCCGGACGCCCGGGCGGTCGCCGCGGCGGTCGCCGACGACCTGCGGCGCGGGCTGGCGTACGCGCCCGGCTCGGTCGTGGCGGCCACCATGAAGGACCGGCTCCAGGGCCTGGACGACACCGAACTCATGGCCTGCTGCGAGGAGTTGCGCACGCTCGGCAGGCTCGGGGAGACGCTGGCCCTGGTACGGGTGCGGGCGTTCCGGACCTTTCTGCGCGAGCGGCGGGTGCCCTGGTCGTACGTCTACTCCCACTGGGAGCCCAACGTGCTCGACGGGGCGCAGGTGCTCGCCGGGATCGTGTGGGGCGCGGGCGAGTACGAGTACCAGGTGCTCGAACTGCTCGGGACGCTCGCCGGGTCGTTCTTCTCCGCCCGCCTCGCCGAGGACCGGCACCGGCTGTGGACCGGGCTCGTCACCGCCGTCACGCATCCGCTGGTCACCGCCCGGGAGGGGCTGCGGGCGCTGCGCGACGCCTTCGTCGAGAAGCTGGACCAACTGGAGTTCTTCGACGCCGGACGGATCGTGGGCCAGATCCTGATGGCGCTGCTCACCCTGCCCGAGGCCGTCGCCTCGCTGCCCCGCGCCGGCCGGGGCGTGGTCCGCGCGGTGCTCGCCGTGAACCGGATCGGGGTGGCCGCCCTCGACCGGATCGGGCTGCGGCTGCTGGACGTCCTGCGGCTCCTGTTCGCCGAGCGGCCCGTGCTCGTCACCCGGGAGGGGGTGCTGCTCAGCGTGGGCGCGGGCGACGACATCCTCGCCTCCGGGGCCGAGGCCAAGGGCAGTTGGGTGATCTCCCGCACCGAGATCAGCAAGGAGCTCAACGCGGAGCAGGCGGCCGAGCGCCTCTTCACCCCGGAGGAGATCGAGGAACTGTCCGGGATGCTCGACAAGTTGAAGAGGAGGAAGCCTCCTCGCCGCGCCCCGGGCGCGGCGGTGCTCACCGTGGAGGTCCTGGAGGAGCTGGTGGCCGAGGCGATCGCGGAGGTCGGCGCGCAGCCGGGCAGTGCCGGGTTCACGGCCGCCAAGCGCGGCAGCAGACTGCACTCCGCCTTCTCCCGCCTGGTGACGGCCCGGTTCCCGGGCAGCGGCCTCACCCTCGTCAGCGAGACGGCGATCCGCGGCTTCGCGAAGCTCCCCGCCGCGCTCCTCGACACGCCCATCGAGGAGTTCGTGAAGGCCACCCCCGGGGTGGCCGAGCTGGAACAGCGGCTCAAACCCCTCTTCCTGAAGGACGGGAAGCCGCGCCTGATCGGCGACCTGACCCCCGACCTGATCGTCCGGGCCCCCGGCCGCCTCGTGGTCTTCGACCTGACCAGCGTCGAGCGCGAAGCGCACATGGCGAAGAACCTGCTGTACGCCGCGGTGCTCCGGGACGGGGGCGAGGCGGTCACCGTGGGGGAGACGTACTGGCGCCACTTCGGCGAGACCGCCGCCGAGATCGGCGAGCACTACCGCAAGGAGCTCCGCGCCGCCCGGATCCAGCAGGAGGCGGCGCGCGAGGTCATGCGGCGCCACCAGGGCGGCGGCACGCCCTGAGTACGCGCCCTGAGCAGGCCCTGAGTACGCCGTGAGCAGGTCGGGCTTCCTCGCGCGGGAGCCCCGGGCCGCCCGGTCACCGCCCCGTCAGCGTCCGAGCGCCGTCGCGAGCTGGGCGCGTGAGCGCACGTCCAGCTTCTGGTAGATGCGGGTCAGTCGTGCCTCCACCGTCTTCACGCTCAGGTACAGCTTCGCCGCCGCCTCCTGGTTGCTGGCTCCCTGCCCGACCAGCCGGGCCAGGCGCAGCTCCGCCTCGGTCAGGGCGGACCGCGCCGACAGCGCCTCCGGGCCCGCCGGGCCCGCCGGGCCCTCACCCGCCGGGCCGGCCGGTGTCTCGCTCGTCAGCACGAGCCACGGGGCCGCACCGGCCCGCTCGAAGACCCCCGCGGCCTCCTGGAGGGCCGCCTGCGCCGCCGAGCGGCGCCGCCGTCTGCGCTCCACCCGGGCCAGCGCCACCAGCGCCCGCCCCCGCTCCAGCGGCAGCCCCGCACGCCCGAACCGCTCCGCCGTCCCGCTCAGCAGCTCCGCAGCCCCGTCCGTACGGCCCTCCGCCGCCAGGCACAGCGCGTACGCCCGGTCGCAGCCCAGCAGCACCGACGCCCGCCCCAGCCGCTCCGCGACCGGCCGCACCTCCGCCAGCACCGCCATCGCCTCCTCGACCGCGTCGTGCGCCAGCAGCGCCTCCGCCAGCTCCTCGTGCCAGCGCAGCATCGACGGGTCGACCGTGGATTGGGCCCGCTCGTTCGCCTCCACCCGGCGCAGCGTCTCCAGCGCGGCGGCCACGTCCCCGTTGACCAACTGCACCCGCCCCAGCGCGTACAGGCTGCGGGACAGGAAGACCCGGTCGCCCTCCTCCTCCGACGCCTGCACGCTGCGCCGCGCGTAGCTCGCCGCCCGGCCGAAGCTGCCGCCCGCCGTCTCCGCCAGCGCCAGCGCGTACCACGCGGGCCCGGGGGAGAGCCCCGCCTCCAGCGTCAGCGCCAGCGACTGGCCCGCGTGCGCCAGCGCCGCCGAGCAGGGCCCGAGCCGCGACTCGATCTCCGCCAGGGTGCTGAGCAGCTCGATGGTGTCCTCGACGGAGCCGCGCCGCTGCACCAGCGGCAGCAGCGCGTTGAGCTGGTCCCGGGCATCCACCAGCCGCCCGTCGAACAGGGCGTGACGGATCGTCAGGATCTGAGCCGCGTTGCGGATCCCGGCCGGCCGCTCGGCCGTCTCCAGGGCGCGGGCCTGCGCGAGCACCGCGTCCGCGTCCGCCGAGCCCAGCGCCCGCTCCATCCGTGCCTGCACGGTCAGCGCCTGCGCCGCCAGCCGAGGGTCGCCCATCGAGGCGGCCAGCGCCGCCGACTCCACCGCGGCGGCCCGCGAACGCAGCGGATCCCCGTCCGCCAGCACGTACTTGACGGCCAGCCGGAGCTGTACGGCCGCCCGCAGCGCGGTGTCGTCCTCCGAGTCCTCCATGGCGTGCACGTACATCTCGTCGAGGCCCGTCAGCCCCTGCCCCGCCGTGTCCAGCACCGCGAGCCGGGCCCGCACCCGGTCGGCGGGCACCGCGTCGCGGGCCAGCAGGTCGGTCGCGGCACGCATGGCGAGATCGGCGCGGGCCGCGCGGGCGGCCTCCTCGGCGGCGTCCACGAGCCGGGCGATCCGCCGGTGCCCGTACTGTCCCGGTGTGGACTCGGCCGCCAGCAGGGCCAGTTCGGCCGCGAGCCCGCGATTGCCGCGCCCCCGGGCGAGGTCCGCCGCCGCGCCGACCTCGGCGGCCAGCTCCTCGTCGGGCGCGTCGGTGGCCAGCGCCCGGTGCCGCACCGCGTCCACCGGGTCGTCCACCACCTGCGCCAACGCCGCGTGCCCGGCGCTGCGTTCGGCCCAGCAGGCGTCGTGCACCAGGGTCGAGGGCAGCAGCCCGGCGGTGAACGCGACCGTGCCGTCCTCGGCCAGCGACACCAGCCCGGCCCGCTCGGCCGCCGCCAGGTCGGCCTCCGCGTTCGGCCGCCCGGCGCGCCGGACCAGCGCCGCCGAGGGGCGCAGCGCGAGCGCGGCGAGCAGCAGGGTCTCCCGCACGTCCGGCGGCGCGGCGCCGAGCAGCTGCCGGGCCAGGTCCCGGGCCCGCCCGGACAGGGTCAGCGCCTCGGCGTGGTGCACCGGGGTGCGGGCGTCGGCGAGCGAGCGCCCGACGGCCAGCGCGAGCCGCGGGTTGCCGCCGCTGGCCTTGTGGATCCGCCCGGCCATCCGGGACGGCAGCCGGTGGTGGATGAGGAGTTCGGCGATCTCGTCCGCGTGCAGCGGCGGCACCAGGAGCACGTCGGCCTCGGACGGCACCCACAGGTGCGTGTCGCGCGGGTCCTGCGTCCCGTACGCCTCGTAGGCCGCCGGTGTCTCCACGGAGACCACCCTGAGCGCGGGCGGCGCGAGGTGCAGCGCGAAGCGGAGCAGGTCGGCGCTGTCGGGGTCGATGTGCTGCACCCCGTCGACGACGAGCAGGGCGGGGCCGCGCGCGGTGAGCGCGCGCAGGATCCGGGCGATCCCGAGCCGCAGCGCGATCGGGTCCCAGCCGCCGTCGTGCAGCGGGGCCTCGCGGCAGAGCATGGCGACGGCGGTCCGCTGCGGCCCGGGGAGCGCGTCGAACACCCCGGTGGCCGAGACGCCGAGCGGCCCGTGCGCCCCGTCGGCCCCGTGGGCCCCGTGCGGCCCGGCGGGCGCGGTCCCGTACGCGGGGGTGGCGGCGTCCCGGCCGGTGAACGCCCGCTCCGGGCCGGGCCCGGAGCCCTCGGCGCCCGCCGGGACGGCGCCGGGCCCCTCGGGGCCGCCCGCTCCCTCGGGCCCGGGCGCCGGGACCGCCGTGGGGACGGGGGCATGCGTCGGCGTGGGGACCGGGGCGGGGCGGGTGACGGTGGCCGCGACCGAGGCGACCAGGGCCGCCGCGGTCGCGCCGGGTATCTCGCGGTCGGCGGGGAGCGTGGCCAGCCACAGCACGGTCTCGCCGCGGGCCTCCGCGCGCGCCGCCGCGGCCAGCGCGACCTCGGTCTTGCCGACCCCGGCCGGTCCCGTGAGCAGCGCCCGCCCGCGCGACTGCAGTACGCGTTCGAGGCGGGCGAGGAGTTCCTCGCGGCCCACCGGCGCCGGCGGCGCTGACGTCATGCTTCCACCACCCTCCGGCCCTCGGGGCCCGGCCCGTGAGCCCCGTTGCGCAGAGAATACGGAGCCTGTCGCCGGAGTCCAGGCCCGCTGTCCGGCATACGGACGGCACGCGCCGGTCGACGGTCCGTCACCGACGCCAGGAAGCGCCCGTGGTGTAGACCACGAGCGCTTCGCTGACCAGCGGTGATGCTGATGTGGGGGGTGATTCTGGGCGGAACCCTGGCGACCTAGAAGGTCAGGCTCCACGAGTCGATGTAGCCGGTGTCACCCGAGGCCACATCGCGGACCTGGAGCTTCCAGGTGCCGTTGGCGACCTCGCTGGACGCGTCGACCGTGTAGGTCGCGAGCACGTTGTCCGCGCTGTCCGACGAGGAGGACGCCTTCAGGTTGCGCACGGTCCCGTCGGGGGCGACCAGGTCGACGACCAGGTCCCCGCGCCAGGTGTGCTTGATGTCCACGTCGACCTTGAGGGCGGCCGGCGCGTTGCCGGTGCGGCCGGTGACGGCGATCGAGGAGGACACGGTGGCGTTGTCCGCGATGGCGACGTCGGTCGCGTTGGTGAAGACGGTGCCGGCGGGCGGGGTGGTGGTGACCGCGTCGACCGTCTTGGCGGCGTCGGCGATGCCGGTGCCGCAGCCGCCGGTGCAGGTGCCGGGCAGCGGGCGGGCGTTGGTCTTGATCGCCGACTCGATCTGGGCCGGGGTGAGGCTGCTCTTGGCCGACTTCAGGAGCGCGGCCAGACCGGCGATGTGCGGGGCCGCCATCGAGGTGCCCTGGTAGGGCTTGTAGCTCTCGGCCGACTGGACGGTGGTGCCGGAGTTCAGCGTGGAGTAGATGCCGTTCTCGGGCGTGGTCACGGTGCCGGGGGTGTCGGTCGCGCGGCGGGTCTCGCCGCCCGGGGCCGCCACGTCCACGAGGGAACCGTAGTTGGAGTAGAAGGAACGATTGCCCTCACGGCTGGTCGAGGCCACGGAGATGACGTTCGAGCAGTTCGCGGGGGTGAAGCCGGACACGTCCGCGTTGCTGTTGCCCGCGGCGACGACGACGGTGGTGCCGCGCGAGACGGCGCCGTTGATCGCGTTCTGGTAGACGCTCGGGCAGGTGGCGCTGGCGCCGCCCAGGCTCAGGTTGATGACCCTGGCCGGGGTCGCGTTGGCGGGGACACCGGGCACGGTGCCGCCGGAGGCCCAGGTGATCGCGTCGGCGATGTCGGAGGACGAGCCGCCGCACTTGCCGAGCACGCGCACGGGCTGGATCTTCGCGTTGTACGCGATGCCCGCGATGCCCTTGGTGTTGTTGGTGACCGCGGCGATGGTGCCGGCCACGTGGGTGCCGTGCCAGGAGGAGTTGGACGCCTTGGAGCCGGTGCCGCACTCGCCGTCGGTGGCGTTCCAGTCGCCCTCGTCCTTCGAGTCCGCGTCACGGCCGTTGCCGTCACGGGCGTCGGCGGACGCGGAGATGAAGTCGTAGCCGGAGACGACGTTGGTGGCGAGGTCCGAGTGGGCGGCGTAGCCGGTGTCGATGACGGCGACGGTGACGCCGGAACCGGTCGTCTTGTCCCAGGCGGTGGGCACGTTCATGCCGCCGGTGGGCTCGAAGAGGTCCCACTGCTTGGCGTAGTCGGTGTCGTTCGGGGTGACCGCCATGGCGTACGCGCGGATGTCCGGCTCCACGGAGGCGACCTGCGGGTCGGCGCGGAAGGCGTCCATCACCTCGGCGACGTCCTGCTTGGTGGCGGAACCGCCGAGGTCGACGAGGGCGGCGCCGCCGGCCAGGCGGCGCTCGAAGGAGAGCTTCTCGCCGGTGGCGGCGGCCTTGTCGGCCGCGTCGCTCTTGGCGGCGGTGTTCGAACCGGCCTCGGCCGCCGAGGACTTGTAGGTCACGATGACCTTGTCGACGGGGGCGCTGGGCAGCGCGGTCATCGACTGGGAAGCGGGGACGGGCTTCGGGCTGACAGCGCCCGGGACGGCGGCGAACGCCCCGGAGGTGGTGGCAGCGGCGCCGAGGATCGCGGCGCTCGCGACCACCACGGATATGACTCTCCGCCTGGAACCGTTCAAGGTGTGGCCCTTTCGAGTACGACGTGAGGGAGCAGTGGCGGCGGCGCGGGACACGCGGGGCGAAGTGGGGTCGCGTCCGTCGTCTCCCTGGGCGTGGGGGCCCGTGCGCCGCCACCGGCGCGACGGCCCGGGTCAAGGCCGTCCCCGGCGGACATGGCTCACCCTGCTCATGCACCTGACAGGTGGAGAGGAGGGGGGAGGGGATCCGCCGGTGCGGCAGACAGTAGGGAAACCCGAGGTGAACCCGATACGGGGAAAACCCTTGTCACCCCTCGGGGGAGGGAGGGGGAGGGGCGGGGGAACCCGCCGACGAGGAAGGGGGCCCGGGGAGGTTTACAGGGGAGGGGGGTTGCGGGGCGCGGGCGAGGAGGGCCCGGCGGGCGGGGCGGGGGGTGGCTCGCGGGGGCACCTGGTGGGGGTGCGGGGCGGCCGTCGGGGCGCGGGAACGGTGGGGGCGCGGGAGCGGTTTGGGCTGCGCGGATGGGGTGCGAGGGCCGCGCGGGCCGTGCGGCTGTGGGGCAGGGGCCGCGCGGGCCGCAGGGGGCGGTGGGGGGACCGCTCATGTCGTACGGGGGCGGCGCGGGGACGACTCGCGCGGCGCAGGGGCGTGGGGCGGGGGCTGTACGGCGGTGCGGCCGTCGGGCGGGGCTGCCTGTGCCGCAGGGTGGCCGCGCGCGGGCCGTTCGTGTCGTACGGGCGCGGCGCCGGACGCCGCGCCCGCGCACCGCCCGGACCGCCCGGACTGCTCGGCCCGCCCGCCCGAGCCCCGCCCGGCCTCCCCGCCCCCCCGCTCAGCCCAGTTCGAGCGTGGTCACGCCGAAGACGCGGTCGCCCGCGATCGGGCGGATCGGGCCCGTGTACATGCGGGCCGTCTCGAAGGTGGGCTCCAGGCCCCGTTCGGTGGCCAGGCGGGCCGCCGCCGGGTTGGCCTCCGGCATGTCGACGGCGATCCGGTCCGCGCCGAACGCGCGCGCCTCCGCTGCCAGCGCGTCCAGGAGGGCCGCCGCGTCGGCGGGGGAGTCGGCGAACAGCGGCCCGACCCGGGCCTCCTGCTCGGCGGGCCGGACCACCCCGTAGCCGGTGACCCGGCCGTCGACGAGCCGGACCAGCGCGCGGTGCCCGGGTGTCGTCAGCCAGGAGGCCAGGAAGCGCGGGCGCTCGGCGGGGTGGCAGGCGGCGTCGTACGCGGCGAGCGCCGCCGGGTCCACCCGCTCCGCGGGCAGCACCCCGGCCACCGGCCGCTCCGGCTCCGGGACCTCGCCGACGAACCGGGCGGACCGGTAGGCGGGGGCGAAGCCGGACCTGCGGTAGTTGTCCTGCTGCGCCGGCACCCCGTCGAGCCCGACGGTCCGCGCGCCCGCGTGGGCGAGCGCCGCCCGCCAGGTCGCCAGACCGTGGCCGAGACCGCGCAGCTCGGGCCGTACGAGATAGAACCCAAGGAAGGAATAGGAGTCGTCGTAGTTGACGACCGAGATCGCCGAGACCGGCTCCCCGTCGATCCGCCCCAGGAAGAAGCCCTCGGGGTCCTGCGCGAAGAACGCCTCGGCGTCGGACCGGCCGGGGTTCCACCCCTCCTCGGCCGCCCAGTCGCGCACCAGCGCCCAGTCCTGGAGTGACGCACGGGTGATCTGGAGGCTCATGGGGGTCCCTTCGGCGGACGGTGAGGCGGCGGGTGAGCGATGGCGGGGCGGCTGAGGGGCGGCGGCGGATCGATGGCGCGGCGACGGCGGGTCAACGGTGGCGCGACGCCGGGGTGATGGCGGGGCGATGGCGGAGAGCCGCCGAGCATAGCCGCGCCGCGCCCCCTCCCCGCCCGCCGCCGTCGCTTTCCGGCCGTCCTGCTCGCCGCACCCGCCGTTCCCCTGAGCGGGCCCAGCCACCCAGGGGAACGGGGCCCGTCACCCCACCAGCCGCAAGGCCGTCCCCGCCAGCCCCACCCGTACGGACTGGCCCCAGGTCAGTTCCAGGGCGTCCGTCTCCACGCCGTCGCCGAAGACCACCAGACGGTCCGACTCGACCGTCAGGCGGAGGGCGTCGCCGGGGCCGAGCAGGCCCTCCACGCGCCCGGTGCCGGAGGACGGGGAGGGCCACGCCTCCCGTACCGACCAGGCGAGGCCCGGGGCGGTCGGCGCGGGCAGCGGAACGGCGCTCGCGCGCTGGTGCCAGAGCGAGCGGAGCCAGCCGGTCGCCCCCGTGCCGGTGCCGACGAGGACGCCCGAGGACGCCTGGCGCTCGGCCGGGCCGGCGGGCGCCGCCAGGGTGTAGCGGGCGGTCTGGTGGCCGGGCGCGCCGACGTAGACCTCGTTGAGGGCGAGCAGCCGCTGCCCGTCGTCCGTGACCGCCTCCGCCATGGTGAGGGCGTCCACCGCCGTCCGCACCCCCGTGACGGACGGCAGCAGCCGGCGGGCATCGGCCGGGCGGTGGCGGACCAGGACCCCGGGACCGCGCCCCGGTTCGGGATCGATCCCGACGACGGGCTGGCCCGCCAGGTACTTGGCCGTGTTGGCCACCAGCCCGTCCTGCCCGACCACCACGACCACGTCCTCGGGCCCGAACAGGAAGCGGTCGAGGTCGGCCCGCTCGACCCGGGCCCGCCGCCACCGCAGCGGCACGGCGGCGGCGACCTCGGCGAGCGCCCGCCCGGCCCGCTCGTGGCGCTCGCGGACCTCCGTGACCGAACGCCCCCGCGAAGCCAGGAAGAACGCGGCCTGTCCGGGCGTCCCGTGCCGGGCCAGCAGCTCCTGGTACTCCGTGGTGCGGTGCACGAGCACCGCGCGCGGCGCCAGGCTCATCCGTCCGCACCGCGGCCCAGCCGTGCCAGCAGCCCGGTGAGGACGTCCGGGGACAGCGTCAGGTGCTCGATGCGCGGGAGTTGTTCGGCGGCGCGGGTGGCGGCGAGGGCGTGCAGGGTGGCCGCCGGGACGTCCGCGTGCGCCCGCAGCCAGGCGGTCTGCGCCTCCGCGCGCGCCGCGCCGACCTCGCGCGCCGCCTCCGCCTCCGCGCGGGCCAGCCGCACCGTGCGCGCGGCCTCGGCCTCGGCCCGTACGGCGTCGGCCGCGGCGCTCTCCTCGGCCTCGCGGCGCGCGTTGACACCCCGCTGCTCGACCAGCCGCTCCTCCTGCCGGGCCAGCTCGATTTTGCTGGCCAGCTCGTTCTCGGCGATGGTCCGCTCGCGTTCCACGGCGACGGCCCGGCGCTCGTAGGTGGCCCGGTCGGCCTCCTGCTGGACGCGTTCGCGGGCCGGGGTGCGCAGCGCGCGCTCGACCTCGGGCTCGGGGCGCAGGGCCACCACCCGGACGGCGACCACCTCGATGCCGGTGTCCGGCAGCCGGGGTTCGGCGGCGAGCCCGGCCGCCATCCGCTCCCGTACCGCCGCGACCCCGTCGACGAGCGCCTCGGCCAGCGGGATCCGGGCGAGCACGTCGAGCGCGTGCTGCTGGGCGCTCTCGGTGAGCAGCCCGGCGATCTGCTCCAGCGGCGTGCCGCGCCAGACGCCGGTGTCGGGGTCGACGGAGAAGTCGAGCCGTCCGGCGGCGGCGCCGGGGTCGGTGATCCGGTACGTGACGGTGGACTGCACGCTCACGTCCTGGAAGTCCGCGGTGCGGGCGTGGAAGGACATCGACAGCTCGCGGTCGTCCACGGGCACCTCGGAGAGGGCGGCGGAGAGCGCGCGGAACCAGAAGCTGAGCCCGGCGCCGTCGTGCACGATCCGGCCGCCGCGCTGGTGGCGGATGTGGACGGTGGGCGCGGAACGCAGATGGCGCCAGCCTGCGCGCCGGGTGATGTCGGCCATGGGTGACCTCCCCTTGTCGTCACTGTGACGATAGAGGTGTCCATCGATTGTCGTCAAGATGACGAGAGCTGGGGGAGCAGGGAAACGAGTGGACCCCCGCGCGGCGCGGGGGTCCATGGAGATGGAGAGGGAGGGGGAAGGGTCAGGGGTGATACGGGCTACGGCACGGGCGCGGGCACGGCCACGGGCCCGGTCGGCTGGGCGGGCACCCCGGCCACGGTGGCGACCCCGGCGACCCCGGCAACGCCGGTCAAGGAGGCCGCACCACCCATCTCGACCGTCACGGTCACCCCCGCCGCCTCCACCGGCCCGGCCGTCCCGTCGGCCTCCGGCCCCAGCCCCGCCGTCAGCAGGACGACCCCGCGCGCGGCGACGAGGGACGCGGCGGCGGCGACCGCCCAGCCCCAGGCGCCCGCGCGGAAGGTCTCGCCGAGGAGGGCCACGCCGATCACGGCGGCGGCGGCCGGGTTGGAGAGGTTGACGACGGCGAGCGGCGCCGCGAGCCCGCCCCGGTACGCGACCTGGGAGAGCAGCAGCCCGCCGACCGCGAAGGCGGCGATCAGGACGGCGAGCAGGGCCGTCTGCCACCAGCCGGTCGGCCCGCCGGGCAGGTCGCGGGCGAGCGCGGCGGTCAGCGTCTGGGTGAGCGCCGAACCCACCCCGGAGGCCATCCCGGACGCGGTCGCGTGGCCGAGGCCCCGGCGCCGCGAGGCCGTCCCCTCGTGGGCCCGCGCGCGGGAGGCGAGCAGCCCGATGAGGAGCAGCGTCGCGCCGGTCACGATCAGCGCCTCGCGCAGGCTCAGGGCCTCGCCCGGGGCGGCGGGCCCGGTCACGGCGACCAGGCCCATCAGGCCCACCAGGGTCCACAGCGCCCCGCGCCACTCCGCGCGGGTGACCCGGCGGTGCGCGCCGTAGGCGCCGATGGGGAGGGCGGCGACGAGGGTCAGCGCGCCCAGTGGCTGGACCAGGGTGAGCGGCCCGTAGTGCAGGGCGGCCACGTGCGCGAGGGCGCCGCCGGCGTTCAGGCCGACCGCCGACCACCACTGGGGGCGGGCGAGCAGCCGCCGCAGCGCCCCGGGGCCGCCGGCGGAGGCGGAGGCGAGCCGGGACTGGGCGACGGCGGCCAGGGCGTACCCGGCGGCCGAGACGAGCGAGAGGAGGATCGCGACGGCGGTCCCGGCGACGGGGCTCATCGCAGGGCTCCGGCGGTGGCGGTGGCGGTGGCTCCGGCGGGGGCGAGGGGCCCGGGCGCCGTGGTCCGCCGCGCCCGGCCGGGCGCGGGGAAGACGAGCAGGGCGAGCCCGAGGAGCACGGCGGCGGCGAGGGCGTCGAACCAGTAGTGGTTCGCGGTGCCGACGATCACGAGCAGGGTGAGCGCCGGGTGCAGCAGCCACAGCAGGCGCCACCGCGAGGACATCGCGGCGATCAGCCCGATCGCGACCATCAGGGCCCAGCCGAAGTGCAGCGACGGCATCGCGGCGAACTGGTTCGCCATCGAGTCGGCCTCCGGCGTCGCCCCGTACACCGAGGGTCCGTAGACCTGCGCGGTGTCGACGAGACCGGTCGCGGCGAGCATCCGGGGCGGCGCGAGCGGCAGCAGCAGGTGCAGGGCGAGCGCGGCGGCGGTCAGCAGGGCGAGCACCCGGCGGGACCACACGTAGTGGGCCGGGCGGCGCCAGTACAGCCAGGCCAGGAAGGCGAGGGTGACGGGGAAGTGCACGGCCGCGTAGTACGTGTTGGCGGCCCTGACCAGGCCCTCGCCGTGCAGGAGCAGGTCCTGGACCGCGCCCTCGCCGGGCAGGTGCAGCGCCCGCTCGGCGTCCCACAGCCGGTCGGCGTTGCGGAACGCGCGGGTCTCGTGCCCGTTGGCGAGGAGCCGGCCGAACTTGTAGACGAGGAAGAGCGCCGTGACCAGCAGCAGCTCACGGACGAGGGGCGGTCTGGGGGTAGCCGCCGTCCCCGGTCCGGCAGGACGTGATCTCCGTATCCCGCGTATCCCGGCAGCCATGACGCGGCCCCCTTTTTCCCTGCAATTCGGACAGCAAACGGAGGAACTCTAGATTCGAATTCATCGAGACGCAAGCGTATCGATACGTTTGCGTCTCGATTGTGCACCCCCTACTCTCGTATGTGCGGACAGATCGCGGAAACAGCCGTCCGCCGGCACCGCGCGCCGCCCGGGAGGAAACCGATGTCCACGCAGGCCGCCACCGCCGCCGCCAGGCGCGGCAAGCTCACCCCCGAGCGGGAGACGGAGCTCTACGAGGCCGTCATCTGCCTGCTCCGCGAGGGCGGCTACGACTCCGTCACCATGGAGGGCGTCGCGGCCCGCACCAAGTGCGGCAAGGCCACCCTCTACCGCCAGTGGGGCACCAAACCCCGGCTCGTCACCGCCGCCCTCGACAAGCGCCGCTGCGCCGTCTTCACCGGCATCGACACCGGCTCCCTCGTCGGCGACCTGCGCGCCGCCGCCGGCGTCGCCGCCTCCCGCCGGGACCGCGACACGGAGCTGATGGAGGCCGTCAGCCAGGCGTACATCCAGCACCCCGACCTGCGCGCGGCCCTGCGCGAGACCGTCATCGAACCCGAGGTCGCCGCCCTCGACGCGATGCTCGGCCGCGCCGTCGAACGCGGCGAGATCGACGCCGACAACCCCGCCATCGGCTTCGTCGCCCCCAGCTTCCTCGGGATGCTGCGCATCGAGCGCCTCTTCGAGGACCGCTTCGCCGACCCGGACACCCTGAGCGTCTTCGTGGACGCCGTCCTGCTGCCAGCCCTGCGCGTCCGCCCGGCGGCCGACGGCACCCCGGCCCCGGGCCCCGCCGAGGTGTGAGACCCCGGGAGTTCCGGCACCCTGAACCCATGCCTCCCGCACCGCCGCCCGCGCCCGCGCCCGGACCCGTACGCGTCCGGGTACGCCGGATCTACGAGCCCCCCGCCCCCGACGACGGACTGCGGGTCCTCGTCGACCGCCTCTGGCCGCGCGGGATCGCCAAGGCCGACGCCCACATCGACGAGTGGCCCAAGGCCCTCACCCCCTCCACCGAACTGCGCCGCTGGTACCACGGCCCCGACGGCGCGTACGAGGAGTTCCGCCGCCGCTACCGGCTCGAACTCGCCGAACCCGCCGCCGCCGAGGCGCTCGACGCCCTGCGCGCCCGCACCGCCGAAGGCCCCGTCACCCTCCTCACCGCCGCCAAGGACCCCGCGCTCAGCCACACCGCCGTGCTCACCGAACTCCTGGCACCGGACGGCGGCTGAACCCCGCCGGACACCCCCGCGCGCACGGCCCTTTCGGGCCACCTCCCCGCCCGCCCCTGTTCACCGGCGCACCACCCCCGGCACCATGGGAACGAGACCACCGCACGCCCGCCCCGTACGCCCACCCCCCGCCCCGCCCCGCCCCGCACCAGCGACCGCGAGGAGGCCCCGCGTGGAGCCGGACCAGGCCCAGCGGAAACGGCACGACGCGCACGACGTGCTCGACGCGTTCCAGCGCGACCCCTACCCCCTCTACGCCCGCGCCCGCCGCGCCGAGGGCCTCACCTACGTGCCCGCCCTCGACGCCTGGCTGGTCGCCCGCGACGCCGACATCCGGGAGGTCCTGCTGCGCACCGGGGACTTCTCCTCCGCCCAGGCCCTGCGCCCCGACGTGGTGCCCGCGCCCGCCGCCCTCGCGGTCCTCGCCCAGGGCTTCGCGCCCCGGCCCACCGTCGTCTCCACCGACGGCCCGGCCCACCGCCGCCACCGCGCCCCGCTCAACACCGGCCTCTCCGCCGCCCGCACGGCCGCCCTCACCCCGTACGTCCGCGAACAGGCCGACACGCTCGCCGAAGCCCTCGCCGCCGACGGCACCGCCGACCTCATGACCCACTACGCCCGCCGCCTGCCCGGCGCCGTCGTCGGCCGGCTCCTCGGCCTCGACCCGGCCGACGTGCCCGCCGCCGTCCACGGCTCGTACAGCGCCGAGAGGCTCCTGTTCCGCCCGCTGCCCGAAGCGGACCAGATCGCCGCCGCCGAGGACGTCCTCGCCCTCCAGCGGCTCCTCGACCGCTACGCCCGCGCCCGGCGCACCGCGCCCCGCGACGACCTGCTCACCGCCATGGTCCGCGCCCTCGCCCCCGACGCCGGACTCGGCCCAGGGCCCCGCGCCCTCACCGCCGACCAGCGCTGCGAACTGGTCGCCAACCTCCAGAACCTCCTCATCGCCGGGCACCTCACCACCACCGCCCTCATCGGCGGCACCGTCCTCCACCTGCTCCGCCACCCCGACCAGTGGCGCCTGCTGCGCACCCGCCCCGACCTCGTCCCCGCCGCCGTCGAGGAGGCCGCCCGCTACGACACGGCCGTCCAGGGCTTCCGCCGCACCACCACCCGTCCCGTCTCCATCGCCGGCACCGAACTGCCCGCCGGTGCGACCGTCTTCGTCGCCTACGGCTCCGGCAACCGCGACCCCGCCCGCCACCACGACCCCGACACCTTCGACATCACCCGGCCCCGGCCGGGGCCCCACCACCTCGCCTTCGGCCACGGACGGCACGGCTGCCCCGGCTCCCAGCTCGCCCGCGTCCAACTCCGCGCCACCCTGGAGGCCCTGACCCGCCGCCTCCCGGACCTCCGCCTCGCCGACGGCCCGCCGCCCGCGATGCTCCCCACCCTCATCCACCGCTCGCCCGAGGAACTCCGCGTCACCCGCTGAACGCAACCAGCCGAGGCGCCTCCGCCGAGGCGTCCGGCACCGGAGCCCCGGGCGCCGCCACCCGGGCGGCCAGCCCTCGCGCCCACGTCACAAGCCCGGCGACATCGACCCCGTACGTCACGGCCCCCGGCCCCGCCGCGTACCCCTCCACCCGCGCGGCCCCCCGCAGCAGCAGCCGCGCCCCGCCCCGCGCGTTCCCGCGCGCCGCGTGCGTCAGCCCCACCGCGAGCTGCGCCAGCCCCTGCCACAGCTCCCGCTCACCGCCCGGCCCCGACTTCCAGGCGTCCTCGAACACCTCGTGCGCGTGGAACGGCATCCCCGCGTCCAGCAGCCGCTGCGCCTCCCGCACGGTCTCCCCGGGCACCCGCACCACCCCCTCCGGCTGCCGCGGCACCCCCTCTGCCCCGTACGGCAACGGCCGCCCCAGCCCATCCCGCGGCCGCCCGCTCCGCGCCCGCCCTTCCCCGTCCCGATCCCTGTCCATCCACCCATTCTCCGCCGCGGGACCCCGGTGACGCCCCGTGTGCTGATCCACCCCGGGAAGTGAGGTAATGTTCTCTTGCACGCCGCCGCCGGAAACACCCCGGAGGCAGCAGGGCACCGGGACGTGGCGCAGCTTGGTAGCGCACTTGACTGGGGGTCAAGGGGTCGCAGGTTCAAATCCTGTCGTCCCGACTCGAAAGAGTCGTAGCCGAGGGGCCGCTTCAGAGACATCTGGAGCGGCCCCTCGGGCGTTGCCGGGACCTGTGGGCCCGGGCCCGGCTCACGGGCCGAAGTGCACCACCCCGATTGCCTGGAGCAGAGCACGGGGGTCGTCCCGCCGGAGCCGCCGCAGCGCCCCGTGCAGGGCGCGGGCCGCCCGGTCGGGGGTCGGCCCCAGACCCCGGTAGAAGGACGCGGCGACCTGTGCCCGCGCCAGGTCTCCCGTATGGCCCAGCCAGCCGATCACATGCCGGAAACCCGCCGCGCGCAGGGAGGTGGTCGTCGACCACGTGCCGCCTGCGGTAGCGGAGCCGGAGAGGTACGCGAGCGCCCCGTGCGGGGTGACGGCACGCGACAGGCCGAGGGCCTCGGCCGCGGAGGACAGGGAGTTGGCATCCCGCCAGCTCACGGGCCCGCAGTAGTGGAAGTAGGCGGTCTCCTGGAGGTATCCGACGATCGACTGCGAGGGGAACCCGTCCACCCGCCGGACCTGGGCATACGGATGGAGCCGTTCGACCCGCTCCGCCTCCTCCCGTGCCCTGGGCAGTGCTTCGGACGCCACGATGACGAGCATGCGCCGCTCGTCGGTCTCGTCCGGCCGCCGTTCGTGGGAGCGCGCCGAGGCGAGCGCGTGGAGACTCGGGGTGTACGAGTGGACCGCGTAGTCCACGGCCATGCGGTCGGGTCTGCCCGCCGCGTGCAGGGGCAGCCTGTCGAACGCGCCCGTGGGGTACCACCAGACGCGCGGCAGGAGCTCGTCCTCCTCGTGCGCCGAGGACGGCACGGTGTCCCGGTGCGCCGTGAAACCGAGCGCGTCCAGGACCGGCCATACGGTGCTCTTCGCCAGCCGGTCGAGTGTGTTCCAGCCCTCCGTCGAGTGGTGCTCCACATCCGGCCAGAAGTGCGCCGCCATTTCACGCACTTCGTGCTCTTTGACGGGCAACGGCAGTACGGACATCCTGTGGCGCGTCACCAGCAGGGCGTCGCAGCGAAGCCGGGCCGCGTTCAGGACCACCACCGGCCCCTCGTCGGCCACCGAGGAGGGCACCGGCGGGGCGCCGGAGCCGTGGAGACCGGAAGCCCCCGGGACGGCCTCGGCGAGCGCGACCGTCCGTCGCCGGATCCCGTCCAGCACCGGAACGGACGGTGTGACGTGCCCGATGCCGAGCCGGAGATACGCCCAGAGCCACCGCAGCTCCCCGGCGGCGCTCGACGGGGCCGGGTGGTCTCCGGCCGTCCCGTACGCGGCGAGGACGGCGGCGCGGTTCTCCAGGAGGGCCAGCGCCCGGCCCGGGGCGTCGGCCTCGAGCGCGTAGGCGGCGGCCTCGCGGCTCAGCCGCTCCCAGGTGTCGAGGATCTCCCGGTGCGCGGGGTCGTGGGGGAGCGCGAGCAGCGGGGGCAGCTCCCGGGTGATCTGTGCGAGGGTGCTCGTCACCGACTCCGGGGCCCCTAGTTCTACGGAGATCTCCGTCTGCCAGAGGAGGGCGTGAAGCCGCTGGAGGGGGCGCACCGCGTGGGTGACCGCGCGCCGTGCCAGGTCGGCGGCGTCCACCAGCAGAGAGCGTGAATGGTCGGCACGCCGGGCTCGGAAAGCGGCCTGGAGCAGCAGGAGGGACGAGAGGGACGACATACGGGCCGTGGAGTCGGGCGGCGCCGTCGACGTGCGCACCACCTCGTCCCAGCTGTTGATCAGTTCGGCCAGCGCCGCCCGCTCCGGTACGTCGGCCGTCCCCGGCAGCAGGGCGGAGACGATGTCGTCCGGGGGGCACCAGAGCGGCCGTTCGGTGCCGGCCGAGAGGGGCTGCCAGCTCATCCGCAGGCTGGTGACGGCGTCCCGCAGTGCCTCGGGGGCCCTGGAGGCGGCGTAGTCCAGCAGCAGGCACTCCCCTTCCAGGGCCTGCGCGGCCCGCTGGTGTGCGGGTGAGCGGGACTGACTGCGTGCGTCGGCTACGGCCACGGCGCACTGGGCGCGGGCTTCCCGCAGTTCCTCGGGCCGACCGCTCCGCCGGTAGGCGGCGACGAGACACCGGGCCAGTTCGAGCTGCGCCCTGCCGTGCCAGGGAGACGACACGGGCAGGGGCGCCGTCCCCAGGGCATGGAGGGCCTCGTCGAGGGCCTCGCGTTCGCGAGTCAGCGCGCACCGCAGTCGCAGTACACCCGCCAGCTGGAGGCGTGCGTGCGTGAACCGCAGCTCGCGGCCCGGCGGGGTGAGAGAGACGGCCGAGCGGGCGTGGTGCAGCGCCTGTGAGAAGGCGGCACGTGACCCTGCCTCGCCGAACCGCGCCAAGAAGAGCTTGGAGAGCAGTAGTTCGCGTTCGGATCGGGAGTCCGTGGGCTCGTCCTGCGGCCATTCGTCCATCCTGAGACGCTCGATCCGCCTGAGCGCCGTGGGGTCGCCCGTCGCCTCGTGCCAGGCGAGGAGGACGCCGGCCAAGGGCACCGCGCAGGACATCTCGTCCTCGGCCGTGACGACGGCCCGGTCGGCCAAGGTCAGCGCGTCCCGCAGAAGGGCTTCGCGACGCTCCTCCTCGTAGACGGTCGTGTAGGTGACGAGCAGCTCGGCGACGAGTCGCCGGTAGTCCGGCCCCGCGGTCGTCGGCAGGGCGGCGATGAGGGCCGTCTCCTCCAGGGCCCGGCTGAGCCGGACGGTGTCCCCGGTGTGCGCGAACGACGCCCGCAGGGCGGCCAGTCGCATGGCGTGGGTGCCGAGGTCCTTCGAGGAGCCGGGAGAGTCCAGCAGGAGCCCGGTGACGAGGAGGGCCTGTTCGATCGTGTGACGGTCGCCCCGGAGGAACCCGTACGTCAGATAGGTCTCCGCGACGACACGGCCCAAGGCGGCGGACCGCCGCAGGACGTGGTGCGCTTCCGACAGCCGGTCGCTGATCCTGACCGCGGCGGTCAGCTCCTCCATGCCGTCGCCCAGGCGCGCCCGCCCGATGATGGACGACATCCTGCCGATCAACCGCTCGACGTCTGCGGCGATCTCGCCGTCCAGGACCGGGCCGACCAGACTCTCCAGCGAAGGCTCGGCCCGGGACGGCGAGGGCCGCTCCCGCGCCGCCTCGATCCGGTAGCTCCGCCCCGCCCCCGTGCTCAGTTCCACCGGGCCCTCGCCCACCTGCACCCGTACGGCGGCCATGCCCTCGGGGACCCGCACCGGCAGCGTGCCGGAGGCGGTGATGAGCTCGACGAGGCGAGGGTCGGTGTCCGGGACGAGGACGGCCACGGCGTCCCGGCCCCGGACCCGGCCCAGGACGAGTGCGGTGCCCTCGCGCAGCACCCCGAGGCGGACCTCGTCCACGGTGTCGCCGAGGCGGGCGACGTCGGCGAGGGCCAGGTCCGGGGGGCGCCCCGCGTCGAAGGCGGGGACATGCCGCCGGGAGGCGTGCGCCAGGCTCCACGCGGGGCCGACCGACCGGGCTTCCTCCGGCAGCCGGTGCCACGCCTCCGCGAACCAGCCCGCGAGACCCGCGCGTTCCTCCCGGACCAGCCCGTGCAGGGCGCCGTCGAGAAGCCGGCCGACCTCCTCCAGGTCGCCGGTCAGCGTGTGCCAGGTGACCCGCTCCTCCAGCAGCAGCGCCGGAGACAGGTCGCGGTGGCAGGTCTCCACGACGCCCAGGAGCGCGTCCAGGCCCGGCTCGGACCGCAGCCGTTCGACCAGCCCGGCCCGCAGATACGGAAGGCAGTCCGGCAGCAGGGCGATGGCCTCCGAGGTGCGGGCGCCCACCCAGTCGCTGAACCACAGGTCGGCCTCGGCGCCCGCGTCCAGCCGCGGCAGGAACCGGAGCCGTACGGCCCGGATCAGCTCGGGTTCGACGCGGGTGGCGAAGCTGAGCAGCCGGGCCAGCTCCAGCGCGCCCTGCGGCGGCGCGGGCGGCAGGTGCCCGGGCGGGCCGCTCATGCCCGCCCCGTTCCGACGTGCCCGGGGCGGGTCGTCCGGTCCCAGCCGACCAGCGGCAGCACCCTCGGCATCCAATTCGCCCACCGGTCGCGGGCGTAGGGCGTCAGGGCCACGGCGCCGCACCCGGCCCGGCGCACCAGACAGGCGAAGTCCGTCCACTCCTCGCGGGTGCCCCGCCGTTGGTGGCCGGGCGGGCCGCCGAGTCCCAGGTCGGAGAGGACGAGGACCCGTCGGCCCGGCTGCGGCGGCCGGTACGCGGTGCGCGTCCAGCGGGGGCCCGGGCCCGTGCCGCGCTGGGGGGCGTCGGAGAAATAGCCCACCTCCACCAGTGCCGGACCGACCACGGCCCGTACCCGGCGCAGAAGTTCGTCCTGGTCCCGGCGGAACGGCTGCATCCCGGCGCCCCGGTCGACCAGCACCTGGACGCCGTGACGCAGCGTCGGCACGGGCAGCCGGGGCAGTGCGGTGACGGGGCGGCACCGGGCCAGCGCGTCGATCAGCGCGTCGAGGTCGACGGGGCCCTCGGGGACCGGGCGTGCGACCAGGGCGCGGATGACGGCGTCCGTCCAGCGGGGGACGAACAGCGGCTCGTACGGCGGCGGGCGGTACTCGCCGGACGGGCGGGCGAGCGGTTCCACCGGCGGCCGGCGCGCCGCCTCCTCGTCGGGGCCTTGGTCACCGCGTACGGGGCGCAGCAGCGGCAGCCCGGCGAGCACGTCCTCGGATTCCGGCGCCTCGCCGGGGGTGTCCGGCGTCCCGTGCGGCTCGTCCCCGGGACCGGCGGCCGGGTCGGGGAACGGGCGGGGGAAGGGGTCGTCCGCCGAGCGGGACGGGCCGGGCGGCGGGGCGGAGTGCTCCGCGACGGCGGCCGGCGCGAAGCCGAGCATCCGGGCGGCCTTCACCCGTGCCTCGTCCGTCTCCGCCACCTCCAGGGCGCGCAGGACGTCGGCGAGCCAGATCTCCCCGCGCACCGGTCACCGCCCGTCTTCCGCCGGCTTGGCCAGCGTGAGGTCGCGCAGCAGGGCCCAGCGGTGGTCGTCCGGGGTGATGCCCAGCGTCAGGCAGGCGCGCAGGGCGTCCAGGAACTCGGCCGTGCTGGGCAGCCGTTGGAGGCCGTGGCCCGTGCCCTCGCGGCGTACCCTCATCAGCTCGTCGGCGAGCGCGCCGATCAGTTCGGCGGTAGAGGCCGTGACGTTCCGGCCCTCGTGCCGCAGGTGCATTCCGGCGATGCGGACCAGACCCTCGTGGGTGGGGCCGGGCAGGGTGAAGGTGACGCAGCGCCGGACGAATGCCTGGGGCAGGTCGCGTTCGCCGTTGGTGGTGATGACGATCAGCTGCGGTCCGGCCCCGGCCTCGCGGCGCACGAGGGTGCCGGTGTCCCCGACGGTGAACTCGTGCGAGGCGAGCGGCACCAGGAGGCTGTTGGGCAGGTCCGGGTCCGCCTTGTCGATCTCGTCGATCAGGACGACGGCACCGCTCGGCCGCGCCCCGCGCGGGAAGCGCTCCGCGGGGTCGCGGTGCCGGGCGGGGGCGAGCAGACCGCCCCGGCTGCCCGCCGACTCGGGGGCGAGGGCCCACCACAGGACGCCGGGGACGACGTAGTCGCCGTCGTTCAGGCGCCCGTGGTGGGCCTGCGCGTCCGCCAGTCTGCGCACGCTGTCGAAGCGCCAGAGCAGGTCGGTGTCCTGGGTCCGGGCGGTGACCACGTGCTCGTAGTAGCGCAGACCGTGCCGACGGGCGTGGTACGGGGCGAGCGACGATTTACCCGATCCGGGGTCGCCGCTCAGGAGCAGCGGACGGTCGGCGGCCAAGGCGACGTCGACGGCCAGCTGCAGGTCGTCGGGCATGTGATACACGAAGCCGTCCCGCGGGTCGGGGCCGTGTGTGAGCTGCTCTGCCACGAGGGCTCCTAGTACGTTCCGGTGAGGCGTTCGGGCAGCCGGGCGAGGTTCTTGTTGCGCCGCCGGGCGCTCTGCTCCTGGGCCTGGGTGAGCAGGGGTTCCAGGAGCAGCGCGTTGGCGAAGCGCTCCCGGTCCTGCGGGCCGGCGGGTGTCGTGCCGGTCGTCACCAGCACGATCAGCCAGGAGAACATCTCGTGCAGCAGACCGACGGCGGCGGCGAAGTCCGCCTCGGGCACCTGCTGTTCGTCGATGATCAGGTAGTGCCTGCGGGCGTCCAGGTCGTCCGGGAGCCAGCGGTCGTCCTCGTCCTCGACGTAGAAGAACAGCTCCCACACGTTCTTCGTCCAGGAGCGCACCCGCTCGCCGACCCGGTCCTCGCCGATCGGCAGGCTCCGCCCGATCGACTTCACCTCGTAGTCCGTGTGATTGCAGCACGTCGCCCGCCGCACGTAGTCCTTGGCGGTCTCGGGGAAGTGGGCGTTCAGCAGCAGGGTCATCGCCTGGGGCGGGCCGCCCGGGGGCGGCAGCACGCTCCGCGCGGCCTCCTCGCTCACCCAGGTCGCGCCGAGCGCCCCGGCCAGCCGGGAGATCGCCTGGTCGGACAGGGAGGGGGCGAGGGCTTCGAGGGCCCGCTCCATGCGGTCGTGCGGCGCGACCAGGAACTGGTGGGCCAGGAACCGGCACCCCTCGTGCCCGCCGGTGACGGTGCCGAGGTGCTTGTCCTCCATCCTCAGCGCCTTCAGGGCCCTGGACAGGTGCGAGGGGGAGGCGAGGGCCTCGCGCAGATAGACGCTGAGGTTGGTGAGCCAGGCGCTCATCGGGTCGTCGTCCATCGGCCCGTCCGGTAAGGCGGCGAACCGCTCCAGCACCCGGTCCGCCAGGACACCGGCGTCCGCGGGCTCGCCCGACCGCATCCGGGCGAACTGCTGCGGTCCCAGCTCCTCCAGACCGGCGAGCTTCACGTCCCGGGTCCTGAGCTCGCCCAGGAGGACGGGGATCACCAGCAGGGGGACGCCGAGTGCCCGCCGCCACATCAGGATGTTCACCTCGCGCCGTACCCAGGTCGACGCCAGCGCCTTGTCGTTGATCAGCACGACGGCCGCGTCGCAGCGCACCAGGCGGTCCACGATCTCGGCCCGCCACTCCTCGCCGGGCGGGATCGCGTCCTGGTCGACGAACGGCCGGTGGCCCCGCTCCCTCAGCCCGCGCTCGATCCGGCCCAGGACGTCCAGGGCGTACGTGTCGCCCCGGGCGCTATGGCTGATGAAGACGTCCCCCACACCGCCGATTGTGATCCACCGTCCGCGGCCGGGAGGGGGTTTTCACAAACCGGCGTCGAATTCCGGCTTGGCCACCGTGATGCGCCAGCGGCGCGTCTCCTCGGTCAGGCTCGCCTCGGCGCGCAGCACCAGCGCCCGGAAGGCGGCGGCGAGTTCGGCGTTCCCGGGCCGGCCGAGCAGTCGCCGCAGGGCGTTCTCGTGTCCCAGCAGCTCCAGGCGGGTCTCCCGGTAGGACACGGCGAGCCGCTGCCCGGCGAGCAGGTTCTGCACGGCCAGCACCGTGTTGCACAGCGGCGGCAGCCCGGCGGCGAGCACCGCGACCAGGGCCGTCAGGAACGGCGGCCCGGCACCGTCGGGCACGGCGGCGAGCAGGATCGCGTACGAGACGGCGATCGCGACGGCCGAGAGGACCACACCCTTGGCGGTCCGGCCGAGCACCCCCTCGGAGCGCTCGCACTTCTCGGCGGCCAGCTCCATGAACAGCCGCTGGCGCCGGATCCGGTGGTCCAGGTACGTGCGCATCCGGTCGTCGAGGTCCCCGGGGACGGCGACGACCGGGTCGCCGGCGCGCCGCCACACCTCGTCCCGCCAGTCCCGCTGCCCGCCGTCCGGCTCCTCGTCGGCGAGGCGGGCGAAGCGGTCGAGCGCACCCGGGTCGGCGTCGGCGAGCAACGTCGTCCGCGCGTCCCGCACCAGCGCCGCATCCGCGTCGGAGCGGCCCAGGTAGGGGCCGACCCCCGCGAGGACGAGGAACATCTCCCGGCGGAACAGCTCGGCGCGCACCCGGGCGGTGACCCAGGGCCGGGACGGGTCCTGCTCCGTCCACACCGTCCACACCAGGGCCCCGAGGAGCAGGCATTCGGCGACGACGAACCCGACGGCGAGCCCGCCGCCCTCCGCCAGGAACACGGTGTGCGCGGTGAGGAAGAGGACCGCCAGCAGCGGCAGGACGGCCAGCCTGATCCCGGTGGCCCGGTACTGGCCCTGGGACCCCACCGGGACGTCGCCGGGCGGGCGCCGCAGGACGTTCGGGTAGTCGAGTGGCGGGCGGATCCCGGCGCCGGGCGCCCACGCCTCCCGCCGCTCGCGGCTGGCGCGGCGGCGGCGCCGGTGCGCCCACTCGCGCCCCAGGAGATAGCCGTGGTGCAGCAGAGTCAGCGCCCAGACCGCGGCGACCGAGGGCAGCGTCCCCACCCATGCCGAATCCGGGACGGAGACCGCCGCCAGGATCCACCCGGCCAGTACCGCACTCGCCCCGACGGCCGTCGCCACTCGCACCGCAGCCCGCATCGACATCCTCCCCCTTGGCCGTCCCCGGCCCTCCCCGCGCACGACTCTGGCATACCCCGGGGACCGGAGAGGGCAACGAGACGACAAGTAGGCGAGGGCGGACGCCTCGCCCCCCGCCCCCTCCGGCCACCGAGGGAGACGAGTGCCGGTTCGCGCCAAGTTGTCGGGTGGGCTGTCGGGTTGGGGCGGGCTGGCCTATCTTCTAGGGGCCCGCGGCGGTTCGCGGTTCGCGGTTCGCCCTGGAGGTCACCCTTGCCGTTCCGTCGCGTTCCCGCCCGGGTCCGGGCGCGCCGTGCACCGCTGCTCATAGGCTTCGGGCTCGGCTCGCTGCTGGTCGGGCTCACCCCGATGCTCGGTGTGGCCAGTCCCGGGCCGACGCCGCCGCCCGCCGGGTTCGACCAGCAGACGGCGCAGCAGTCGCCGCACCACGGGGTCGCGCCCGCGAACGCCATGGAGCCGACGGCGCCGGTGCTCGACCGGACCGGGTGGACGGCCGTCGCGAGCGACGAGGAGACCGCGAAGGAGGACGGGCGGGCGGCCAACGTCCTCGACGGGAACGCCGCCACCCTCTGGCACAGCCGCTGGTCCGTCACCCCCGCCCCGCTGCCGCACACCATCACGCTCGACATGCACCGCACCACCGTGGTCTCGGCGGTGATCTACCAGCCCCGCACCGACGGCAAGGCCAACGGGCGGATCGGCGAGTACAGCATCAGCGTGAGCTACGACGGGAAGAGCTGGGGGAGCCCGGTCGCCACCGGCACCCTCGCCGACGACGCCAGCGCCAAGACCCTCGGCTTCGCCCCGCAGGGGGCCCGCTTCGTGCGGCTCACCGCCACCGGCGAGGCCGGCAAGCGCGGACCCTGGAGCGCCGCCGCCGAGCTCAACCTGCTCGGCGACCCCGGCACCCCGCAGTCCACCGTCGACCTGCCCCGCACCGGCTGGACCGCCACCGCCAGCGACGAGGAGACCGCGAAGGAGAACGCCCGCGCGGCCAACGTCCTCGACGGCGACGCCGACACCCTCTGGCACAGCCGCTGGTCGGGCACCCCCGCCCCGTTCCCGCACACCATCACCCTGGACATGCACCGCACCGAGGCCGTCTCCGCCCTCGTCTACCAGCCCCGCACCGGCAACCTCAACGGCCGGATCGGCACGTACTCCGTCGCCACCAGCACCGACGGCACCACCTTCAAGGCACCGGTCGCCACCGGCACCTGGCGCGACGACGACACCGTCAAGACCGCCACCTTCACCCGCACCGAGAGCGCCCGCTACGTGCGGCTGACCGTGACCAGCGAGGCGGGCAACCGCGGCCCCTGGACCTCCGTCGCCGAGATCCGCCTCAGCGGACCCGCCGCCCCCGCCACGCACGGCTCCTGGAGCCGGATCACCGGCTTCCCGCTCGTCCCGGTGGCCACCGCCGTCCTCCCCGGCGACAAGCTGCTCGCCTGGTCCGCGTACGCGATCGACCGCTTCGGCGGCAGCAACGGCTACACCCAGACCGCGATCCTCGACCTCAAGACCGGCAAGGTCACCCAGCGCCGCATCGACAACACCGGCCACGACATGTTCTGCCCCGGCATAGCGATGCTCGCCGACGGCCGGGTCCTCGTCACCGGCGGCAGCAACGCCGAGAAGGCCAGCATCTACGACCCGGTCACCGACGACTGGTCGGCGACCAGCAGCATGAACATCGCCCGCGGCTACCAGGCCATGACCCTGCTCTCCACCGGCGAGGCGTTCGTCCTCGGCGGCTCCTGGAGCGGCGCCGCCGGCGACAAGGCCGGCGAGGTCTGGTCCCCGGACACCCGCAGCTGGCGCACGCTCCCCGGCGTCCCCGCCGCCCCCGCCCTGACCGCCGACCCGGCCGGCGCCTACCGCGCCGACAACCACATGTGGCTGTACGCCACCTCCGGCGGCAAGGTCCTCCAGCTCGGCCCCAGCAAGCAGATGAACTGGATCACCACCGAGGGCGCCGGCAGCATCACCCCCGCCGGCCCCCGGGCCGACAGCCAGGACGCCATGACCGGCAACGCCGTCCCGTACGACATCGGCAAGATCCTCACCCTCGGCGGCTCGCCCGCGTACGAGAAGTCGCAGGCCACCCGTCGCGCCTACACCGTCAGCGTCGACGGCGGCCAGGCCAGCGCCGCGCGGACCGGCGACATGGGCTACGCCCGCGCCTTCGGCAACAGCGTCGTCCTGCCCGACGGCAAGGTCGCCGTGTTCGGCGGGCAGACCTACCCCGTCCCGTTCAGCGACGCCACCTCCGTGCTCACCCCGGAGCTGTGGGACCCGGCGACCGGGAAGTTCACCCCGCTCGCCACCATGGCCATCCCGCGCAACTACCACAGCGTCGCCAACCTGCTGCCCGACGGACGGATCTTCTCCGGCGGCGGCGGGCTGTGCGGCGACTGCGCCACCAACCACTCCGACGGGGCCGTGTTCACCCCGCCGTACCTGCTCAACGCCGACGGCTCGGCCAAGCCCCGGCCCGTCATCACCGGCGGAGTACCGCCCCGGGCCGACGCGGGCAGCACCCTCACCGTCACCACCGAGGGCCAGGCGGCGTCCTTCGTCCTGATGCGGGCCGCCGCCGCGACCCACTCCACCGACAACGACCAGCGCCGCGTCCCGCTGGTGTCCGCACCCGCCGGCACCGGCACGCACACCGTGTCCATCCCGGCCGACAAGGGCGTGGTCCTGCCCGGCACCTACATGCTCTTCGCCCTGGACGCCCACGGGGTGCCGAGCACCGCCAAGTTCATCACCGTCAGCTGACGGCGCCGTCGGCCGGGTCCGCCAGGTCCTCCAGGTCCTTCTCCCGCAGCGTGAAGGACCTGGAGACCCCGCCCGGCTGCGGCTTCTCCGTCAGCAGGCCCACCTCGCGGTAACCGGCCCCCTCGTAGTACGCGTTGAGCGGGGCGTTCCCGGCCAGGCAGTCCAGCCGCACCCGGGACCGCCCGGCCGCCCGCACCCGCGCCTCCGCCGCCCGCAGCAGCAGCCGCCCGGTGCCCGGCGCGGCGGCCTCCCGGTCGACCATCAGCCGGTGCACATAGCCGGCCACCGGCGGCTGCGGCCCCCACGCCGCCTCGTCGCGCCACCACAGCTCCCAGGCCCCGACGACCCGCCCCGCGTCCTCCGCGAGCCACACCTCGTCCCGCTCCAGCACCCGCCGGAAGTGGTCCTCGCCCAGCTCCCCGGGGAGCCACTGGCCGGTGACGCCCCGTGCCAGCATCCAGCGGGCCGCCGCGTCACGCAGGCGCACCAGGGTGGTCAGATCGGCCTCGGCGGCCCGGCGTACCCGCAGCTCGTTCACGCCGGGATCCTCGCACGCCGCCGCCACCGGGCCGCCCGCGCCCCCGGCGCTCACCCGGCCACCGCGTGGGGGCTCCGGCGCAGCGCCGCCGGGGTGTGCCCGGTCCAGCGGACCACCGCCCGCCGCAGGGTGCGGGCGTCGGCGTAGCCGCTGCGCTCGGCGATGGCGGCCACCGAGAGGCCGGTGGTGCGCAGCAGGTGGGTGACCTCGGCCCGCCGTACGGACTCCAGCTCCGCCGACCAGGTCGTGCCGTGGTCGTCGAGGCGGCGCTGGAGCGTGCGCGGGCTGACGGACAGCCGGGCCGCGGCCGTGGGGAGCGCGGCGTCGCCGTCCAGCGCCGCGTCCCGGAGGGTGGCGCGGAACAGCGCGAGCCAGTCGTGCAGCGGGACGCTGGCGGCGAGGGTCAGCTCCGCGTGCCGCCGCAGCACCGCCGACAGGCCCGGCTGGGCGTGCGGCCGCCGCTCGCGCAGGTCGGCGGCGCGGAAGGTCATCGAGGTGACCGGACGCTCGAACTCGACCCGCGCGGTGCCGAACAGCTCCGTGAGGAGCCCGTGCCGACGGGGTGTCCTGGCCGCCAGAGTGGCGCGTACGGGCACGAGTTCGCGGTTCAGGGCGACGCCGAGGCGGTGCCGGACGAGCCCGAGTCCGTACGCGCGGATGGCGGAGGCTGCCTCGTAGGTGAGGTCGGCGGCGTTCACGTGCGAGACGGTGATCTCCCCGTCCTCCTCCTTGACGCGCATGGTCTCGGTGCCGGTGTCCGCGACACCGGCCAAGTACTCGACGGCGTCCCGGAGTCCTTCGAGCGGGGTGGGCGCCGAGGTGAACAGGTAGTCCCACACCCCCAGGTCGCCGAAGGCGCTCTGACGGGTCATCAGGGCGGACACCTCGGTCCAGTGGGCCTTGGCGACCATCAGCTCCCAGATGCGCACATTGGTGGCGGCGGGTGTCCGGTAGCGGTCGCCCGCCAGGTGCTCGGGGCCCATGCCCAGCAGATGGGTGTAGCGCTCGTCGGGAATGCCCAGGATGCCCGCGGCCCTGGCGTTGACGCGGGTGAAGGCGGACGGGGTCGTGCCGGGATGCGTATGCGAAGCCACGAGCGGCGACCCTAGGCGAGCGGTGCCCGTGGATCATCCCGGTGCCGCACAGTTCGTCACTGCGCCCGGCGCGAGATGTCCCCCCGGTGGCGCCGCCGGACCTGGGCCCGGTCACGCACCGCCATCTAGCGTCGCGTTCGGTGCCGGGGCGGGGACGAGCCGGGCGGGGCCGTGGCGGCGGCGGGGTCCGTTCGCCGCCGGGGGCGCTCCGTGCCCTTGCTCGGCCTCCTCTCCCCGGTCACCCGAGACGAATCCGTGCCGATGGGGAGGGAACGAGCAGTGAACGAGCGTGTGGAAGGGCCCGACGGATGGGGCGGGAGGGCGAGATGGCTGCGGCCCGGGGTGCTGCCCCGGGTGGCGGTGTCACTGGCCGGACTGATGGCCGTCGAGGCGGCCGTGGTCGTGGGGACGACCGGGCAGGCGGTGGCGCTGGCCTCGCGGGGGACCGCCGCCGCCGAGCGGCCCGCGTCCGCGACGGAGGCGGCGGACCTGCCGTCCGCCGTGGTCGCGGCGCGCCTGTCGGGCAGGCGGGTGGAGGCCCGTTCGGAGCGTACGGAGTCGTCGACGACCTGGGCGAATCCGGACGGTACGGTGACGACGGACGCCGCCTCGGGGCCGATCCGGTTCCGCGACGGGGCGTCCGGCGAGTGGCGTGACATCGACGTCGAGCTGACGAAGCGGGACGGTGTGGTCGCGGCGCGGTCGCACCCGCTGGGGCTGCGGCTGGGCGGGCGGACGCCGTCCGCGCAGGCGGCGAAGGTCCGGGCGTCGGGTGCGGCGGGCGGGGCGGACACGGCGGAGGTGCCGCTGGTGACGCTGGCGGCGGGCGAGGGCCGTGAGCTGGGCCTGTCGTGGCGCGGGGTGCTGCCGGAGCCGGTGGTGTCGGGGACGACGGCGCGCTATGTGGACGCGTTGGCGGCGACGGACCTGATCATCGAGTCGACGCGGACGGGTTTCGAGCAGTTCCTGGAGCTGAAGAATCGTTCCGCCGTGGCGGCGAACGGCTCGGTGACGCTGACGCTGAACGCGAAGGGCGTCAGGGCGCGGGCCAACGCCGACCGTTCGGTGACATTCCTCGACGTGAAGTCGGGCAAGCAGGTGGGCCTGCTGCCGGCGCCGGTGATGTGGGACGCGAGCGTCGACCCGAAGTCGGGCGAGCACACCCGGCGGGCGGACGTCGGCCTGAAGGTGACCCAGCGCGGCGGCCGGGTGGACCTCACGCTGACCCCGGACGCGAGGTTCCTCGCCGACCCGGCCACGGTGTTCCCGGTGACGGTGGACCCGGCGGTGAACATCGGGGCGAGCTTCGACACGTTCGTCCAGCAGGGCTACACGACGGACCAGTCGGCGTCGACGGAGCTGAAGCTGGGGAACAACGGCTCGGGCCAGATCGCCCGTTCGTTCCTGCACTTCCCGATGGCGGGCATCACGGGCAAGCAGATCCTCGGCGCGAAGCTGAACCTGTGGAACGCGCACTCCTGGTCCTGCGCCCCGGCTGGCTGGGAGGTCTGGGACACCCCGCACGCCTCCACGGCGAGCCGCTGGACCAACCAGCCGAACTGGAACACCAAGTGGGCCACCTCGACGTCCACGAAGGGCTACTCGTCGGCCTGCGGGGACGGCTGGGTGAGCCAGGACATCAAGAACCTGGCGGTGGCCTGGGCCGCCAACGGCAACGGCAGCAACTCGATGGGCATCAAGGCCGCCAACGAGACCGACCCGAGCGGCTGGAAGCGGTTCAACTCGGGCAACGCCGCCACCAACACCCCGTACATCTCGGTCACGTACAACACGATCCCGTTCGCCGGGAACCCGATGAAGGTCACCCCGGGCCGCGCCAACGGCGGCAAGAACTGGGTCACCACGACCACGCCCGACATGACGTACACGGCCAGCGACGCCGAGACCGGCTTCCTGCGCTCCAAGTGGGAGCTGTGGGAGGGCACGACCAACCTGGACGTGTACGACTCGGGGACGTACGACCCGGTGGTGAACAAGACGGTCACCTTCCAGGTGCCGCCGGGCAAGCTGGTCAACGGCAAGACCTACTGGTTCAAGGGCCGCGTCAACGACGAGAACGCCTGGTCGAACTGGACGCCGTCGGTGTACTTCACCGTCGACACCGCCAAGCCCGCCGCGAGCACGGTCGGTTCGGCCGACTTCCCGGCGAACACCTGGTCGGGCACGCCGGACGCGAACAACACGTTCTCGGGCGCCTTCACGCTCACGCCGCCCGCGAGCGACGTGGCGGCGGTGGAGTACAAGCTGGACTCCGGCGCCTGGAACTCCGCGACCACGACCGGCACGGCCGTCACGCAGACCCTGTCGTTCCCGGCGGGCAAGCACACGGTGACGGTCCGCACGAAGGACCCGGCTGGGAACGTGTCGGCGGAGTCGTCGCACGTCTTCTACGCGGGCTCGGGCGCCGCGCTGCTGACCCCCGGCCAGGGCGAGCGCCCGGCGCGCCGGGTGGGCCTGTCGGCGGAGGGCCTGGCCTCGTACACGGGGGTGACGTACCAGTACCGCCGCGGCGAGACGGACGCGTGGAAGAGCGTGCCGGCCGCCGACGTGCGGCAGGGTGCGAACCCGGTGTCCGGCTGGCCGGTCGCGGTGACGAACGGCAAGCCCGCGGGGCTGACGTGGAACGTCACGGACACGCTCGCTGAGGACGGCGCGATCGAGCTGCGCGCTGCGTTCACGGACGGGTCCGCGACCGTGTACTCGCCGGTGAACGAGATCACGGTGGATCGGAACGCGGGGACGGCGCCGTCGGAGACGGCGGGTCCGGGTTCGGTGAACCTGCTGACGGGCGACTACGGCCTGTCGGCCACGGACGCCTCGATGTTCGGCCTGTCGGTCTCGCGCACGGCGTCCTCGCGGCGTCCGGACGCGGGTGCGAAGCAGGAGGGGCAGGCCGCGATCTTCGGCCCGCAGTGGACCTCGGGCACCAGCGCGGAGCTGACGGAGTCGGACTGGTCGTTCCTGCGCAAGACCTCGACGACCTCGGTCGCGCTGGTCGACGCGGACGGCGAGGAGCTGGGCTTCACCGCGAAGAGCGGCGGCGGCTGGAAGCCGGAGCCGGGCTCGGAGGACCTGACGCTGACGGGCTCGCTGACGGGTTCGTTCACGCTGAAGGACACCGAGGGCACGGTCACCGTCTTCACGAAGCCCGACGCGGCGGCCACCACCTGGCAGGTCGCGTCCAGCACCATGGACGGCCTCGCGCAGTCCACGACCACGGTGATCTCCGAGACGGTCACGGTCGGCGCCAACAAGCTGGCCCGCCCCAAGCTGGTCATCGCCCCGACCTCCGCCGCCTCGGCCACGACGTGCACGGCGACGCCGTCCACGAAGGGCTGCCGCGCGCTGGAGTTCGTCTACGCGAGCACCACCACCGCCACGGGCAGCGCCCTGGGCGACTTCGCGGGCCAGGTCAAGGAGATCCGCGCCTGGTCGACCGAGCCCGGCGCCGCCGCGGCGACCGCGAAGACGGTGCAGAAGTACGCGTACGACGCGTCGGGCCGCCTGCGCGAGACGTACAACCCGCTGATCAGCCCGTCTCTCGTGACCGCGTACAGCTACGACAGCGTCGGCCGCGTCACCGGCCTCGCGCCGCCCGGCGAGCTGCCGTGGTCCTTCACCTACGGCAAGGCAGGCAACGCGGCCACCGCGGGCGAGGGGATGCTGACGAAGGCCAGCCGGAGCGGTCTGCAGCAGGGCAGCAAGGACGTGGTGTCTGGGACGGCGGCGACCAGCGTCGTCTACGACGTGCCGCTGACCGGCACCAACGCCCCGTACAAGATGGGTGTCAGCGATGTCGATGCCTGGGGGCAGAGCGACGCGCCGACCGACGCGACCGCCGTCTTCCCGGCCGACGCCGTCCCCGCGGCGCACTCCGGCGACGGACTGGCCGCGGGCGACTACCGCCGCGCGTCGATCACGTACACCAACGCCTCCGGGCGCCAGGTCAACACGATCGACCCCGGCGGCAACGTCACCACCACCGAGTACGACCGCTTCGGCAACTCCGTGCGTGAACTGACGCCCGGGAACCGTGCGTTGGCGCTCGGCGGCACGGACGCGGACAAGGCGGTGCTGACCGACCTCGGCATCATCGGCCTGCCCGCCAAGGACCGTGCCGACCTCCTCGCCACGGAGTCCGTGTACGACGCCAAGGGCCTGCGCGAGCTGGAGGAGTTCGGCCCGCTGCGGCGGATCACCCCGACCGGCGGCGCCGAGTCGGCCGTGGCCCGTTCCTGGACGGTGAACGAGTACGACGCGGGCCGTCCGGCCGACGCGAAGGTCGAGGACCAGGTCACCAAGGTCACCACCGGCGCCCAGGTCTACGGCTCCACCACCATGTCGGACGCCCGTGTCACCCAGACCGTGTACGACTGGGCGAAGGGCCTGCCGGTCAGGACGGTCAAGGACCCGGCCGGCCTCGCGATCACCGAGGCCACCGAGTACGACGACCAGGGCCGCATCACCAAGCAGCTCCTGCCCGAGGCGACCGGCACCGACGCCGGCACCCGCGTGACCACGTACTGGTCCGCGACCGGCACCGGCGCGTGCGCGGGGCGTCCGGAGTGGGCGGACCAGGTCTGCTCGACGGGCCCGGCGGGCGCGATCACCGGCGGCGGCACCCAGCCGAACCAGCTCCCGACGACGACCACCGAGTACGACTGGTGGGGCAACCCGGTCAAGGCCACCGAGACCGCGAACGGCGTCACCCGCACCACCGTTACCACCTACGACACCGCGGGCCGTCCGACGAAGAGCGTCATGACGGGCGGGCTCGGCCAGGCGGTCCCGGAGGCGACCACCGAGTACGACCCGGCGACCGGCCAGGCGGTCAAGGCGGTCTCGCCGACCGGCGGCACGATCACCAAGGAGTTCGACAAGCTCGGCCGCCAGGTCTCCTACACGGACGCCGACGGCGGGGTCACCCGCACCGAGTACGACCTGCTCAACCGCCCGGTCAAGACGACCGACTCGGCCCCGTCGACGGTGACGTACGCATACGACACCAACGCGGAGCCGCGCGGCCTGGCCACCTCCACCACCGACTCGGTCGCCGGAACCTTCGCCGCCACCTACGACGCCGACGGCTCCCTCGCCACCGAGAAGCTCCCCGGCGGCTACACCCTGACCGTCGCCGAGGACACCACCGGCGCCACCCAGTCCCGGGTCTACACCCGCGACAGCGACAAGCAGGTCGTCTACTCCGACACGGTCGAGGAGTCCGTCCACGGCCAGGTCACCGAGCACACCGGCTGGTCCGCGCAGAAGTACGCGTACGACGCCACGGGCCGCCTGACCGGCGTCAACGACACCGTCGGCGACGTCTGCACCACCCGGACGTACGCCTTCGGCAAGCGGACCAACCGCACGTCCCTGACCACCGCGGCGGGCGCCGCCGGTGCGGCCTGCCCGACCACCGGAGGCACCACCACCGCCTACACGTACGACAGCGCCGACCGGCTCGTCGACACGGGCTACGTCTACGACGCCTTCGGCCGCACCACCGCCCTGCCGGGCAGCCAGCTCGGCTACTACGCCAACGACCTCGTCCACCAGCAGACCAGCGGCACCCAGCGCCAGACCTGGCAGCTCGACGCGGGTCAGCGCCGCCGCTCCTGGACCGTGGAGGAGAACACCGACGGCACCTGGGCGACGACCGCGACCAAGGTCAGCCACTACGACAGCGACGGCGACAACCCCCGCTGGACCGTCGAGGACCCCTCGGACGGCACCCTGACCCGCAACGTCGAGTCCGCCTCCGGCGACCTCGCGGCCACCACCGGCGGCACCGGGAACACCGTCCTCCAGCTCACCAGCATCCACGGCGACGTCGCCCTCCAGCTCCCGCTGAACGCCGAGGACGCCCCGCTGGTCCTGGACAGCGACGAGTACGGCAACCCGCGCGCCGGCCAGCCGGCCGTCCGCTACAACTGGCTCGGCGCCAAGCAGCGCTCCAGCGAGACCCTCACCGGCCTCATGCTGATGGGCGTCCGCCTCTACAACCCGGCCACCGGCCGCTTCCTCTCGATCGACCCGGTCTACGGCGGCGGCGACAACCGCTACGGCTACCCCGGCGACCCGGTCAACCAGTACGACCTCGACGGCAAGTCCTGGTGGGGCCGGTTCAAGCGCCGGGCCCGCTCCTGGGGCGGCAGGGTCTACCGCGCCTACAACAGGGCCCAGGCGTCGGTGCTGGGCCGGGGCTCCGCGTACCTCAGCCGGGCCGCCGGATACCGCTGCAGCCGGCGCTACGGCATGCGCGTATGCTCGGGCGGCGCCGGGTTCCACGCGCGGGGCGGCACCACCATCGGGACCACGTTCTTCACCTCGAACCGGAACCCCTCCTACAACCTGATGCGGCACGAGAAGCGGCACCGCTCGCAGTGGCGGCGCTACGGGCTCTTCTTCGGCTACATGTACTTCCGGGCCGGGCGGAACCCCTGCCGCAACAGGTGGGAGCGCCGCGCGGGTTACAGGGATGGGGGATATTCATGCTAGACGGGCGGAACGGGCGGAGGACCTGGCCCTGGGTCGTGGGCATCGGGGGGCTGGCTCTCGCGCTGGTCGGCGGCGGCCTCGCGATGTGGGCGTTCGTCGTCAACACGATGTCCGACCCGGGGAGCCAGGGACACGTGGGGATCCGGGTGACCGGCGGCGAGGTCACCGTCAAGGTGGCGCAGTGCCCCGGTGACGCGCCCCGCAGGGTCGAGGTCTGGGACAGCGACACGGAGAAGCCGGTCTGGTCCGCCGACGGTCCGCTGACCGCCGACGGCCGGAGCGGGCAGCTGACCCTGTGGAAGGCGACCGACTACCGCACGGCCACGCGGACGCCCGCCAGCCCGCCCACGATGCTCGACGTGAGCGTCGACTACGGCTCCTCGGGCAGCACGGGCGAGGTCTTCGACATGTCAGTGGTGAAGACCGCCGGGATCCCCGAGGGCGCGTTCTGGACCGCCGACGGCATCAAGACCGCCCAGCAGATCGACGGCTCGCTGCGCTGCTCGGAACGGGCCGCCACGGCGCCCTGACGCCCTGCGCGGTCCCCGCACCACCGACGGGCCCGTCCGCCTCGCGCGGACGGGCCCGTTCGCTATGCCCGCCCTCCCGCCCGGTCCTCCCCCCGCCGCCGGGCCCGCATCGGCATCCGGCCCGAGGACAGGGAGAACAGGGGGGTCGGGGCGACCGGGGCGGGGTGCAGGGGGCGGAGGCGCCAGCGGGTGGCGAGGGTCGCCAGGGCGATCGTCATCTCCGTCCACGCGAAGCCCTCGCCCAGGCAGCCGTGCTGGCCGAGACCGAACGGGAGGAAGGCGTCCGGGGTGACCTCGCCCGCCCGCTCCGGCAGCCAGCGGTCCGGGCGGAAGGCGTCCGGAGCCCGGAACAGCCGCGGATCGCGGTGCAGCGCGTACGGGGAGAACAGCACCGTCGTCCCGGCCGCGACCGGGTACGCGCCGAGCTCCGTGTCCCGGCGGGCCGCCCGCGAGAGCAGATAGCCCGACGGGTAGAGGCGCAGGGTCTCCGTCAGCACCCTCCGGGTGTACGGGAGTTCCGCCAGGTCGTCGAAGCCCGCGGCCCGGCCGCCCAGCACCCGGTCCACCTCCGCGTGCAGGCGCTCCTCGGCGTCCGGGTTGCGCGCCAGCAGGTACAGGCACCAGGCCAGCGTGCGGGAGGTCGTCTCGGCGCCCGCCGTCAGCAGGGTCATCACCTCGTCGTGGACCTGCGCGTCCGACATCCGCTCGCCGGTCTCCGCGTCGGTCGTGCCGAGCAGCCAGGTCAGCACGTCGTCCGGCGGCTCGCCGGAGTCCGCGCGGCGCCGGGCGATCAGCGTGTCCACCAGCGTGTGCAGGCTGCGGGCGCTGCGGGCGAAGCGCCGGTTCACTTGGGTCGGCAGCCGGGACATCAGCGCCGGCAGCGGGTCCGCGCCGCGCGCCCCGACCCAGGCCATCACGTCCGTCATGGCCGTGACGACACCACCGGCGTCCGCGTCGGAGATCCCCTGGCCGAACAGGCTGCGCACCACGACGGTCGTGGCCAGACTCCCGAACTCCTCGTCCACGGCGACGACTTCGCCGTCCCGCAGCCCGTCCGTCCAGCCTTGGGCCAGCTCCGTCATCAGGTCCGCGTAGTGCCGCACCCGGGCGTGCCGGAAGGCGGGCCGGATGAGCCGGCGCTGGCGGCGGTGGAAGGCGCCCTCCGACAGCAGCAGTCCCGCGCCGGTGACCGGCTCCATCAGCCGGTACTGGGGGCTCGGGCCGAAGTCGTCCGCCCGCCGGACCAGCAGCTCCCGCACCAGCCGGTGGTCGGTCGCCACCAGCATCCGCGCGGCGCCCAGGCGCAGCGCCACCAGGCCGTCGCCGTCCAGGCCCTGCACCTCCTCCAGCAGCTCCAGCCGGCGCCGCCGCATCGCCAGGCCGTGGCCCAGCAGGGGCAGGGCGCCCGGGGCCTGCCGGGGGATCGGCACGCGGGCCGGCGCCTCGGCCGTCATCGCGCACCGCCCCACGGGCCCGCCGGGGCCGTCGCGTGCGCGAGGGCCAGCAGCACGAACACGTCGGCCAGCGCCGGCACGTCGTACAGCAGCGGCCTCGGCCCGGCCTGGTCGGGGCGGCTGAGGTAGCCGCCGTCCGGCCGCTGCCGGACCACCAGGTGGTCCAGGCCCCGGGCGAGCGGGCCGCCCGCCCGGTGGGCCGGGCCGCCGGAGGCCAGGGCGGTGACGGCGTACGCGGTGCTGATCGGGTCGCTCGGCTCGCCCTCGGCGTGCCCCCAGCCGCCGTCCGCGTGCTGGGTGCCCGCCAGGTGCGCCAGCGCCCGCCCGGTCGCCTCCGCGCGGGCGGCCCGCTCGGCGCCCCGCGCCCCGGGGCCGGTCAGGGCGAGCACGGCGCGGAAGACCGCGTTGCTCGCGTTGCGGCTCCAGCTCCGCTCGAAGGTGCCGTCCGGGCGCTGGTGGCGCACGACGTACCGGACCGCCCCCGCCACCACCTCCCGCAGGTCCGGGTGGGGCGCCAGGGCGCTCGCCGCCGCCGCCGTCATCGCGATCTCGGAGCTCGTGCCGCGCGCGAAGGTGGGGAAGCCGCCGTCGGGGTTGCGGATGCCGAGGAGGTAGCCCTCCGCCCCGGCGATCGCCGCCCGGTGCCGCTCGGGCGCGGCCCGGCGCAGGAACTCCAGGACGTAACAGGTGTCGTCGGCGTCGCTCTGTCCGACACCCGCGTGGAAGCCGTAGCCGCCGTCCCGGTTGGCGCGCAGCGCGAGGGCGTCCGCCATCGGCACGAGCGGGGCGGGCGGTTCGGGCAGCAGGGACAGGGCGAGTCCGGCGGCGGCCGTGGTGAAGACGTTCATGCCCTCGATGAACGGGATCCCGCCGTCCGCCCGCAGCCGCCCGGCCACGTGCTTCAGGACCTCCCGGAGCGCCGGGCGGTGCCGGGGGGAGTGGCGCAGGGCGAGCAGCGCGAGGAGCTGGGCGAGGTTGTTGCACTCCCAGGCGGGACCCGGTTCGAGGGCGGGCAGCAGGGCCCGCCAGTCCTCGGCGCGTACGGCGTCGGGGCGGCCGGTGCCGTGGGCGGCGAGCACCTTCAGCGCCTTCATCTCCACGTGCAGCCAGCTCTGTTGGGGCCGCGTGTCGTACGCCTCCCACGGGACGGCGGGGAACGCGCCCGCGCCGAGGGCTGCGAGCACCGTCCCGAACATCAGGCGCTTGCGCCCGGCGGTGAAGTGCTCGAACCCGTCGAGACCGGCCGTCAGCGCCCGTTCGGCGTCCCCGCCCCGCCCGGCGTCGCCGAGGACCGCGTGGGCGACGGCCCGCTGGAACGGGTCGGGCGGGTCGGTGCGCAGGGCGGTGCGCAGGTACGCGGTGAGCCGGGCGGCCGCCTCGGGCTCGGCCCGCTCCGCCGTCAGCAGCGCGAGCGCGAGGGCCGATTCCAGCACCCGGCTCTCGCACGGCGCGGGCAGCAGGCCGTCGGGGCCCGCCGAGCCCGCGACCCGCCGCGCCAGCCGGTCGCGACAGCGGACCAGGTCGGGCGCCGAGGCGGGCGGGGGGAGCGGGCCCGAGGGGGCGGGGATGGGGAGGGTGAGGGGGGATGGGGTGGGGGTGGCCGTGGGCGTCGGTGCAGCGTGCACGGTGTCCTTCTCACGTCGGACCGGTGGTGGGGGGTGGGGGTGGGGCGGGGACCGGGTGTCCGGGGTTACGGAGTCACGGGGGAGCGGGCGGTGGCGGTCAGGAACCCGGGGCGGGCAGCAGGCCCTCGTCGAGCAGCCGGGTCAGGATGCGGCGGCCCTCCGGGACGAAGGGCGTCGGCGGGTGGTCCAGCAGGTCCCGGGGGTGGGCGAAGAAGTGGTCCGCGACCTCGCGGGGGTCGGTCTCGCGCGGTGCGGTGACCTCGGCGACGTGCACCGCCAGCCAGCAGGGGCCGACCGGTGAGGGGCGGGGCTCGCGCAGCACCGGGCGGGGCGCGGCCGACAGGCCCAGTTCCTCGCGCAGTTCGCGGGCGGCGGCCGACTCGTAGCTCTCGCCGGCCCGGGGGCAGCCGCCGACCAGGATGTCGTGGTGGCCCGGGTAGACCGCGGCCCGCACCGGGCGCCGGTAGACGAGGAGGCGTCCGTCGGCGGCCACGCACACGGTCGCCGCGACCCGGTAGTGGAGGCCCAGGGCCGCGGCCCCGCCGCGCGGGCCGCGCGTCACCGGACGGTCGTCCGCGTCGACGTAGTCCACGGTCTCCTGGGTCTCCTGCGCCGTCACGCTGCCCCTCCCGTACCGGTGTTCCTGCCGCCGGTGGAGACTACCGTACGTAACCGCTCGCGCTCGCACGGTAATATCCGCTGGCCCGCACGAACCAGGCACGATCCAGGAGCGCCATGACCTTCGACGAGCTCAAGAGCACCCTCATCGGCATGGGAATGCCGCCGGAGCAGCTGGACCCGGACGCGCTGCGGGACGAGGCGGGCCTCGACTCGCTGTTCGCCGCCGAACTCGCCCTGGTCCTGCGGCAGGAGAAGGGCATCCGGATCCCCGAGGAGGAGATCCTGTCCGCCGCCACCCTGGCCGACGTCGCCGCCGCCGTCGGCCACCGCGCGGGAGCGGAACGGTGACCGACGCCGCCATCACCGGCGTCGGACTGCTGACGCCCGCGGGCGACGGCCGGGAGGCCACCTGGCGGCGGGTGTGCGCCGGGGAGCCCGCCGCCGCCCTGCACCGGGACGGCCACGGCACCTTCGTGGTCGGCCGGGTGCCCGCCTACGACCCCGCCCGGCTCGGCGACGCCCGGCGCTGGAAGCCGGACCGGGCCGGGCAGTTCGCGCTGCTCGCCGCGGGCGAGGCGCTCGACGACGCCGGGCTCGACCCGGCGCGGTGGGACGGCGCCCGGGTCGCCGTCCTCGTCGGCTCCGGCACCGCCGGGGCGGAGACCTACGAGCGCTACCGGCCCATGCTGGACACCGCGCCCGAGGACGTACCGCCGCTCGCGCTGCCCAGCAGCCTCGCCAACTCGCCCGCCGCGCTGGTGTCGATGGCCTTCGGCGCGCGCGGCACCACCGCCGTCGTCAACACCGCCTGCGCCTCCGGCGCGACCGCCCTCGCCATGGCCTGCGACCTGCTCGCGCTGGACCGCTGCGACATCGTCCTGGTCGGCGGCACGGAAGCCGGCCTCACCCCGTACCACCTGCGGGGCTTCGACCGGCTCGGCGCCCTCTCGCGGCGCTACGAGGACCCGCTGGGCGCCTCCCGGCCGTTCGACGCGCAGCGGGACGGCTTCCTCATCGCGGAGGGCGCCGGATTCCTCGTCGTGGAGCGGCCGGAGCACGCCGCCGCGCGCGGCGCGAGGGTCCGCGCCCGGGTCGTCGGGCACGGCTCCGCCTCCGACGCGCACCACGCCGTGGCGCCGCACCCGGAGGGCACCGGCATCGCCGCCGCCGTCGACGACGCGCTGCGGAACGCCGGGCTCCAGCGGCGCGACATCCAGCACGTCAACGCGCACGGCACCAGTACACCCCGCGGTGATGCGATCGAAAGCGAGGTGCTGGCACGGGCGTTCGCCCACCGGCCGGCCGTCACCTCCACCAAGGGCGTCACCGGGCACCTGATGGGGGCGGCGGGCGCCGTGGAGGCCGCGCTGACCGCGCTGTCGCTGCAGAACGGGATCGTGCCGCCGACGGCCAACCTCGGCACCCCGGGACCCGGCATCGAGGTGGACGTGTCCGGGACGGGCCGCTCGGCGCGCCTCGACACCGCCCTCTCGCTCTCCGTCGGGTTCGGCGGCCACAACGTGGCCCTCGTCCTCGCCGCCGCGTGACCGCCCGCGCCCGCGTCCTCGGCGCCCGGGTCCCGGGACCGCGCGGCGGCCCCGCACCCGCCCGGATCCCGTTCACCGAGCGGGACCGGATCACCCTCGAACTCTCCCGGCACGGCGGCGACATGATCCTCGGCGCCGTGCTGCGCCTGGACGGCCCGCCGCCGACGCCGGGGGAGCTCGCGGCGCACCTGCGGGCCCGGATCGGCCGGGTGCCGGAGCTGACGTACCGCCCGTACGGGCTGGCCGGCCGGCGCCCCTCCTGGGCGCCGGACCCCGACTTCGACGTCGCCCGGCACGTGTACGAGGAGGTGCGGCCCGCGCGCCCCGGCCCGGCCGCCGACGCCGATCTGGCGGCCGTGCTCGGCCTGCCGCTGCCCGAGGACCGGCCCCTCTGGGGGGTGTGGCTGGTCCGCCCCGCTGAGCCCGGGGCCACCGGCTACGCGCTCTGCTACCGGGTCCACCACGCCTTCCAGGACGGGCAGGCCGCGATGGCCGCCGTGGAGGCGCTGTTCGGACCCGCGCCGGGGGAGGCCCCGGCGCCCCTCGGAGACCCCGGGCCCGCCGCCGCGCCCGACCCCGGGCCGCCGGGCCCCGGCCCCGCGCACGCCGTCACCCTCCGGCTCGACACCGCCGTGCTGTTCCGCGCCGCCCGCGCCGCCGGGGTCTCGCTGCACCAGCTGTGCCTGGCCCTGGCCACCGCCACCGCCCGGACGTGGGGCCCGCTCGCGGACACCGCGCCGCTCCGCGCCAACCTCGGCATCAGCCTGCGCCCGCCCGCGACACCGGTCCGCCCGATCGGCAACGAGGTCGGGGTGCTCTGCGTCGAGCTTCCCGTCGACGAGCGGGACCCGCGGGCCCGGCTGCGGCGGCTGGCGCGGGCCGTGCCCGGCAGCCGGCTGGTCGGGCGGGGGCGCCGGGCGCACCGGCTGCGGGCCCGCTGGCCGGTGCTCGACCGGCTCGCCCTGCGGCGGGCCATCGACCCGCGCTCGGCCGCGCTGAGCGTCGCCGACGTGCGGGTGCGGCGGGTCCTGGAGTTCGCCGGGACGCCCGTCCGGCACGCGTACCCGATCCCCGTCCTCGTGCCCGGCCAGCGCCTCTTCATCGCCTGGACCTCGTACCGGGGTCAGCTCCACGTCAGCTTCCGCGCTGACCGGCCGATGCCCGACCCCGAGCTGCTGCCGCGGCTGTGGCGAGCGGCCGTCGAGGAGCTGCTGCGGGCGCTGGAGGGGTGAGCGGGGGTCCCTCCCTCGCGCCCCCGTCCGGTCTCGTAGGCCGTGCCCGTGCCCGACCTCGTATGTGCCGCTTGTCCCGCCCGTCCCCGTACGCACGCTCGTCCCGTCCGTCCCTCTCGTACCGCCTGTAAGGAAGCCATGTCCCCGTCCTCCCGCTCCGCCACCACAGCCGCCGTCCCCGGCCCCGCTCCGGCCCCCGAGGCCGCACCCGAGTCTGCTCCCGAGGGCGGTGTCGTCGGGCTGCTGCGGGAGGCCGCGCAGGCCGGGCCGGTCACCCCGCTCCGCATCGGCGACCGGTCGTTCGTCCTGGCGACCGGGCCCGAGCAGATGCTCCAGATCCTGGCCCGGCGGCCGGAGGTGTACGTCAAGCACGGGCACCGGGCCCGGCCGCTCCTCGGCGACGGGCTGATCTCCGCCTCGGGGGAGGCGTGGCAGCGGCAGCGCAGGCTGCTCCAGGGGCAGTTCACCGTCACCGGCACCCGCCGCTGGGCCCACCACATCGCGGGCGCGGCCGAGCGGATCGCGGACCGCTGGGCGGCGGCGCACGCCGGGGGCGCGCAGGTGGACATCGGGCGGGACATGCGCTTCTTCGCGCTGGACACCATCTGGCGCGCGCTCACCGGCACCGCCCTCGACGAGGCGACCGAGCGGGAGCTGGAGGCCGTGGACACGGTCGTCGCCTCGCTGCCCACGCTCGCCGGAGGCGCGCCCGACCCCGCGCTCGCCGTCGACGAGGCGCTGCAAGCGATCGACACCACCGCCCACCGGGTGATCGCCCTGGCCCGGGAGCGGCGCGCCGGGGCGGCGCGCGGGACGGGGCACGAGGCGGCGCACGGGGCCGCGCCCGGCGGGCAGCCGCACCTCCTGGACCTGCTCCTGGACACCGCCGAGACCCGGACGGAGTACACCGATCGGCTGATCCGCGACGAACTCGTCACGCTCCTCGTGGCCGGGCACGAGACGACCGCGCAGACCCTGTGCTGGCTCTTCGTCCTGCTCGACCGGCACCCGGAGGCCCACGACCGCTTCCTCGCCGCCCACGCCTCGGCCGCCGGGCCCGCCGAGCGCGACGCGCAGCTGAACGCGCTGGTCCAGGAGGCGCTCCGGCTCTACCCGGCGGTGTGGCTGGTGCCCCGGCACGCCGCCCGCGACGACGTCCTCGACGGGGTGGCGATCACCGCCGGGACCGGCGTCCTGGTCTGCCCGTACCTCACCCACCGCATCCCCGAACTGTGGCCGGATCCGGAGCACTTCGCGCCCGAGCGCTTCCTGCCGGGCGGCCGGCGGCCCCAGCACCCGGCCGCCTTCCAGCCCTTCGGCGTCGGCGCCCGCGCCTGCCTCGGGCAGCACTTCGCGCTCCAGGAGACGCTGGCCCTGCTGCGGCTGCTGCTCCCCGCGTACCGCCCGGTCCTGGCCGACCCGCCCCGGGGCGCCGTCTTCGGCGCCAACCTGCGCCCGGACGGACCCGTCCGGGGGACCCTCACCGCGCTGCGGCCGTGACCTTCTGAGGCGCTGTCAAGTCCCTTTTCCGCCGCGGGAAAACCCGTGGACGGGGCGGGGCGCCGCGCGGAACACTTCCCGGCCTGTCCACTGAGGTCCGACAAGGCAGGGTTGGGATGGATACGTCTGCGACACCCGAGGGCGCGCCCGAAGGTTCACCGGCCAGGGGGCCGGTGCTCCTGGCGCTCCGCTACTACGCCAGGGAGCTGGCCAGGCTCAAACGCCTGACCGTTCCCTCGATGCTGCTTCCGGCGCTGGGCAACATCGGCATCTACTACATCGCGCCGCTCCTGGTCGCCAAGCTGGTCGGCGGGCTCGCCGACGGGAGCGCGGGGCTCGGCGCGGGGCTCGGCCCGGCGCTGCCGTACGTCCTCGGCTTCGCCGGGGTGCTGCTGCTCTCCGAGGCGATGTGGCGGCTCGGGCTGCACTGCCTGAACCGGCTCGACGCGCACGGCATCGAGCACCTGTACGTCCTCGGCATGGACGAGCTCTTCGCCAAGGACGCCGCCTTCTTCCACGACAACTTCGCCGGGTCCCTGACCAAGCGGGTGCTGAGCTTCGCCTCCCGCTTCGAGGAGTTCGTCGACACGCTGGCCTTCTCGGTGGTCGGCAACCTGGTGCCGCTGCTCTTCGCCTCGGTGGTGCTCTGGACGTACGAACCGCTGCTCGTCCTCGGGCTGCTGGTGATGATCGTGTTCACGGCGGTGCTGGTGAGGCCGCTGATCCGACGCCGTCAGCAGCTCGTCAAGCACCGCGAGGCCGCCATCGCGCGGGTCTCCGGGCACGTCGCCGACAGCCTGACGAACATGGACACGGTCCGCGCCTTCGCCGCCGAGGACCGCGAGGCCGCCGAGCACCGCTCCCGGGTCGCCGAGTCGCGACGGCTCCAGCTGCGCTCCTGGGACTTCGGCAACCTGCGCATCGACACGCTGGTCGCGCCGCTGTCCGTGCTGACCAACGTGCTGGGCCTCGCGCTCGCCCTCTCGCTCGGCGCGGGGGAGCACGGCGTGGAGACGGTCGTCGTCGCCTTCACGTACTACACCAACGCCACCCGGATCATGTTCGAGTTCAACCAGATCTACCGCCGGCTGGAGAGCTCGATGACGGAGGCGGCGCAGTTCACCGAGCTGCTCCTGCAGCCGCCGACCGTGCGCGACCCGGAGGCGCCGGAGCCGCTGCGGAGCCAGGGCGCCGACGTGCGCTTCGAGCGGGTGACCTTCGCCCACTCGGGTGGCGACCCGCTCTTCGACGGCCTCGACCTGGCCGTGCCGAGCGGGGCGAAGATCGGCCTGGTGGGCCGTTCGGGCGGCGGCAAGACCACGCTCACCCGGCTGCTGCTGCGGATGACCGACATCGACGCGGGGCGGATCCTCGTCGGCGGGCAGGACATCAGCCGGATGCGCCAGTCGGACCTGCGCGGACTGATGGCGTACGTGCCGCAGGACCCGGCGATGTTCCACCGGACCCTGCGGGAGAACATCGCCTTCGCCCGGCCGGGCGCCACCGAGGCCGAGATCCGGCGGGCCGCCGAGGCCGCGCACGTCACGGAGTTCGCCGACGCGCTGCCCGAAGGCTTCGACACCATGGTGGGCGAGCGCGGGGTGAAGCTCTCCGGCGGGCAGCGCCAGCGGGTCGCGCTGGCGCGGGCGATCCTGCGCGACGCGCCGATCCTGCTGCTCGACGAGGCGACCAGCGCCCTGGACTCGGAGAGCGAGGTGCTGGTCCAGGACGCCCTGTGGCGCCTGATGGAGGGGCGGACGGCCTTCGTGGTCGCCCACCGGCTCAGCACCGTCGCGCACATGGACCGGCTCGTGGTCCTGGACCGGGGCCGGATCATCGAGCAGGGCTCGCACCAGGAGCTGCTGGCGGAGGACGGGGCCTACGCCCGGCTCTGGCAGCACCAGTCGGGCGGCTTCCTCGACGAGTCGGCGGAGGGGGCGGAGCGGGCGGCGGTGCGCTGAGGGCGGACCGCCCGGACTGCGGGCGGATCCGGGCCCGGCTACGCTGGGCCCGGATCTTCTGTCCGGTTGGTACCTATTTGTCGCTTCTCGTCGCCCGGGAGTCACGTGGTCACCCCGCAGCCCGTCCTCGCCCCTCCCACACAGGCCGCCGTCTTCCTCGTGGTCACCGTGAACCCCGGCGGCGAGGCCGCGGCACGGGACGCCCTGGAAGGGCTCGCCGGACTCGTCCGCACCGTCGGCTTCCGCGAGCCCGAGGCGGCCCTCAGCTGCGTCACCGGGATCGGGTCCGTGGCCTGGAGCCGCCTCTTCGCCGGCCCCGCCCCGCGCGAACTGCACCCCTTCGTCCCCCTGGAGGGCGCCCGCCACCGCGCCCCCGCCACCCCCGGGGACCTCCTCTTCCACATCCGCGCCCGGCGCATGGACCTCTGCTTCGAGCTGGCCCGGCTGGTCGTGGGCAGCCTCTCCGGTGCCGTGACCGTCGTCGACGAGGTGCACGGCTTCCGCTACTTCGACGACCGCGACCTGCTGGGCTTCGTCGACGGCAGCGAGAACCCCGAGGGCGGCGCCGCCGCCGAGGCCGTCTTCGTCGGCGCGGAGGACCCCGCATTCGCCGGCGGCAGCTACGTCGTCGTGCAGAAGTACCTCCACGACATGCCCGCCTGGCAGGGGCTGAGCGTCGAGGAGCAGGAGCGGGCCATCGGCCGCCACAAGGCCGACAACGTGGAGCTGCCCGAGGACGTCAAACCGGCGGACTCGCACGTCGCGCTCAACACCATCACCGACGAGAACGGCGAGGAGCGGCAGATCCTGCGCGCCAACATGCCGTTCGGGAGCGTCGGCAGCGGCGAGTACGGCACGTACTTCATCGGCTACGCCCGCACCCCCGCCGTGACCGAGCTGATGCTCTCCCACATGTTCCTCGGCGACCCGCCCGGCACCACCGACCGGATCCTCGACTTCTCCACCGCCGTGACGGGCTGCCTCTTCCACGTGCCGAGCGCCGACTTCCTCGACGACCTGCCCGCCCCGCCCGCCGCCGCGTCCACCGCCGCGTCCCCCGCGTCCGGCGCCGCGTCCGCCGACGGCGGGCTCGGCATCGGCATCGGCAGCCTGAAAGGAGCGTGAACCGCGATGGCCCCCACCGCCGACCCGGACCGCACCACCAACCTGCACCGCGAACTCGCCCCCGTGACCCCCGCCGCCTGGGAGCAGATCGAGGAGGAGGCCCGGCGCACCTTCCGGCGGCACGTCGCCGGACGCCGGGTCGTCGACGTCCCCGACCCGGCGGGACCCGGGCTCGCCGCCGTCGGCACCGGCCACCTCACCGGCATCGACCCGCCCGCCCCCGGCGTCACCGCCCGGCTGCGCGAGGCGAAGCCGCTGGTCGAACTGCGGGTGCCGTTCACCGTCAGCCGCTCCGCCGTGGACGACGTCGAGCGGGGCTCGGCCGACTCCGACTGGCAGCCCGTGAAGGACGCGGCGCGCGCCATGGCCTTCGCCGAGGACCGGGCGATCTTCGACGGCTATCCGGCGGCCGGCGTCCAGGGGCTGCGGGACCGCACCTCCAACCCGGTGCTCCGGCTGCCCGCCGAGCCCCGCGACTACCCCGACGCGGTCAGCCACGCCCTCACCGCGCTCCGGCTCGCCGGCGTGGACGGCCCGTACGCGCTGCTGCTCGGCGCCGACGAGTACAGCGCCGTCAGCGAGACCTCCGACCACGGCTACCCGATCGCCGCCCACCTGGCCCGGATGCTCGACGGCCCGCCGCTGTGGGCCCCCGCGCTCAGCGGCGCCTTCGTGCTGTCCACCCGGGGCGGCGACTTCGAACTGCGGCTCGGCCAGGACCTGGCCATCGGCTACACCGGGCACGACGCGCACGGTGTCGAGCTGTACTTCCAGGAGACCTTCGCCTTCCTCCCCTACACGGACGAGGCCATCGTCGTCCTGACCCACTGAGCACGTGCCGCACGTGCCGCCCCCGACCCGCCGCCGGCTCCTCGACCGGCTGCCGTCGGCGGCGGTGCCCCGGCTGGTGGGCTCGACCGTCGTGGGGGCGCTCACCGGACTGGCCGTCGGGACTCTCGTACGGGCCTCCCTGGGCGTGCTCTCCGGGATCGCCGCCGCCGAGACGGTCTTCGTGGTCAGCGGCTGGGCCGTGCTCTGGCCCATGGACGCCGCCGCCACCCACCGCAACGTGCGGCGCGAGGACTTCCGGCCGCTGCTCGCCGAGATCGCGGTGGTCTCGGCGGCGCTCTCCGGCCTGATCGCCATCGTGCTGCTGCTCACGGGCGCCGACCCCGGCACGGGCCACGCCGCCGCCGCGACGGCCCTCGCCGGGGTCTTCATGGCCTGGGCGGCGCTCCACCTGATGTACGCCACGCGCTACGCCGACCTGTACTACGGGGAGCCCGGCGGCGGGATCGACTTCCACTCCGAGGAGCCGCCCCGCTTCAGCGACTTCCTCTACTTCAGCTACAACCTCGGCATGACCTACCAGGTCTCCGACAACGACGTCGCCAGCTCCGCCGTCCGCGCGGTCGTGCTGCGGCACTGCCTGCTGTCGTACGTCTTCGGCGCCGGGATCCTGGCCACCACCGTCAACCTGGTGGCCACGCTCGTCTCGGGCTGAGCGCTCGTCACGGGCCGAGTGAGACCACCGTCGCCGTCGTGGCGCCCTCCGGCGTCCGGTACGTGACCGTGTCGCCCGCGCGGTGCCCGAGCAGCGCCCGGCCCAGCGGGCTGTCGGTGGTCACCAGGTTCAGGTCGGGGGCCTCGGCGAGCTCGCCGACCGTCACGGTCGACTCGGCGCCGTCGGCGAAGCGCACGGTGACCGTGCTGCCGAGTCCCACCACGTCCGTCGGCGGCGCCGCGACGGACGCCGTGCGCAGCCGCGCCTGGATCTCCTCGATGCGCTGGTCCAGCTTCCCGACGTCGTCGGCGCGGTCCAGCTCCTCGGCGGCGTCCGCCGCGTCGCCCACCATGTCGTCGTCGGGCAGGGTGGCCGCCACCTTCGCGCGTCGGTCGCGGAGCTCGGCGAGCTCGCGCTCCAGCTCGCGGAGGTCCGCGGCGCTGAGGGGCCCGGGGCCGTCGGTCATGGCTGCTCCCGCGTCACTGGTGGGGCGGATGGGATACGGCGTTCCCATTACCGCACCACCGGACGCACCCGGCAAACGGGGCCCGCGCGGCGACGGCGCGGACCCCTGCGGGGACCCCTGCACGGACCCCTGCGGGTCGCCCGGCCTGGCGACCCGGTCGGGTGACCCGGCCGGGCGGGTCAGGCGGGCGCCGGTCCGGTGGAGGCGCGGATCACCAGCTCCGGGTCGAACAGCAGCTCGCCCGTGGGGACCTCCCGGTTGCCGACCAGCGCCAGCACGCTCCGGGCCACCTCCAGGGCCAGCCGGTCGGCGGGCTGGCGGACCGTGGTGAGGGCCGGGTCGGTGAACTCGGTGACCGTCGAGCCGTCGTAGCCGACCACCGACACGTCGGCGGGCACCGAAAGGCCCAGCCGGCGGACGCCCCGGACCGCGCCGAGCGCCATGAAGTCGCTGGCCGCGACGATCCCGGTGGCGCCCAGGCCGACCAGCGAGGACGCCGCCGCCTGGCCGCCCTCCACGCTGTACGACTGGCGGACCACCCAGCGCTCCGCGTCCGCGAGGCCGCGCCGGGCCATCGCCGCCACGAAGCCCCGTACCCGCCGGTCGGCCGGGCGGTTGCCGGAGGGGCCCGAGGCCATGCCGATGCGCCGGTGCCCGAGGCGGTGCAGGTGGTCCACGGCCAGCTCGGCGGCGAGGGCGTCGTCGGTGGAGTACACGGGGACGGGCACGCCGTCCGCGAACTCGCCGTTGATCCCCACGTACGGCACCCGGCGCTGGCGCAGCAGCTCGTAGCCGTCGGTGTCGGCGCCCTCCACCGTGTTGGACGCGGAGAGGAAGACGACGGCGGCGATGCCCTTGTCGACGAGGGAGCTGAGGAAGTCCAGCTCCTGCACCCCGCCGGGGAAGACCGGGCAGAGCACGGTCTTCAGGCCGTGCGGGGCGAGCGCCGACTCGATCCGCTCGGCGACGTCCGCGAAGAACGGGTTCGACACGAACTCGGTGACCACCGCGACCAGTTGGCCCTGGGTCTGGCGCTCGTAGCCGAGCTCGGCCATGGCCCGCTCGACGGCCTCGCGGGTCTTCTTCGACACCCCCTGCCGCCGGTTGACGACCCGGCTGACGGTGGCCTCGCTGACCTGAGCCCGGGCTGCGACGTCGGTGATGCCGACCTTCATCGCGGTCCTTCCGTGAGTGCGTCCGTGAGGACGTCCGTCGGTACGTCCGTGAGGACGAGCGAAACCAGGCCGCCGCGCGGCACGGCCAGGAAGTGGGGCCCCTGGGGCGGGAGCGACGGCGGATCCTCCATCATACGGCCGTCCGGCCCGTGGACCAGGGCGGTCACCGGCCCTTCGGCGCCCCGGACCTCGACCGTCAGCCGGTCCCGGCCGGAGCCGTTGACGAGGTGGAAGCGCCGGTGCGCGGCGAAGTCGAGCGGCACCACCAGGTCGCCGTGCACGCTCACCACGCACTCCTCGCCCAGCTCCGCGCTCACCAGCGGGAACAGCTCGTCCGGGCGGCCCGGCTCGACGGTCCCGGCCAGCAGTGTCTCCCGGTGGCGCAGCCAGCGGCCGAGCCAGAACCGCACGGCGTCCAGGTGCGCGGCGGGCAGTTCGTCGAGGCGTACGGAGAGCTGGGGGACCGCGTGCAGCGCGCCGATCAGCTGCCGGGCCACCGCCTCGACCGGGGCGGTGCGCGACCACATCAGCATGTCGGAGTGGACCGCCCCGCCGACCGCGAGGAGCGCGGTGTCCAGGGCCCGCACCCGGTTGGCCGTCGCGTCGGCCGGGCAGTCGAAGGAGCGCAGCATGTTGCCGTACGGGGCCATCCCGGGCCCGGTGTACGGCTGGCGCAGTTCGAGCAGCACCCCGGGGCGCACGGCCTCCAGGGCGTCGCGCAGTTCGGCGAGCAGCCCGGTCATGGCCGCGCCGACGTCGGTGCCGCCGTCGCCCGCGTACACCGCCGCCTGGTCGAGGAAGTCGAGCTTCAGCCCGTCGAGTCCGTACTCCGTCACGAGCGAGACGCACAGGCCGACGACGTGCCGGCGGACCTCGGGGCGGCGCGGGTCGAGCACCCGGGCGCCCGGCACGGTCGCCGGGGCGGGGGCCGCCGCGCCCCACTCGCGGTAGGTGTCCGCCCCGGGGCCCAGCAGCAGCGGGGCGACCCACAGCAGATAGCGCAGCCCGGCGGCGCGCACGCGGGCCACGTGGCCGGCCAGGTCGGGGAACTTCGCGGGGTCGGGCACCCAGTCGCCGCAGCCCGCGTAGCCGCGCCCGTTGCCGTGCGCCTGCCAGCCGTCGTCGAGGATGAGCGCCCCGCAGCCGAGCCCGGCGGCGATCGCGGCCTGGGTCTCGACGGCGTCGGCGGTGACGTCCTGGTTGAAGGCGTACCAGGTGGAGTAGACGGGCACCCGGGCGCCGTCCGGGACGGGCATCGGCGGGCGGTCGGCGGCGAACCAGGCGCGCAGCGGGCGCAGCGCGGCGGCGACCGAGGGGGCGCGGGGGACGAGCAGCAGCCGGTGCGGCCCGTCGGCGGCGGGCAGGTGGAGGTGGACGACGTGGGTGTCGTTCTCCTCCGAGACGCCGAAGCGGAGGGTGGCCTCGGGCACCGGGTCGGCGGCGGCGAAGGTGAGCAGGGTGGCGCCGGAGTGCTCGTACAGGCAGCCCGCGGCGGCGCCGTCGACGAGGCTGACCCGGGCCTGGCCCTCCCAGTCGGCGACCAGGGTGCGGCGCCAGGCGCCCTTGGGGTGCCAGTAGCCCGCGGCGTCGCCGAGCGGCACCGAGAGCCGGATCTCGACGGGCGCGCCGCCGGTGTGGACGTCGAGGACGCGGACGCCGTGGGCGGTGGGCGGGCCGAGGGTCCAGCGGGGTGCGGGGTCGGGGTCTTCGGGCCGCCGGTCCGGGGTGAGCACCGCGATCGACACGGTGTCGAGGAGGGGGGTGGCGGTCGCGGGGGCCAGGTGGGCGGTGGTCACCGCGTCGCCGGGCGCGTGCGCGGGCGGGTGCGTGGGCGTCGGCGGGTGCGTGGGCACGGGCCTCGGCGCGGGCATGTGGGCGGGCTGGCTGGGCTTGCTGGGCTGGCTCATGTGGCTTGTCCGGTTCATTCCTTCACGGCGCCCGCGAGGAGGCCGGAGACGAAGTGCCGCTGGAGGGCGAGGAAGACGACCGCCATGGGGATGGCGGCGAGGGAGGTGCCGGCCAGGATCGCGCCGTAGTCGGTCTCGTCCAGGCCCTGGAGGGAGGCGAGGGCGACGGGGATGGTGAAGGAGCTCGCGTCGCGCAGCACGATCAGGGGCCAGACGAAGTCGTTCCACTGGTAGAGGAAGAGGAACAGCGCGAGGGCGGCGAGGGCGGGCCGCATCGGCGGCAGGGCGACCCGCCAGAACAGGCGCAGTTCGCCGCAGCCGTCCATCCGGCCGGAGTCGAGGAGCTCCTGGGGCAGGGTGCCCATGGACTGGCGCATGAGGAAGATGCCGAAGGGCAGCGCCAGGTTGGGGGCGATGACGGCCTGGTAGGTGTTGAGCCAGTGCAGCTCGGCCATCATCCGGAACAGCGGGACGAGGGTGATCTGCGCGGGGACGACGAGGCCGAGCATCAGCAGCCCGAACAGCGGCTCGCGGCCCCGGAAGCGGTAGGTGGCGAAGCCGTATCCGGCGAGGGTGCAGACGGCGCCCGCGAGCAGGGTGTAGACGAGCGCGATGCCGAGGGAGTTGAGGACGACCCGGCCGAAGTCGGCGGTGCTCTGGAGGGTGGCGAGGTTCTCGCCGAGGTGTCCGCCGGGGAGCAACGGCGGCGGGCTGGCGAAGAGTTCGGCCGAGCTGTGGGTGGCGCCGACGGCCAGCCAGTAGAAGGGGACCGCGACGACGGCGAGCGCGAGGGCGAGCGCGGAGGTGAGCAGGATGCTCCGCCCGGGGTTGCGGGCGCGGCGGGCGGTCACGTCTTCTCCCCGAGGAGGCGGAACTGGATCAGGCCGAGCAGCCCGACGAGGACGGTGAGGGCGTACGCGATGGCGGAGGCGTAGCCGAAGTCGAAGTAGGTGAAGGCGTTGCGGTAGAGGTACACGCCGATGGTGAGGGTCGCGTTGTCCGGGCCGCCGCCGGTGAGCACGTACGGCTCGTCGAAGAGCTGGAGGGTGCCGATGGTGGACAGCACCGTGGTGAGCAGCAGCGCGGGGCGCAGCCCGGGCAGGGTGACGTGCCGGAAGGCGGCGAGGGCCCCGCCGCCGTCCACGGCGACGGCGTCGTAGAGCTCGCGGGGCACGGTCTGGAGCCTGGCCAGCAGGATGACGGCGTTGTAGCCGGTGTAGTGCCAGGTGAGGGCGAGGCCGAGGGAGATCCGGGCCCACAGGGGGTCGGTCAGCCAGGGCACCGGGTCGGCGCCGAGGAGTCCGATGGCCCAGTTGACCAGGCCGTAGTCCTTGTTGAGCAGGACGGAGAAGACGATGCCGTACGCGACGAGGCCGGTGACCATCGGCAGGAAGAAGCCGAGCCGGAACACGGGCCGGCCGCGCAGCAGGGTCGAGTCGAGGGCGACGGCGAGTCCGGTGGCGAGCGCGAGCATCAGCGGGACCTGCACGGCGAGGATCAGCAGGGTGTTGCGCAGCGCGGTCCACAGCAGCGGGTCCTCGACGAGGCGCAGGTAGTTGTCGGCGCCGACGAAGGTCTCGGCGCCGCCGGCCGTGCGGTGCAGGCTGAGCAGGAAGGACGAGCCGATGGGGTAGAGCTTGAAGCCCGCGAAGAGCAGCAGGGCGGGCAGGACGAAGAGGTACGGGGCGGCCCGGCCGCGCCGCGGGGGGCGGGGTCCGGCGGTGCGGGGTCGGGCGGCGCGGCGCGTGGGGGTGCGGGATCCGGCGGTGGGGGGCCCGGCGGTCCGGGTTCCCGCCGTGGCCGGCGCGGGGCCGGCCGCCGGGGTGGACCGCGTCATCGGACGGCCTTCCGGCCCGTCTGCCGGGCGAGGTCACCGGCGGCCTCGGCGAGGGCCTTCGCCGGGTCGGCGCCCTTGAGGAGGACGCGGGTCTGGGCGTCGGTGACCGCCTTGAGGGCGCGGGCGTAGTCCGCGGTGTAGTTGACGGCGGGGCTGGGGGCCTTGAGGGCGGAGAGGAAGATCTCGCCTTTGCGCCGGCCGCTGAAGAACGCCGAGGGCTGGTGGAAGACCGGGTCGTCGTACGCCTTGAGCAGGGCGGGCGCGATGCCCTTGCCCCGGTAGGCGCTCACCTGGGAGGCGGGGCGGGTCAGCGCGTACTCGACGAAGGTCCAGGCGGCGGCCTGGTGCCTGCTGCTGCCCGCGACGGCGAGGTGGGTGGAGTTGACGGTGGCCGCGGTGGGGCCGCCCCGGCGGACGGCCGGGGGCAGCCGCACGCTCCACTTCCCGGCCTCGGCGGGGACCTGCTCCTCGATGATGCCGCCGAACCAGGTGGGCCAGGGCAGGACGGCGGCGGTGCCCTGCTTGAGGGAGCTCATCAGGGCGTTCCAGCCGCCGGCCAGGTCGCTGACCAGACCCGCGTCGTTCATGGTCTTGATCAGGGTCATGGCCCGGACGGCCTCGGGGGACTCCAGGGTGATGCGGCCCTCCAGGTCGAAGTAGAAGGCGCCCTGGAGCTGGAGCAGCATCTGGAAGAAGTTGGCGGCGTCCGGCTGCGAGGCGGGCTTGTCGATGCCGAGCAGGTGGGCGCCGGTGCGGGCCTTGAGGCGCTTGCCCGCCTCGATGGTCTCGTCCCAGGTCTGGAGGGCGTCGACGTCGATCCCGGCCCGCTCGAAGAGGTCGGCCCGGTAGTAGAAGCCGGCCGAGTTGGCCTCCCAGGGGAGGGCGTTCACGCGCTTGCCGTCGGGGCTGACGGTCCCCCAGAGGCCGGGCGCGAAGGCGTCCTTGTGGGCGGGTGCGCCCAGCGGGGCGAGGTCGGCGAGGCCGCCGGGGAAGCGCTCGACGTAGCCGGGGAGGTAGTCGACGCCGATGTGCAGCACGTCGGCCAGGCCCTGGCCGCCGGCGGCGAGACCCGCGGTGATCTTGTCCCAGATCGCGGGGTTGCCGATGTCCTCGACAGTGACCTCGATGCCGGGGAACTCCTTCTGGAACTTCGGTATCAGGGCCTTGAGTTCGGCCGCCGGACCCTGCCAGGACCAGACCGTGATCTTCCCCTTGCGGGGATCGCCCGCCGCGCCCGAGCCGCCCGCGTCGGCGCCGCTGCCGGTACAGGCGGCGAGCGCGAGGGCGAGGGCGCCGCCGCCGCCGAGCTGGAGGAGCCGGCGGCGGGAGAGGGGTCCTGCGGGGTGTCTGTCTGCTGCGAGGTCGGCCGTGGGATCTGCCGTGGGATCTGCTGTGCGGTCTGCCGTGAGGTCTGTCATGGGGCGGGACGGTACAAGCGGATCCGGGAAAGTTGCAAGCCGAGTTGCGTGATATCGATGAAAGCTTTCAGTTTGATCCGTCAGGGAATATTGCCTGATCCATTGCGTCCCTTCCGGCCGGTTGCTAGCGTGCCGCGCGCCGACCCGACCGATCCGGGAGACCACCCTCATGACGCGCACCCGCCTCACGCTGCTCGCCGCAGTCGCGCTGCTCAGCACCCTCGCGCCACTCGCCACCGCGCAGGCCACCCCCGCGCAGGCCGACCCCGCCCGCGCCACCCCCGCCCGGCCCGCCCGGCCGGCCGCCCCGGCGCTGCTCACCGTCGCCGACCCCGGCTTCGAACAGGGCGGCAAGGGATGGGACTTCACCCCCGGCACGGGCGTCGCGGGCAATTACCCGCACGCCGGCGGACGCCTCGCCTACCTCGACGCCGGCAGCGGCATGAAGGTCTCCCAGACCGTCACCGCCACCGGCCACGGCGGCTACCTGGTCTCCGCCTGGATCGCCACCGGCGGCCCCGGCGCCCGTTACGTGCTGCGCGTCAACGGCACCGAGGCCGCCGCGCAGGCCCTGCCCGACGGCGCCGCCTACCGCCGCCACACCCTCGGCACGGTCACCCTCGCCCCCGGCGACCGGCTGGAGATCGCCTTCGAATCGGGCCGCGGCTGGGTCAACGTCGACGACGTGATGGTCTCCCCGGCGGCCCCCGCGAACCCCCGGGTCACCTCCAGCGACCCCGAGATCGTCGCCATGTTCGACTGGGCCAGGAACAAGGCCAACAGCTGGGTCCACCTCCCCGGCACCCAGGGCCCGCTCGACGCCGACGAGCGCCAGACCGGCGGCACCGGCGACGGCGTCTACGGCCCCTCCTACTGGGCCGGCTACGCCAACCGCAGCGGCTACTACTCCCGCGACATGGCCCACCAGCTCGCCGGCGCCGGCATCCTCGGCCTGCACGGCGAGAACAAGTCGATGCTCCGCGCCTTCGCCGCCACCGCCACCCCCGAGCACGCCTACTACCCGGTGTGGGCGCTCAACTTCGACAACCGCAGCCCGCTCTCCATCGACTACCGCGGCCCCGAGCTCTTCGTCCGCGAGGTCCCCGCACCCTTCGAACTCGTCCAGAAGGCCGAGGAGGCGTACCGCTGGACCGGCGACCGCGGCTACCTGGACGACCCCGCCCTGTGGGACTTCTACCGGCACACCACCGAGGAGTTCGTGACCCTCCACGACGGCCGCAAGGACAACGGCCCCGTCCGCGTCGCCGAGGGCACCGGCCGCGGCATCTTCCAGGGTGTCGCCAGCTACAACGAGCAGAGCGACGAACCCCTCGCCGAGGCAGGCGACGCCATCGGCTCCCAGTACCAGGCGTACCGCGCGATGGCCTCCCTCGCCCGCGCCAAGGGCGACCGCGCCACCGCCGCCCGCTTCGACGACCGCGCCCGCGCGCTCCGGAGCTACTTCAACACCACCTGGAGCGGCGGCGGTTCGGGCGCCGACATGGTCCGCGGCTACACCACCGACGGGCGCGCGCTGACCGGCTGGGGCAAGGAGAACAGCTGGTTCATGCCCATGAAGGGGATCATCGACCCCGGGGCCCGGCGCGAGGCGTACCTCGACTACATCGACGCCCAGGCCGAGGGCGAGGGCCGCCCCGACAACATCGAGGCCCTCACGTACCTCCCCGACACCTTCCTCACCGACAACCGGGCCGACACCGCCTGGAAGTGGATGCGCCGCATCTACGCCGCGAAGGACGCCCAGCACGTCAACACCCGCCAGGGCACCAACGGCGACTACCCGGAGGTCTCCTTCACCCTCGTCGCCCAGACCGTCCAGGGCCTCATGGGCGTCACCCCCGACGCCCCCACCCGCACCCTCACCACCCAGCCCCGGCTGCCCTCCGGCATGGACTGGCTGGCCGTCTCAGACCTGCGCGTCGGCGACTCCGCGTTCGCCCTCCGGCACGACGGCGACCGCCGCTCCACCCTCACCCACACCACCGGCACCCGCCCCTACACCTGGGTCGCCCGCTTCCCCGGCGCCCGCGCCACCGTCCTCGTCGACGGGGTGAGGCGCCCCGCCCGCACCGAGGTCGTCGACGGCGTCACGTACACGACCGTCCGCACCCGCGTCGCGCCCGGCCGCACTGTCACGGTCGAGACCCGATGAGGGGCCAGTACGCGGCGGGTGGGCCGCATTCGACGAGCGGCCTGCGGCCGGCGGGCGGGCCGGGCCCGGCCGGCGCCGCGGACCCGGTGGGCGGCCCGCACTCGATGGGCGGCCCGCAGCCGGCGGGCGGCCTGGGCCCGGCGGGCGCCGTCCCGGACCGGGCGGGCGCCCCGCACCCGACAGGCGCCCCGCACCCGGCGGGCGGCCCGGCGGCGCCCCCCGCCCCCGCCCCCGGCGCCTTCCCCGGCGGGCCGGAGCTTTTCCGGCTCGACCCGGCGGTCGCCCACCTCAACCACGGCTCCTACGGCGCCGTCCCCGTCCCCGTCGCCCGCCTGCGCAGCGCCCTCGACGAGGAGTCCGCCGCCGACCCCGACCGCTTCTTCCGCGACGTCCCCGACCGGCTCGCCGAGGCGCGCGGCCGGATCGCCGCCCACCTCGGCACACCCGCCGAAGGGCTCGCCTTCGTCGCCAACGCCACCGAGGCGGCCAACCTCGCTCTCGACGCCCTGCGCCTGGAGACCGGCGACGAGATCCTGGTCACCGACCACGGCTACGGCACCGTCGTCACCGCCGCCGCCCGGCGCGCCCCGCTCACCACCGTCGCCCTCGACCCGGACCTCCCGGACGAGGACGCGGTGTGCGCCGCCGTGCTCGCCGGGATCACCCCTCGGACCCGGGTCGCGCTCCTCGACCAGATCAGCTCGCCCACCGCCCGCCCCCTCGCCACGCCCCGGCTGCTCGCCGAGCTGCGCGCCCGGGGGATCACCACCGTCGTCGACGGCGCCCACGCGCCGGGAATGCTCGCCGACCCGCTCGCCGGGACGCCCGACCTCTGGTTCGGCAACCTGCACAAATGGGCGTACGCGGCCCCCGGCACCGCCGTCCTCGCGGTCGCGCCCGGGTTTCGCCCCCGGATCCCCGCCCCGGTCCCGTCCTGGGAAGCGGAACGCGGCTTCCCGCGCGCCGTCGAGTTCCGGGCCACCGCCGACTACACGGGCTGGCTCTCGGCACCGGAGGGCCTGGACCTGATCGAACGACTCGGCGCGGCCCACGTGCGCGCCCACAACGCCGCCCTCGTCGCGCACGGCGCGGAACTCCTCGCCCGGCTCCCGGGCCTGCGCCCCCTCCCGTACGACGAGCGCCTCGCGATGCGCTCCCTGCGACTGCCGCCGACCGTGGCGAGGACCCAGGCGGAGGCGGCGGCGCTGCGCGAGGAGATCGCCGCCCGACTCGGCTGCCGCATCCTCGTCTGGCCCCGGCCCGACGGAGGCGGCGTCCGGATCAGCGGCCAGATCTACAACCGCCCCGAGGAGTACGAACACCTGACGACGGGCCTCGGGAAGCTGCTGGACCGGGGCTAGAGGAGCCCGCGCGGGGCTGGTCGGGACGGGTCGGGACTGCGCGGGACCGGCCTTCACTGGTGGGGACCGGCCGGGTCCGCGTGCGACCGGTGGGGACCAGCCCCGACCGGTGGGGACCGGTCGGGGCTGGTCACGGCCGCCCCCGCTCCCCGAGAATCGGCGCATGATGATCGAACTCGCCGCCGCCACCGGCGTGCTGGCCCTGCTGACCATGGTCCCCGGCCCGGACATGGCGATCGTGACCCGCAGGGCCGTGGCCGCCGGGCGGCGCGACGGGCTGCTGACCGTCGGCGGGATCGCCAGCGGGCTGCTGGTCTGGGGCGTGCTCGCGGTGGCAGGGCTCGCCGCCGTGCTGGCCGCGTCGGCCGTCGCGTACACCGTGGTCAAGCTGGCGGGCGCCGGCTACCTGGTGTTCCTCGGGGCGCAGACCCTGTGGCGCAGCCGACGCGGCGGCACGGCGGCGCCCACGGAGCCCCCGCCGCCCGCCGGCCACCCCTGGCGGACCGGCCTGGTCGGCAACGTCCTCAACCCGAAGATCGCGGTCTTCTACACGGGCCTGCTGCCGACCCTGGCCCCGCCCGGCCTTCCCCCGCACACCGGGATGGCCCTCCTGGTCCTGGTCCACGTACTGCTGACGGTCCTGTGGCTCTCCGGCTACGTCCTGCTCCTCGCCGGAGCCCGCTCCTTCTTCGCCCGCCCCGCCGTCCGCGGGGCGATGGAGCGGGCCACCGGCATCGTCCTGATCGCCTTCGGTGTGAAGGTGGCTACGGCGGCTTCCTAGCGGCGGGGGCTCACGAGCCCCAGGTCTCGAACTCGTAGATCCTGGCCGCCGGGTCGGTCGTCTGGGTCGGGGTCGTGACCACCAGGCGGACGTAGCGCGCGGTTGCCGTGACCGGGTGGGTCGTGGTCGCCGACGTGTTGCCGGTGACCGTGGTGGCCGTGGTCCAGGGGGCGGTGGGGGTGTCGCGGACCTCGATGCGGAAGTCGCGGGTGTTCCAGTTCGCGCTCTCGCCGCCCGCCGCCGCGTGCTTCACCACGAAGCGGGTCAGTGTGCGGGAGGAACCGAGGTCCACCTCAAGCCACTTGGCGGACGTGGTCGTGCACCACTTGTCGGTGGTGCCGCCGGAGACGCTGCCGTTGACCGCCTTCGCCGGGGTCTCCGAGGTGGTGCACTGGCCAGAGGCGGTCGCCGGGCGGTTCAGGGCCAGATTGGCCTCCGCGGTCCCGCCGGACCAGGTGACCGTGGTGCTCGCGGCGGGGGAGCGGCCGAACTCGGCGGAGACCGCCTCGACGTCCAGGGTCGTCGACGTCTCGGTGCCCGCCCGGTCCAGCCTCGGCACGAAGTACGTGTCGTTGGGCGTCGCGCCGAGGAAGGTGCGGCCCCCGCCGGCGTCGCGGCGGTACACCTCGTAGTGGTGCACGTCGCCGGCGGCCGAGGCGGTCCAGCCGAGCCGCAGTGACATGCTCGCGCCCGCCTCCGTCGTGCCGAGCACCGTGGGCGCCGTCGGGGCGGCAGGGGCGTCGGCGGCGCCGTCGTACAGGGCGAGCTGCCCCACCTTGATGTCGTACGAGGCGGCCGTCCCGGTGGTCTGGAGGCCGAGCTGCGCGACCGTCCGGCCCGCGTACGGGGAGAGGTCGAGCACCTTGCGCTCCCACCCGGTGCCCGTCGTGGAGCCGAGGTCCAGGGTGGTGAAGGCGGTCGGGGCGTCCGTGAAGGAGACCGCCGCCTTCAGTCGCGTGGGGCCGGCCGCCGGGGTCTTCACCACGACCGACAGCTTGCTGTCGGCGGCCACCGGCAGCCGCGTCTGGTAGAGGCGCACGGTGTTCACGGCGTCCAGGGCACCCGTCAGCCGCAGCGCCGAGCCGCCCTCGTAGGCGTCGGTGAAGTCGACGGACGGCTTCAGCTTCGTGCCCGTGGAGCTCACCAGCCAGCGGTAGGTCGGCGGCACGTCCTGGAGCGAGAGGTTGTTCCAGGGCGCGGCCGACACCCGGGTCCCGCCGGACGCGTAGAAGTCGCCCTGGCCGGCGTTGAAGTGGGTGACGAAGGGCTTGGACGTCACCGGTGAGGACTCTGCTACGTACTGCGCCAGGCCCTTCCACGACGAGGTGGTCGTGGTGTTCGACGGGTCGCCGTTGGCCCCGTCCCAGTAGCGCGCCTCGCGGGCCACGGCGTCGGCGCGCCCGGACGCGGACTTCCAGGTCCACTCGGGGCGGTACAGCCCCAGCGACGTGGTGTGCGGCTGCCCGGCGGGGAACAGCGTGTTCCAGTCGACGCCCGTGTCATATCCGTTGGACTCGGTGTCCACGCCGCTGAACAGCTCGTACTCGCTCCGCCCCAGGTTCCTGGCCAGCGAACGGGAGGAACTCAGGCCGCCGGAGCTCCAGTTGAAGTTGAGGAACATCGAGTCGCTGGTGCGCTGCGCGCCCTCCTGGAGGAAGGCGTCGTTCGCGGAGGTCAGCGCGTTCTGCCAGCTGACCGAGCCGGACTCGGTCATCGCGTCGTACCACATGAACTCGACCGGGCCGAGCGTACGGGCGTACCGCATCGTGTTGCGCACCTCGGTCGCGAGGGCCGTGTCGCCGCCCGCCGTCTCCTGGTTCACGAACCAGCCGTCGAAGCCGTAGTACCGCGCGACCTGGGCCAGCTTGTCGGCGACCGGGTAGCGGCTGCCGGACTTGCGCGTGAAGTCCTTCACCCACTGGAGCTGTCCGCCGTAGGCGCCGGGCGGGAAGAAGACCGTGCCGTAGACCTTGACGCCGTTGCGGTGGGCCGCGTCGATGACCGTCGGGTTGGGCGCCAGGATCAGGCCCTCGCCCGCCGAACCGCCCCAGAACACCAGCTTGTCGACGTACTGCCAGTGCCCGAACGCGTAGTAGTTCGCGTCCGCCGAGCCCTGGGAGGGGTTGTTCGAGGTGGGCGCGAAGGAGACGAGGGACGCGATCTTCCCCTCGCCCGCGCGGGCGTTGGCGTTCGCCTTCAGCGCCGGGTCGGAGACGCGCGGCCGGAGCGGGACCCGGGAGCGGTTGAAGGGCGCGTCCGGGTCGGTGGCCGGGTCCCAGTCCACGATCGTGCTCGGGTACCAGTACGAGGCGTAGGGCTGGTTGCCCGCGGCGGCTGCGACAACGTTGTCGGCGGCTCGCGGGGGCGGCGGCTGGGGCGTGGCGCCCGGCGCGGCGGCGCCCGGCGTGGCGGAGAGGCCGAGCGCGGCCAGCGACAGGGCCGCGCCCAGGAGGAGGTGCAGGGGTCGTCTCATCGGTGCTCCGGTCCAGCGTGAGGGGTAGGGGCTGGTGGTGCCGGTGGCGCGATGGTGCGGGGTTCGTCCGGTGCGGAGGCTAAACGGCTTTAGCGAGAGGGGTCAAGAGGGCGTTCCCGGTCACCCGGCGGGCGGCGCCGTGCTCTCGCGGACCGTGAGCCGGGGCGTCGGATTCCTGACGTCCCCGGTCGAGGACGGGTCGTCGATCTGGGCGAGCAGCGCCCGCGCGACCTGCTCGCCGAGCGCGAAGGTGTCCCGGGAGAGCGCGGTCAGCGACGGGTGCACGATCCGGGTGAGGGCCGAGTCGTCGAAGGAGACGACGGACAGCCCGCCGGGCACGGCGACGCCCATCTCGGTGGCGACGCCGAGGCCCGCGACCGCCATCACGTCGCTGTCGTAGACGATGGCGGTCGGCCGCCGCCCGCCCGGCCGGGCGAGCAGCGCGCGGGTGGCCGCCGCGCCCTCCGCGTCGCTGAAGTCGGTCGGCACGGACACCGCGTCGGCCAGGCCGAGCCGGCGCGCCGCGTCCCGCACGGCCCGGATCCGGCGCCGGGTGTGCTGGAAGGAGGGCAGCCCCGCGAGGTGGGCGATCCGCCGGTGGCCGAGGGCCGCCAGGTACTCGACGATCGAGGTCATCGCCTCCCGGTCGTCCGCCCAGACGGCGGACAGCCGCCCGTGGCTGCCGGGCCCGCCCAGCACCACGGTGGGGACGGCCAGCTCCTCCAGGACCGGGATCCGGGGGTCGCGGACCTGGAGGTCCACCAGCACGAAGCCGTCCACCCGGTGCTCGGAGGTCCAGCGGCGGTAGACCTCGATCTCGGCGGCCGTGTCCTCGACGACGAGGAGCTGGAGGGCGGTGCCCCGGCCGGAGAGCCCGGCCTGGAGCCCGGAGAGCAGCTCGCCGAAGAAGGGTTCGAGGCCGATCGTGCGCGCGGGGCGGGCGAGCACCAGGCCGACGGCTCCCGCGCGGGCGCCGCCGAGGGCGCGGGCGGCGCTGTGCGGGCGCCAGTTCATCCGCTCGGCGACCCGCAGGATCCGCTCCCGGGTCGTCTCGCTCACCCCCGGGCGCCCGTTGAGCGCGAAGGAGACCGCGCCCTTGGAGACGCCCGCCTCCCTGGCGATGTCGGCGATGGTCGGTCTGGCCACCTCGCGCCCCCTCTGATGCCCCGTCGCCAGGTGCCGTCACGATGCCCCGTCGCCACGCCCCGGCCCGCTCGCGCGGACGGCCGGATCCCGCGGGCTCCCTTGACACCGGAGTCTAGCCGCGACCATAGTCCCGCATCACTAGAGCGGTTTAGTAACGCCGGTTCGGTAGCACCGGTTCGGTAGCACCGGTTCGGCAACACCGGTTCGGCAAGGTCGGTCGATTAAGGCCGGTTCACGTACCTGCACCTCCGGAACTCCCTGCACCACCGATCAGCAACCGATCAGCAAGGAGACACCTCGTGAGAGTCATACGAAGGAGCCGCTGGGCGCGGTGGACGGCGGTCGCGGTGGCGGCGGTGACGCTCGCCGGCTGCGGACTCGGCGGCGCGGAGGACTCCGCCGCCCCCGCCCCGGCCGCCTCCGGCGGCGAGGTGAAGGGCACGGTCTCGCTCCAGACCTGGGCCCTGAAGCCGAAGTTCACCGCGTACATGGAAGGCGTCATCGCCGGCTTCGAGAAGAAGTACCCCGGCGTACGGGTCGACTGGCTCGACCAGCCCGGCGAGGGCTACGCCGAGAAGGTCCTCAGCCAGTCCGCCGGCGGCACCCTCCCCGACGTCGTCAACCTGCCCCCCGACTTCGCGCTCCCGCTCGTCAAGCAGAAGCTGCTGCTGGACGTCACCGGCGCCGACGCCTCCGCCGCCGCCGACTACGTCAAGGGCGGCCTCGACGCGTACCGGTTCCCCGGCCACCAGGGCACCTTCGGCTACCCCTGGTATCTCAACACCGACGTCAACTACTGGAACGCCGAACTCCTCACGAAGTACGGCCTCGACCCGAAGAAGCCGCCCGCCTCCCTCGACCAGCTCGTGGCGGCGGCCCGTACCGTCAAGGCGAAGTCCGGCGGCCAGGTCTACCTGATGAGCCGCAAGCCCAACCTGATCGACCTCGCGAACGCCGGGGTCCCGCTGATGTCGGCGGACGGGCGCACCTTCACCTTCAACACCCCCGAGGCCGCCGCCGTCCTCGACACCTACCGCGCCGCCTACAAGGAGGGGCTGCTGCCCAAGGACGTCCTGACGGAGACCTACGCGGGCAACACCAAGCTGTTCTCCTCCGGCACCGCCGCCTGGACCACGGCCGGCGCGAACTACATCACCAGCCTCGCCGTCGACAACCCGACGCTCGCCCCCAAGGTGGTCTCCTCCCCGGCCATGGGCACCCCGCCGCTCTACGTCCAGGGCCTGTCCATCCCCCGCACCAGCAAGAACCAGCCCGCCGCCGTCGCCCTGGCCCGCTGGGTGACCAGCGCCGCCAACCAGGCCGCCTTCGCCCGCGAGACCAGCATCTTCCCCTCCACCACCGCCTCCGCCGCCGACCCCTTCTTCAGCCGGAGCGACGGCACCAACGCCTCGGACGCCAAGGTGACCGCCTTCCGCTCGCTCGCCTCCGCCCGCGTCCTCGAACCCGTCCAGGCCAACGACGCCGTGAAGACCGTCGTCAACCAGCAGATCGCCCTCGCCGTCAGCGGTCAGGCGGGCTCCAAGGAGGCCCTGGACACGGCGGTCGCCCGCGCCAACCGCCTCATCAAGGACTGAGCCCCGCGATGCCGATGCCGACGCCGAAGCCGTCGTCGATTCCGCTGACGCACCGGCGGCGGATCACGCCCTGGCTGCTCGCCGCGCCCGCGCTGGTCTGGCTGGCCGTCTTCAACGTGTGGCCCGCCGTCAACACCGTGATCCTCTCCTTCACCAGCGCCCGCCCGCTCGGCGGCGGACGCTTCACGGGACTGGAGAACTACCAACGGGCCCTCGACGACGCACAGTTGACGGACGCCCTCGTCAACAGCGTCATCTACCTGCTGGTCTGCCTGCCCCTGCTCACCGTGCTGCCGCTGCTGCTCGCCCTCCTGGTGGAGCGCAAGCTCCCCGGCATCACCTTCTTCCGCACCGCCTTCTACACCCCGGTCGTCGCCTCGGCCGTCGTCGTCGGCCTGGTCTGGGGCTGGATGCTCGACGAGCGGGGACTGCTCAACGGCCTGCTGCACCAGCTCGGCCTCGCCGACCGCCCCGTCTCCTTCCTCACCGACCGCTGGCTGCTGCTGTTCAGCGCCATCGCCCTCACGGTGTGGAAGGGCCTCGGCTACTACATGGTCATCTACCTCTCCGCCCTCGGGAACGTCGGCCGCGAACTGCACGAGGCCGCCGCCGCCGACGGCGCGGGCGCCGTCCGCAGGTTCTGGCACGTCACCCTGCCCGGCGTACGCCCGGCGATGCTGCTGATCTCCGTCCTCGTCTCGGTCTCCGCGCTGCGCGTCTTCTCCGAGCTGTACGTGCTCTCCAACGGCACCGGCGGACCCGGCGGGCGCGACATGTCGGTCGTCATGCTCATCCAGATGTACAGCCGCGGCTTCACCGGGCACATCGGCTACGCCTCCGCCCTCAGCGTGCTGCTCTTCGTCCTCACCGTCGGCCCGATGCTGTTCCTGGCCCGGCTGCACCGGAAGGCGGACTGACCGATGTCCCTGAGCCGTACGCCGTCCGCCGCCGACCGGGCGGTCCGCTACCTGCTGCTCCTGCTCGTCCTCGCGCTCACCGTCGGCCCCTTCCTCTGGCAGCTCTCCACCTCGCTCAAGGGCCCCGGGGAGGACGTCTTCGCGCGCACCCCCGGCTTCCTGCCCGAGCACCCCACCCTCGCCAACTACGCCAAGGTCGCCGACACCGTCCCCGTCTGGACCTACGCGGCGAACTCGCTGACCGTGGCCGCCATCGCCGTCGTCGGCAACGTCGTCGGCGCCACCCTCGCCGGCTACGCCCTGGCCCGGCTCCGCTTCCGCGGCGCCCGGCTCGCGCTCGGCCTCTTCGTCGCCACCCTCGTGCTGCCCGGCGAGGTCACCATCGTCTCCCAGTACGTGACCGTCCGCAGCCTCGGTCTCACCGACACCCTCCTCGGGGTCGCCCTGCCCGGCGCCATCGCCATGCTCAACGTGTTGCTCATGTACACCGCCTTCCGGGCGGTGCCCGCCGAACTCGACGCGGCGGCCCTCGTCGACGGCGCCAACGTCCGGCAGCGGCTGTGGCACATCGGGCTGCCCAGCGTGCGCGGGATGCTGAGCGTCGTCGTGATCTTCACCTTCATCGGCGCCTGGGACGACTTCCTGTGGCCGCTGATCGTCCTCAACGACCCCGCCCGCTACACCCTCACCGTCGGACTCCAGTACCTCGACGGCACCTTCAGCGCCAATCCGCGGCAGATCGCCGCCGGAACCATGATCGCCTTCCTGCCGGTCGTCGCCGTCTTCGCGGCGCTCCAGCGCTTCTTCTTCAAGGGGGTCGAGGAGGGCGCGATCAAGGGATGACCGCCCGGGCCCGCTCGCCCCGATCCGCCCATTCCCGACCCGTCAGCAGCCCTCCCTCTCTCTCCCTCCCTACCTCCCTCCCTCGCGAAGGAACCGCAGCCCGCATGACCTCTCGTCAGCAGCCCACCGGTCCGCGCTTCGGCGTCAACTACACCCCCAGTCAGGGCTGGTTCCACCACTGGCTCGACTTCGACCTCGACGCCGTACGCGCCGACCTGGACTCCGTCGCCGCCCTCGGCCTCGACCACGTCCGGGTCTTCCCGCTGTGGCCGCTCTTCCAGCCCAACCGCACCCTGATCCGCCCCCGCGCCGTCGAGCAGCTCGGCCTCCTCGTCGACGCGGCCGGGGAGCGCGGCCTCGACGTCGCCGTCGACGGGCTCCAGGGACACCTCTCCAGCTTCGACTTCCTGCCCGCCTGGACCCGGACCTGGCACCGCCGCAACCTCTTCACCGACCCCGAGGTCACCGACGGGCAGGCCGTCTACCTGCGCACCCTCGCCGCCTCCCTCGCCGAACGGCCGAACTTCCTCGGCATGACGCTCGGCAACGAGATCAACCAGTTCTCCGGCGACCCCCACCCCGACCCCGACCGGGTCACCCCCGGGCAGGCCGGGGAGTGGCTGGCCCGGATGCTCGCCGCCTGCGAGGCGGGCGCCCCCGGCCGGCTCCACCTGCACGCCGCCTACGACGCCGCCTGGTACCAGGACGACCACCCCTTCACCCCGGCCCAGGCCGCCAGGCTCGGCGCCGTCACCGCCGTCCACTCCTGGGTCTTCAACGGCACCGCCCAGCGCTACGGCCCCGAGTCCACCGCCGTCGCCCAGCACGCCGCCTACCTGGTCGAACTCTCCAAGGCGTGGGCCACCGACCCCCGGCGCCCCGTCTGGCTCCAGGAGGTCGGCGCCCCCGCCCCGCACATCGCGCCCGACCGCGCGGCCGGATTCACCCGGACGACCGTCGCCGCCGCGCTCGACTGCCCCGACCTGTGGGGTATCACGTGGTGGTGCTCCCACGACGTCGACCGCGCGCTCGCCGACTTCCCGGAACTGGAATACGGCCTCGGTCTGTTGACCAACGACCGCCGGGTCAAGCCCGCCGGCCGGGCGCTCGCCGACGCCGTCGCGGAGGCGCGCGCCACCGCCACCGCCCCGGCGCCCCGCACCACCGCCCTCGTCGTCGACCTTCCCGCCGACGCGCCGAAGCGCTCCGGGTGCGCGCCCGGCGGCGCGTACTTCGAGGCGTTCATGCGGCTGGCGGCGGACGGCGCCCGCCCGGCCGTGGTCCTCGCCGAGCGTGCCGCCGACCCGGCGTACCTCGCCGCCCGAGGCATCACGGAGCTCGTCACCCCGGACGGGTCCGGCCCGCAGGGCCCCGGCCCCGCGGCGGCGGGTCGCTGAACCCGTACCGGCCGCGCTTCTCCGCCCCCTCCGCTGCCCTCCGCCCCCTCCGCCCCCTTCGCGATCCGGAGAGTCCCGCTCATGCATGACGACCGCACCCTCGTCGAGAACCGCCTCAAGCGGGTCCTCGACGAACGCGTCCGCCCCGCCGTGTACCCCGTCTCCGTGCCCCTGACCGCCGGGATCTGGACCGCCCCCGGCGAACCCGTGCCCGTCGCCGAGGGCCTCGCCGCGCCCCGTACCCCCGTCGCCGCCGGTGACGCCTGGGGCGCGCCCTGGGGCACCAGTTGGCTCACCGTCTCCGGCACGGTCCCCGCCGAGTGGGCCGGGCGGACCGTCGAGGCGCTGATCGACCTCGGCTTCGACGCCAACATGCCCGGTTTCCAGTGCGAGGGCCTGGTCTACCGCCCCGACGGCAGCCCGGTGAAGGGCCTCAACCCGCGCAACCAGTGGGTGCGGATCGCCGACTCCGCGCGCGGCGGAGAGGAGGTGCTGCTGCACGTCGAGGCCGCGTCCAACCCGGTCATCCTCGACTACCACCCTTTCCTGCCCACCGAGCTCGGCGACCGGGACACCGCGGGCGACACCACGCAGTACCGGCTGGCGCGCCTGGACCTCGCCGTCTTCGACGAGACCGTCTGGCAGCTCGTAGCCGACCTGGAGGTGCTCGGCGAGCTGATGGCCGAGCTGCCTGTCGAGGGCGCCCGCCGCTGGGAGGTGCTGCGCGCCGTCGAACGCGCCCTGGACGCCCTGGACCTCCAGGACGTGGGCGGTACGGCCGCCGCCGCCCGCGCCGAGCTGGCGGGTGTTCTCGCCTCGCCCGCCGAGCCCTCCGCGCACCGGATCAGCGCCGTCGGGCACGCGCACATCGACTCGGCGTGGCTGTGGCCGCTGCGCGAGACCGTCCGCAAGGTCGCCCGTACCACCGCCAACATGACCGCGCTCCTGGAGGACGAGCCCGACTTCGTCTACACGATGTCCCAGGCCCAGCAGTACGCCTGGATCAAGGAGCACCGGCCCGAGGTCTACGCCCGGGTGAAGAAGGCCGTGGCGGAGGGGCGGTTCGTCCCGGCCGGCGGCATGTGGGTGGAGTCCGACACCAACATGCCGTCCTCGGAGGCGATGGCCCGGCAGTTCGTCCACGGCAAGCGCTTCTTCCTGGACGAGTTCGGCGTCGAGAACGAGGAGGCGTGGCTGCCGGACACCTTCGGCTTCGCCGGCGGGCTCCCGCAGATCATCAAGGAGGCCGGCTCGAAGTGGCTGCTGACCCAGAAGATCTCCTGGAGCCAGGTCAACTCCTTCCCGCACCACACCTTCTGGTGGGAGGGCGTCGACGGCACCCGGATCTACACCCACTTCCCGCCCATCGACACGTACAACTGCTCGATGCAGGGCAAGGAGATCGCCCACGCCGTCCGCAACTTCAAGGACAAGGGGCGCGCCCGGCACTCCATCGCCCCCACCGGCTGGGGCGACGGGGGCGGCGGCACCACCCGCGAGATGATCGCCAAGGCGGCCCGGCTGCGTGACCTGGAGGGCTCCGCCCGGGTGCGCTGGGAGCCGCCCGCCGCGTTCTTCGCCCGGGCCCAGGCCGAGTACCCCGACCCGCCGGTGTGGGTGGGCGAGCTCTACCTGGAGCTGCACCGGGCGACCCTCACCAGCCAGGCCCGCACCAAGCAGGGCAACCGGGCCGCCGAGAACCTGCTGCGCGAGGCCGAGCTGTGGTGCGCCACCGCCGCCGTGCGGACCGGACTCCCGTACCCGTACGCCGAGTTGGACCGGATCTGGAAGACGGTGCTGCTGCACCAGTTCCACGACATCCTGCCCGGCTCCTCCATCGCCTGGGTGCACCGCGAGGCCGAGGCCACCTACGGGCGGATCGCCGGCGAGCTCACGGCCCTGATCGAGACGGCCCAGCGGGCGCTGGCCGGATCCGGTGACGCGGAGGTCGTCTTCAACAGCGCCCCGCACCCGCGCGGCGGCGTCCCGGCGGGCGGCGCCCGGCGCGCCGACGCGCTGTCCGCGCCGCCCGCCCCCTGCACCGTCACCGCCCGGCCCGGGGGCGGCTTCGTCCTCGCCGACGGGCTGCTGCGCGCCGAGGTGGACGCCCGGGGGCTGCTGGTCTCCGTCGTGGACCTCGCCACCGGTCGCGAGACGGTCGCGCCCGGCGCCGCCGCCAACCTGCTCCAGATCCACCCCGACTTCCCCAACATGTGGGACGCCTGGGACGTCGACCGCTTCTACCGCAACACCGTCACCGACCTCGACGGCACCGACGGGGTCGGCGGCGCCGACGAGCTGGCCGTGACCGCCGACTCGCCCGCCGAGGTCTCCGTCCGGGCTACCCGCTCCTTCGGCTCCTCCCGGGCCGTCCAGACCGTCCGGCTCACCGCCGGGACCGGGCGGCTCGACCTCGACACCGAGGTGGACTGGCACGAGACGGAGAAGTTCCTCAAGGTCGCCTTCCCCCTCGACGTGCACACCGACCGCTACGCCGCCGAGACCCAGTTCGGGCACCTCTACCGGCCGACCCACGCCAACACCAGCTGGGAAGCGGCCAAGTTCGAGGCGTGCAACCACAAGTTCGTCCACTTCGAGGAGCCCGGCTGGGGCGTCGCCCTCGTCACCGCCTCGACCTACGGCCACGACGTCACCCGCACGGTACGCGCCGCCGACGGGGGCACCACGACCACCGTCCGGGCCTCCCTGCTGCGCGCCCCGCGCTTCCCCGACCCGCGCACCGACCAGGGCGCGCACCGCTTTCGGCACGCGCTGGTGCCGGGCGCCGGGATCGGCGACGCCGTGCGCGAGGGGTACCTCGTCAACCAGCCCGAGAGGCGGGTGCCCGGCGGCCAGGGGACCGCGCCGCTGGTCACCGTGGCCGACCCGGCCGTGGTGCTCAGCGCCGTGAAGCTGGCCGACGACGGGAGCGGCGACGTCGTCGTCCGGCTCTACGAGTCCGGCGGCGGGCGCGTGCGCACCCGGCTGTCCGCGGGCTTCGCCCTCGCCGGGGCGAGGCTCTGCGACCTGCTGGAGCGGCCCCGGGAGGAGGCGGTGACCGTCGAGGGCGACGACGTCGTGCTCGCGCTGCGCCCGTTCCAGCTGCTCACCCTGCGCCTCGCCCGCGCCTGAACCGCCCCCGTACGTAAGGGTTACCCCTGGTCACCGGCCAGGGGCAACCCCTACTCTTGCGCCCTGATCCATCGGGGGCGCGAGGAGTGGCGAGACATGGCCGTACTGCCGGAAGGGCTCGGGGACGCGATACGCGGCACCGCGCGGGACATCGCGGACGTGCTGCGCGCCGCCCCCGACACCGGGCTGCCGGTGCCGCGGCTGACCTGGACCGTGGGGGAGACCGCGGCCCACCTGGGCCAGGCCAACCGGCTGATGGCCGAGCTCGCCGCCGGGCACGCCCGCCCGTACGCCGACGGCACCGCCGAGGGCATCGCCGCCGCCAACGAGGAGGCCCTGGCGGCCTTCCCCGAGCGGGGCGCGGGCCCGCTCGCCGACCTGATCGCCGACCAGGCTGAGGCGTTCCTGGACGCCGTGGCGGAACGCGACCAGGACGAGGTCGTCCGGACCCCGCTGGGCCCGCTCGACCCGGCGGGCCTCGGCGCCTACCTGCTCACCCACATGCTCGGGCACGGCTACGACCTGGCCCGCGCGCTGGGCCGCCCGCACATGGTGGACCGGGCCCGGGTGGAGCTGACCCTGCCGTTCATGGTCGCCGTGATGCCCCGGGTGGCCGACCCGGCGGCCGTCGCCGGGCTCCGCGCCCGCTACCGGGTGCGGCTGTGGGGCGGCGCCCAGTTCGGCGTGACCGTCGCGGACGGGACGGTCACCACCGCGCACGGCCCGGTGGACCGGCCGGACTGCACGGTGCTGACCGAGCCCGTCGCCTTCCTCCTGATGGCCCTCGGCCGCGTCGACCCGGTCCCCGTGATGGCCACCGGCCGCGCCCTCGCCTGGGGCCGCAGACCCTGGCTGGGGCCGCGCTTCCCGGGGCTGTTCACGGCGCCGTAGCCTCGCTGTTCCCCGCGTCCTGGTGTCGGCGGTCCGGCGCCCCGCCTCAGCCGCCGACGCGCGCCTGGTGGACCCGCAGGTGCAGGGTCGCCAGGTCGAGCAGCGGCGTCGGCACCGCCAGCGCGCGGGCCCGGGCCGTCAGGTCGCCGAAGACGTGCTCGACCTCGGTGGGCCGCCCGGCGGTCAGGTCCCGGTAGAGCGAGGGCACCATCGGCGAGCCCGTCGCCGTCACCACGTCCAGGGTCGCCCGCCGTTCCTCCTCCGGTACGGGGTGCCCGGCGGCGGCCGACACGGCGGAGATCTCGTCGAGCAGCGCCGTGCCCAGCTCCGTACCGCCCGGGACGGCGTTGACGTCGCCGACGGTGCCCCGCATCAGGCTGGTGACGGCGCCGAAGGTGCTGATGAACACCCACTTGTGCCACATCGCGGCCAGCACGTCCGCCGGTACGGACACGGTGACACCGGCCGAGGCCAGGACCTCCCGGGCGCGCGCCACGCGCGGGCTGACGGTCCCGTCCTGCTCGCCGAGCGTGAGGTGGGCCAGCGGGGCCAGCCGTCGGATGTCGCCGGTCGTGTCGTCCAGGGTGGTGACCACCTTGGCGACCCCGCCGAGCACCCGCCCGGCGCCGAAGCGGGCGTTGAGCGCGTCCAGGTGGGCCAGCCCGTTGAGCAGCGGCACGATCGCGGTGTCCGGGCCGACGGCCGGGGCCAGGTCGTCCAGCGCCGGGCCGAGCGCGGTCGACTTCACCGAGAGCAGCACCAGGTCGTACGGGGCGGGCGCGGCGGCCAGTTCGGCGGCCGTGACCAGGACCGGGTCCAGCCGCCACTCCTCCTCGCGGCCGACGACCCGCAGCCCTCGCTCGCGCAGCACGGCGGCCCGGCCCGGCCGCACCAGGAAGGTGACGTCCTGTCCGGAGCGGGCCAGCATGGCCCCGAAGTACCCGCCGGTGGCGCCGGCGCCGACGACCAGGATCCTCATCGCTGTTCGGCCTTTCTTGTGGTGGAGACGGTGGAGGGGAGCAGGGGGGTGAGCAGCCGGTGCGGCCGGGCGAGCGCCCGGCTCACCGGATCGGCGTCCGGGCCGGGGGCGGCGAGCCCGGGGCCGGGCGTGACCAGCAGGTCGGCGACCGGGACGGCCTCCCCGCAGCCGGAGCAGCGCCCGTCCTCGCCGACCGGCGCCTCGTCCCCGACGTGCCGGAAGACGCGGCGGGGGCCGCCGCCCGGGCCCGGATAGAACAGGTCGCCCCAGGAGGTCAGGGCCCGGACGGCGGGCCACAGCGCCACGCCCTTGCCGGTGAGCGCGTAGAACTCCCGGCGGCCGGTGTCCGGGCGCCGGTCCAGGACGCCCGCGGCGGTGAGCGTGGCCAGCCGGTCGGTGAGCACCGCGCGCGGCACCGAGAGGTGCCCGGCGAACTCGCCGAAGCGGCGCACCCCGTAGAAGGCGTCCCGCACGATCAGCAGCGTCCAGCGCTCGCCGACGATCTCCATCGAGCGGGCGAGGGCGCAGGTCTGGCCGCTGTAGTCGCGCGGAAGCGTCATGGACGGACCATACATCGAACAGTTCGGTGACCGAACTCTTTTCCGGGTGTCCGGTCGGCCCGGGTCCGTTCCCGCGCCCTCCGGCTAGGCTCGGCGCACGATGAACAGCCCCCACCAGCCCGCGGAACCCAAGGCCGACAAGGCGGGCGTGCGCCGGCACAACCTGAGCCTCGTGCTGCGCACCGTGCACGAGGCCGGGGAGACGACCCGCGCGGCCGTCGCCGCCCGGGTGGGCCTCACCCGCGCCGCCGTCTCCTCGCTGACCGAACAGCTCCTGGAACGCGGGCTGCTCGTCGAGTCCGGCAAGACCTTCAGCGGCCAGGCGGGCCGCCCCGGCACCGTCCTCACCCCCGCCCCCACCGGCCCCGCCGGGCTCGGCGTCGAGATCAACGTCGACTACGTGAGCGTCTGCGTCGCCGACCTCGCCGGCGCCGACCGGGTCCGCCGCTCCGAACCGCTCGAAGCCCGCGACCGCGCCCCCGCCGAGGTGCTGGGCCGGGCCGCCGCGCTCGCCGCCGCCGTCCTGGCCGAGGCGGCGGCCCGGGACCTACGCCCGATCGGCGTCCGCCTCGCGCTGCCCGGCCTGGTCTCCGGCGGCACCGTCCGCCAGGCCCCCAACCTCGGCTGGAACCGCGTCGACGCGGACGCCCTGTTCGGCGCGGCCCTCGCCGCCGCCCGCCCGCCCGGCGCCCCCGCCCTGCCGGTCGCCTCCGACAACGAGGCCAACATCGCCGCGCTGGCCGAGCTGTGGTTCGGCGCGCTCGACGGCATCCGCAGCTTCCTGCACGTCACCGGCGAGATCGGGGTCGGCGGCGCGATCGTCCTGGACGGCCGGCTGCTGCGCGGCGCGCACGGCTACGCGGGCGAGCTCGGCCACCTGACCGTCGCCCCCGACGGGCCCCGCTGCCGCTGCGGCGCGCACGGCTGCCTGGAGCGGTACGCGGGCCAGAGCGCCCTGCTGCGCGCCGCCGGGGCCCGCTCCCTCGACACCCTCGCCGAGCGGGCCGCCGCCGCCGAACCCCGTACCCTCGCCGCCCTCGACGAGGCCGGGCGGATGCTCGGCGTCGCCCTCGCCGGGGCCGTCAACCTGCTGGACCCGCAGGCCGTGGTGCTCGGCGGGATCTACCCGCGCCTGATGCCCTGGCTCGGGCCCGCCGCCGGGGCCGAGCTCGCCGACCGGGTCGTCTCCGGCCTCTGGCCGCCCGACGCCGGCCGGCTGCGCCCGTCCTCCGGCACCGCCACCACGGCCAGGGGCGCGGCGGCGCTCGTGGTCCGCGACGTCCTGGCGGACCCGCTCGCGTACGGAGGGTGAGCGGGTCCGCTGCGCGGCGGGTGAGTGCTAGACGCGCACGCCGTGCGCCCGCAGATACGTCAGCGGGTTGACGTCCGAGCCGAAGTACGGCGTGGTGCGCACCTCGAAGTGCAGGTGCGGGCCGGTGACCCGGCCGGTCGCCCCGGACAGCGCGATCCGCTGCCCGCCCGACACGCTCCGGCCCGCCGACACGTCGATGCGCGAGAGGTGCGCGTACTGGCTGTAGCGCCCGTCCGCGTGCCGGATCACCACCTCGTAGCCGTAACTGCGGTTGTAGCCGGCGTGCACCACGCGGCCGGGCCCGATCGCCCGGACCGTGGTGCCCGTCGGCACCGCGAAGTCCTGGCCCGTGTGATAGCCCTTCGACCAGGAGCCGCGCTGCCCGTAGTAGCCGGTGAAGTGGTACGAGGAGACCGGCGCCGTCCAGCCGCGCGCGCTGCCCTGGGGCGCGGAGCCCGGGGAACTCCCGGCCGAGCCGCCGCCCTTGGCGCCGGTGCGCCGCTCGTACTTCTCCTGGTGGCTCGTCCAGTACCAGTGGCCGCCGTTCTTGAACCAGTACACCCGGTACGCCGGGTCCCAGCCCTGCCGCCCGGGGAACACCGGCTCGCCGGCCGGGCGCCGGGGCTGCTGGGCCTTATGGGACTTCTGGGGCTGTTGGGCCTTCTGGGCCGTGCCGCCCGTCCGCTGGGCGTACGTGGAGTGGTGGCTGGTCCAGCGCCACTGGCCGGCCTCGTTCTTGAACCAGTAGCGCGAGCCGTCCCAGCCCGCGTGCGAGGGGGCGGGCTGGGCCGCCGCCGTGCCCGCGCCGGTGCCCGCGAGGGCCACCGCGCCGACGGTCGCGACGACCGCGCAGCGCACCCCGCGCAGGGCCCCGGCGCCGCCGCCGCGCTCCGCGCGGGCGGCCGTCCGGGCCGCCGCGCAGCCCGCGCACGCGCAGGCGGAGTCCGCTATCTCGTCGGTGAAATCGGGGGGCCGCAGCTCCATGGTGTGCTCGCTCTCTTCGGTGGGGTCGCCGAGATCGGTGGGGGGATACGGGGATGGAAGGGGAGGGGGGAGTGCCGTCACTCCCGGCCCGCGTCGGCCGCGCCGCCGCCGCGCCGGGTGTAGAAGGCCACGGTCAGGTCCTTGACGAGCGCCTGGCGTTCGAAGTCGTCGAGCTCGACGAGGCCCCGGGAGGTCAGCCGGGACACCGTGTCGTCCACGGCGTCGATCACGCTGGTCAGCACGGAGTCGCGGTGCTTGGCGTCGAGCGCGGCGATCTGCCGCCGCTGCATCGCCGCCGCCACCTCGGGGGCGTACTCGATCCGGGTCGGCTGGGCCGAGAAGACGGCGATGCCGACCGGGCGGCACTCGGCCGCGAGCAGCCGGGTCAGCGTCCCGCCGACCGCCTCCGCGTCCCGCAGCGTGGGCCCGTCGCCCCGGAAGGCGTCCGCGGGGAGCTGCGACAGCACCCGCGCGGACGCCGCCTCCACCTGTTCGCGCAGGTAGTCGAGGTGGTCGTCCACCGCGAGCAGCGCCCGCGCGGTGTCCTTCACCGACCACACCACCAGGATCACCACCCGTAGCGCCGAACCCTCCGCGTCCACCACGGAGATCGGCTCGCTGCGCCAGTGCCGCAGCCGCACGTCGATCCGGCGGCGCAGCACGAACGGGCTGATCCAGACCAGGCCGGTGCGCCGCACGCTGCCCCGGTAGCGGCCGAACAGCGAGAGCACCCAGGCGGAGCCGGTCCGGCCGCGGGTCAGCCCGCCGAAGGCGAGCACCGCGAGGGCGACGCAGCCGCCGAACGCGGCCCACTCCCACGGCGGCAGCTGGATCGAACCCAGCGGCCGGGCCCGCCACAGCAGGGTCCCGGCGCAGCCGAGCGCGCCCAGGCCGACGAGGACCGCGAGCCAGCCGGGGGCCGCCGGGCCGCGGCGCTCCACGAGTTCGGGGTCGTCCGGCGGCGGGCGGAGGGGGAGGCCCGAGGGGGCGTCCCGGGTGTCCTTAGGCTCCGGACGCGCGGGGCGGGCCTGGGCGCGGGCCGGCTGGGGGAGCGCGGGGAGCGTCGCGGTCGGCGCCGCGGGGTCGGCCCGGAAGAGGTCGTCCATCGGTATGCCGTCCGCGTGCCAGCGCGCGCGTACGGGCAGGGGCCGCTTCTGTCGCTCGGTCATGTGGCCCTTCCGGCCGTCCCCCCGTGGAGGTGACGACGTGTCTGATGATCTTCAGAACCATGGTCACAGGGGTTAATGTCCGAATTGCGGTGACCAAGGTCCCGAATCGGACGGACTTTGGTCCCGGGACCCGCTTCCGGACCCGGTCCGGGGGCCGTTGTCAGTGGTCGCCCCTACCGTTCTCGACATGACGACGAAGACCTATCTGGAGCTGTCGCAGGACGGCGGCGGCGCGCACAAGTTCTACGAAGTGACGGTCGACGGCACGGTGGTGTCGGTCCGTTACGGACGGATCGGCGCGGCCGGCCAGACGCAGACCTCGGCCTTCCCGACCGCCGAGAAGGCGCGGGCCGCCGCGGCGAAGAAGATAGGGGAGAAGGTCCGCAAGGGGTACGCCCCGGCGGTCCGGGGAGAGCGCGCCGCCCGCGCGGTCAGCCGCCGCGCCGTGAGCTCGGCGCCCTCCACCGCGCGCGCCGTCGCCCCGGTCCTGTGGCGCTTCCGCACCGGCTCCGCCGCCTTCGGTATCCACGTGGACGACGAGCGCTGCTGGGTGGGCAACCAGGCGGGCGAGGTCTTCACCCTGGGCCACGGCGGCGAGGTGCACGCCCGCTTCAGCCTCCCCGACGGCGTCAAGTGCCTGGTCGCCGACGACTTCTGGATCTACGCGGGCTGCGACGACGGCCGGGTCTACGACCTGTCCTCCAAGCTGCCCTTCGCCGCCTACGAGATCGCCGCCGACGTCGACATCTTCTGGCTGGACATCCACGAGGGCGTCGTCGACGTCGCCGACCGCTCCGGCCGGCTCACCGTCATCGACCACGAGGACGAGCACCAGTGGTCCCGCGCGGGCCGCGGCGAGCACGCCTGGATGGTGCGCGCCGACTCCGCAGGCGTCTACTACGGCGACAGCGCCGGTGTCACGGCCTACGCCCCCGACGGCGGCGGCGAGCTGTGGCACACCCCCGCCGACGGCGGGGTGCTCTTCGGCTGGCAGGAGCAGGACGCGGTCTACGCGGGCACCGCCCGCCGCAAGGTGCACCGGCTCGCCAAGAAGGACGGCCGCACCGAGGCGGTGTACGGCTGCGACAGCCCGGTCTACTCGTGCGCGACCTCGCCCGGCGGCCGCTTCGTCTTCGCCGGGGACAACGCGTCCTCCGTCTACTGCTTCGCCGAGGACGGAACCCGGCTGTGGAAGCTGGGCACCGGCGGCGGCTCGGCCCTCTCCATGCAGTACCGCGACGAGCGCCTCTACCTGGTGACCACGGACGGCTCGCTGCTGTGCGTGGACGCGAGCGAGGCGGCCATCGCCGCCGCCCAGGAGGGCACCGTCCCGGTCGCCCAGGACATCAAGCTGGCCGCCGCCCTGCCCACGTACGCCCCGGCGACCACCGTCGCCGCCGTCGACGCGGTCCGCTCGGCGCCCGCCGGATCGGTCGTCGTCGAGTGCGTCCAGGAGGGCGGCAGGACCCGGGTCCACGTCGTTACCGAAGGCTTCGAGCCCGGGTGGAACGTGCAGTTCCCCCGCGCGATCCGGGAGCCCGGCGCGCGGTACGTCGTGGACGCCCTGCACCCGGCCTCGGGCGGCTTCTACCGGGTCCGCGGCGACATCCGGCGCCTGCTGTGAGCACCTTCGAGGCCGCCACGGGGGACGGGCCCGCGCCGTCCGGGCGGGATCCGGACCAGCGCTCGCGCGAGGTGCGGACCGCCTTCGACGGGCTGCTCCAGATCCGGCGGCTGGCCAACCGCGGGGGCGGCGACCCGGCGGCGAGCCCCGCCGACTGGGAGCGCAGCCGCCCGGTGCGGGCCGTCGCGATCGCCCTGGAGGCCGCCGGGCAGCCGCCCTCGGAGGTCGACGGCACCGGCGCCCGCACCGCCACCGGCTACCGGGTCACGCCCGGCGAGCGGCCCGGCACCGCCGTGGTCGAGTGGCTGGGCCCGCCCGGCTCCGGCGCCGCCCGCGCGGAGGAGACCGCGCTCACCGCCTGCGCCGCCGTCCTCGACCGCCTCGGCTGGGACGCCCTGCTCTACCGGGGCCCGCGCCGCCGCCACTTCCTGGAGGTGGAGCCGGGCCACCGTGACGGGCCCTAGGCCCTGTCGTCACACTCCCGTCTGCCTCGCGGCGCCATGCACGCACTCTCGGCGCACCGGGCGCAAGCCCGAGTACGTCCAGTACGAGGGCGTGCGCCCGGCACGCCGAGAGCACGCGCCTGACGCCGCGAGTGCACGCCTTCTACGAAGCCGAGATCTTATCCACCGGCGCC
>NZ_JBEZHM010000024.1:0-115115 GCF_040650575.1 Streptomyces sp. NPDC048659 | reverse complement strand
ACCAGGACGAGCCGGGCGACGCGGTGCGGGTACCGGGCGGCGTACCCGGTGGCGATGTCGGCGGGCGGGGTCGCCGCCCCGCCCCGCCCGTTCACTCCTCGTCCACGCGGGACAGCGCGTCGGCGATGAGGCGGGTGGCGAACTCCCGGTCGTCTGCGATGCGGTTGATGTGCTCGGCGAGGAGGAAGGCGGTGGCCTCCAGGGGGTTCATCTCCTCGCTCGTCCAGTCGCCGTACTGCTTGCGCCACAGGCTGGGGCTCAGGCCCGTGCCCGCCGCGACGACGAGGCCGGCCATGGTGGGGATCGCCTCGGGACGGACGCTCTTGGGCATCGAGCGCATCGCGGCCACGACGCCGGGGACCACGTACTCGATGACGTCCTTGTCGTGCTCCTCGTGGGCGTGCCGCAGCCACTTCATGAACATGAAGATGACCGTGCAGGTGCCGTCCAGCAGGTCCTGGACCTCGACCGGGCCCAGGGAGGCCGTGTACTGCCGGATCAGGCGCTGCTGTTCGGGGTCGGGCAGCGGCCTGTCGTCGTAGACGGACTTGAGCCGGGAGTCGATCACCATGAGCGCGCCGCCCACGTCACCGGCGGGGGCGTACTTCGGGTCGCAGGGCGATGACACAGGATCCTCCTCCGTGACCGCGGAAGGCTGCGCGGCGCGTGGGCATGTGCCCGCACGGTAGACCGGGAAGAAAGCCCCAGGCCGGGCGATTCGGTGAAGACCACCCGCAAGGAGAAGCGCGCGGCCCTGCCCGCGCCTTAATCGATTGCCGCCGGTCGAGGCGGTCGGATAGGAAGCTTCCATGCTTCGAGGCAAGAGAATCGCATTGCGGGCCCGGTACGAGGAAGACATCCCGGTCCTGCGGACCGAGCTCTACGACGACGTGGTCAACTCCTCCCGGTCCGACTCCAGTCCGTGGCGCCCGGCGTCGCCGGGCTCAGAGGACCCGCGGCTCGCGGTCGACGAACAGAAGGAGCGGTACGTGCCGTTCTCCGTCGTCGACCTGGAAGGCGGGGCCCTCGTCGGCAGCGCCTCGCTCTGGGGCATCGACACCCACAACCGTCTCGCGCACCTCGGCGTCGACCTGCTGCCCGCGTGGCGCGGCAAGGGGTATGGGAGCGATGTGGTGGCGGTGCTGTGCCACTACGGCTTCGTCGTGCGCGGGCTGCGCCGGCTCCAGGTCGAGACGCTCGCGGACAACCACGCGATGCTCCGCGCCGCCGAGCGCAACGGCTTCGTGCGCGAGGGGGTGCTGCGCTCGTCGGCGTGGGTGCTGGGCGAGATCCTGGACGAGGTGCTGCTCGGGCTGCTCGCCGAGGAGTGGCGGGCCCGCCCGGAGGCGTAGGCGGATCAGCCTTCCGTATCGGCCTTCCGTATCGGCCTTCCGTAACAGCCCTCCGCGTCAGCCCTCCGTATCGGCGCCCTCGGGGTACGGGGGCGGGGCCTGGCGGGTGTCGTCGAAGGTGCCGTGACGGCCGGCCCCGGACGCGAAGCGTGCGGCGCCGGAGAGGGTCTCGCCCGCCGACAGGGGCACCATGCCGTGCCGCAGTTCGGCCGCGAGCGCCTCGGCCTCGGGCAGGCCGTGCTGTCCGCGCGCGGAGAGACGGTCGTGGCGCAGGCAGAGCTGGGGGAACCCGGCGATCCCGCGCGCGAGTTCCTCTGCGGCGGCGCGAGCGCGGCCCGGCGGCACGAGGCGGTTGGCGAGCCCGATCTCGTACGCCTCGGCGGCGTGCACCGGCCGCCCGGTGAGGATCAGGTCCATGGCGCGGCTCTCGCCGATCAGGCGGGGCAGCCTGACCGTGCCCCCGTCGATGAGCGGGACGCCCCAGCGGCGGCAGAAGACGCCGAGGACTGCGTCCTCCTCGACGACCCGCAGGTCGCACCAGAGGGCGAGTTCGAGCCCGCCCGCGACGGCGTGGCCCGAGACGGCGGCGATGACGGGCTTGGAGAGCTCCATCCGAGTCGGCCCCATGGGACCGTCGCCGTCGGGCGCCACGCGGTTGCCCCGCTCGGTGCCGACGGCCTTGAGGTCGGCGCCCGCGCAGAACGTCCCGCCCTCCCCCCACAGCACGGCCACCGAGGCGTCCTCGTCCGCGTCGAACGCGCGGAAGGCGTCCGCTAGCTGACGGGCCGTCGGACCGTCTACGGCGTTGCGGGCGGCGGGCCGGGACAGGATCACCGTGGTCACCGGCCCGTCCCGCTCGACGCGGACCGGGGGAACGGGGACGGGGCCGGGGCCGGGGCCGGGAGGCGTGCGCGGGGGCGCGGGCGGCGCGGGGGTGTCGGTCATGGCGGCATTCTCACGCGCCGCGTACGCCCCCGGCCACCGTCGCGTACGCCCCTCCAGGCCACCTCCGCCGGCCGGCCCCCCCGGCTAGGGGACGGCGGACAGGTGGGCCGCCGTGTGCTGCTGCATGTCCGTCACGGAGTCCGCCGTGTGCGTCACCACCGGGTCGTGGGTGGCGACCACGGTGACGCAGCCGTGGCGGCGGGTGGTGTCGGCGATCAGGGTGGTGAGGGCCTCCGCGCGGGTGCGGTCGACGGCGGCGGTGGGCTCGTCGACGAGCAGGAGTTCCGGCTGGAGGAGCAGGGCGCGGGCGAGGGCGACGCGTTGGCGTTCGCCGCCGGAGAGCTGGTCCGGGCGGTGGCCCAGGCGGTGCTCCAGGCCGACCTCGGTGAGGAGTTCGCGGGCGCGGGCGCGCAGGGAGCGGGGCGGGCGGCCCGCGAGGGAGGCGGCGGCCTGGAGCTGCTGTTCGGCGGTGAGTCCGGTGAGGAGGTTGCCGCTCTGGAACATGTAGCCGACGCGCTCGCGGCGGGCCCGCGCGCGCTCGCGGTCGCTGAGGGCGGCGAGGTCGGTGCCGTTGAGGAGGACCTGGCCGCGGTCCGGGCGGAGCAGGGCCCCGGCGACGGCGAGGAGGGTGGACTTGCCGGAGCCGGAGGGGCCGACGAGGGCGGTGAGGGCGCCCGGTTCGAAGCGGGCGGTGACGGCGCGCAGGGCGGTGGTGCGGGAGTCGCCGCGGCCGAGGGTGACGGTGACGTCGTGGAGGTCGAGGCTCATCGGGCGGCTCCCAGCATGGTCATCGGGTCGACGGTGGTGACGCGGCGCAAGGTGAGGGCGGAGCCCGCGAGGCCGACGAGCGCCACGGCGGCCATGGTGGTCGCGAGGGTGCTCGCGGGGAGGCTGAACGGCACCTGTTCGCCGACGAGGAGCCCGACACCGGCGGCCAGCGCCGCGCCCGCAGCGGTCCCGGCGGCGACCACGACGGCGGCCTGGGCCAGGGTGTGGCCGAGCAGGCGGCGGCGGGAGGCGCCCATCGCGCGGAGCAGGGCGAGTTCGGGGGTGCGCTGGACGGTCCAGACGGCGAAGAACGCTCCGACGACGAGCGGGGCGATGAGGAAGAGGAAGCTCTGGATGGAGGTCATGGTCAGGCGTTCGCCCTCGTAGCCGGGGGCCGCCGCGAACGCCTCCTCCAGGGGGACGGTCGTCGTGCCGTCGCGCCGGTCGGCCGCCGCGAGGGCCCCGGGGTCGGCGTCGGCGGGGAGCCGGAGGGCCAGGGCGCTGTACTGGCGCGGGAGTTCGGCGGGCGCGGTCGTCGCACCGGGCACGGTGAACCGGATCCGGCGCCAGGTGTCGGCGGTGACGTACGCGACGGGGACGTGGCCGTAGGAGGAGCGGCCGGTGGTGCCGAGGACGGTGAGGCGGATGCCGAGGCGGTCGACGATGACGGTGTCCCCGATCCGTACGCCCTCGTCGACGAGCCGGCGGGAGACGACGACGCCCAGGGGGCGGGCCGGGTCCAGGCGGTCGCCGGTGTCGGCGCCGGGGTCGATGAAGGAGCCGGGCTCGACCCCGAAGGCCGCGAGGTCGACTTCGACACCCCGGCCGGTGGTGCCTCGGGTGAGGGCGACGCCGAGCGGGGTGGCCTCGGCCGCCTGGGGGGTCCCGGGGCGCGGCGGGTCGATCAGGCCGCGGGCGAACTGGTCGGAGTCCGAGCCGGCCGCGAAGGCGATGTGGGTGGCGGGAAGCCTGCGCAGCGCGGAGACGGTGTCGTCGCCGAGGCCGGTGGTGAAGCCGGAGACGATGCCGACGAGCGCGGCGACGAGGACGACGACGCTGCCCATCAAAAGGAAGCGGCCGCGGGCCGCTCTCAGTTCCAGCAGGGCGAGGAACACGGTGTTCCCTCCAAGGGTCCGGGATGGGACGAGATGAGGTGGGGTGGGGTGAGGTGAGCCGGGATGGGCCGGGATGGGCCGGGACTAGATAGGGACGCTGCGTCCCTAAGTTGGCGAGCTCACGATAGATGATGGCGACGGTCCGTCCCCAAGGGGGGGGTGCCGGTCCCGAATATCGGTTGATGTTCCGGTGCGGGCCGGGTGCACTGGGGCCGGGCGGGGCCCCACCTCGGGGCGTCCGCGATCAGGGGAGGCCGCAGCACCCATGCACATCCGCGCCACGACCAGTGATGACCACGACGTCTTCGTCGACACGCTCCACACCGCGTTCGGGCGCTTCCCCGAGTCGGCCCCCGACGAGGACGGCGGCGGGGTGTGGTGGGCGGCGCTGGAGATGGACCGCTGCCTGTTCGCCCTCGCGCCGGAGGACGGGCGGCCGGTCGGCACCGCCGGGGCGTACGGGTTCGAGCTCACGCTCCCCGGCGGCGCCCTCGCCCCGGCCGCCGGGATCACGGCGGTCGGGGTGCTGCCCACGCACCGGCGCCGGGGCGTGCTCAGCGCGCTCATGCGGCACCAGCTCGCCGAACTGCGGGAGCGCGGGGAGTTCCTGGCGGTGCTGCTGGCGTCCGAGGCGCCGATCTACGGCCGCTTCGGCTACGGACCGGCCACCCATACGCGCCGGCTGACGGTCCGGCGCCACGAGGCCGCCTTCGCGCCGGGGCGCGCGCCCTCGGTGGCCGCACCCGGTGGCGCCGGTTCGGTCGAGGTCCTGCGGCGCGCCGACTGCGGCGAGCTCCTGGAGCGGGTCTACGACCGGTACCGCCGCGCCCAGCCCGGCGCGCTGTCCCGGCCCGCGCACTGGTGGGCGCGGGGCGCGGGACAGCCTCCGGTCGCCCGGACGCCGCGCCTGGTGGCCGTACACCGGGACGCGGACGGCGTCCCGGACGGGTACGCGAGCTACGCGCTCGACGGCGCCGGGACCCTGACGGTCGACGAGACGATCGCCATAGACGACGCCGTCTTCACCGAGCTGGCGCGTTTCCTCCTCGGTCACGACCTGGTGAGCCAGGTCGTGTTCCGGCACCTTCCGCCGGAGCACCCGCTGCGCTGGCGGCTCGCCGACTTCCGCGCGGGGCGGCTGAGCGACGAGACGGACTGGCTGTGGGTACGGCTGCTGGACGTGCCGCGCGCGCTGACCGCGCGCGGCTGGTCCGCCGACGGGGAGCTCATCCTCGACGTGACCGACCCGTTCCTCGGCGAGCACGCCCGCCACCTGCTGACGGTGCGCGGCGGCGAGGCCACGTGCGTGCCGACGGACCGGGAGCCCGACCTGTCCCTGGACGTACGGGACCTGGGCGCCGTCTACCTCGGCGGCACCGCCCCGAGCACCCTGGTCCGCGCCGGGCACGTCCGGGCCCACCACCCGGCGGCTCCCGCCCTCGCCGACGCCCTGTTCCGCGCCGAGCGGCCGCCGCACTGCCTCCACTGGTTCTGAGCGCGGCGGCGCGTTCGCCGAGGGAGGGGCCGGTCACAGGGCGAGCAGGGTCCGGCCGGTCGGTTTCGGGGCGGCCAGGGGTCTCAGCGCCAGGCGCAGCAGGGCGAGCGGGTTGTCGTCCCCCGCGACGCGGTTGGCGCTGAGCTCGTCGCAGGAGGCGCACTGGTGGATGATCATCCACTCGCCGTCCGGGCGGGCGGACAGGCCCAGCGCCTCCATCCGGCCGCGGCACTCCGCGGCGCGGTCGCCCGGGACCCTGCGGTCCACGTGCAGGCTGGCGAGGCAGTTGGGGCAGTGGTTGCGGTGCGCGGTGCCGGGCGCGTCCAGGGACACGTCGAGCCGGCAGGACACGCAGCGGAAGTCGTGGGCCCGGTGGCGGCCCTGGGTGTGCAGGACGTCCTTGCGCCGCTGGGGGCGGCGCCGTCCGCGACCGGTGTTGTTGCGCGACATGGCGGGTGCTCCTTCTCTTCGGGCGGTCAGAGGGTTCCGAACGCTTCGAGCGGGAAGGGCGGTTGGGCCAGCGGGCGGACCGCGATGCGCATGAGGATGAGCTGGTTGTCGTCGGTGTGGACCGGGTTCGAGGTCAGCTCGTCGCAGCGGACGCAGCGGTGGATCACCATCCAGTCGCCGGTGCGGAGCACGGCGATGGCGATCGGGGACATCCGGCCCGCGCAGTCGCCGGGACCGCCCTCGACGTGGTCGAGGACGTGCCGGGAGTGCAGACAGGACGGGCAGTGGTTGCGCGGGGCGCCGTCGGGGGCGTACGCGGACACGGTCAGCCCGCACCAGGCGCAGGGGAAGGTGCCGAGGCTGAGAGTGTGGGTGTGGCTGGAGTGGGAGTTGCTGGAGGTGTGGCTGGAGGTGTGGCTGGACACCCGGTGCTCCTTGCTGAGAAGTCGTCATGACAGCAAGAGCAGGCCGAGCGGCCTCGTCAGGAGTCGGCCCGAGGCCACCGTGGAACGGCGGGCGGGCAGGTCGGAACACCGGAGAACGCGTCCGGCAGCCGCCAGAGGAGACGGGCGGCGGAAAACAGCGGACGGTTACGCGGTGCGGCGAGGCGCACTCGGCGCGGTCCGGGACATCAAGACACCCTCTTCATGCGGGCGCGGAGGCCCTGGAGCGGAAACGAATCACTACGACCCCCGCAGGCTAACAAGGCACCGGGCGGGGCCGTCAACGCATTTAGACGCCGCGGGGGCGGCCTCCGGGCGACGACGGGAGTCCGACGACAGGACCTAGACTGAGGCCGTGCCCAAGATCCACGCTGCCACGGTCGCCGACCACCGCACCCAGCAGCGTGCCGCCCTGCTGGACGCCGCGCGGGAGCTGCTCGCCGAGGGCGACGCCTCCCGGGTCACGTTCGCCGAGGTGGCGCGCCGCACGGGGCTGGCCCGTAACAGCGTCTACAAGTACTTCCCGGACCGGCAGCACCTGCTGACCGAGGTGGTGCGGGAGGCCGCGCCGCGCTGGACCGAGCGCATCCGCACCGCGCTGGCCGCCGCCGGGGACGCCCCGCGCGACCGCGTCGCCGCCTACGTCACCGCGCAGCTGGAGATGGTCCGCGACGGCGAGCACCGGGTCGCCCGCGCCTCCGCCGACGCGCGGGACACGGCCGCCCTGCGCGCGGGCGCTGAGGAGGCGCACCGGGCGCTGCTCGCACCGCTCGTCGAAGCCCTCGCGGAGCTCGGCGACGACGCGCCGCTGCTCACCGCGCGCCTCCTCCAGGGCTTCGTGAACGCCGCGACGACCGCGCTGGAGGGCGGCGCCGACTACACCGCGGTGACCGCCCGCGCCGTACGCCTGGCGGTAGCCGCCCTCGACGGGGTGCCCGGCGGCCCGTGACGGCCGGGGCGCGCGGGGAACGGGCCGTCCCGTCCCCCGCGCGCCCCTAACGCGCCACTCCTAGCGCGACAGGTACTCCTGCCGCAGCGCGTCCAGGATCTGCGCCGCCTCGTCGAGCCCCGCGTGGCGGCAGCGGGCCGCGGCCGCGGTGAGGCGGGTGATGGCGTCGTTGAACTTCTCCAGGCCGTTGCCCTCGATCAGGGCGGCGATCCGTACGGCCTCGGCGCGCGGGATCTCGCCGTGCTCCCCGCCCTCCTCGTGGGCGTCGATCGCGGCCTGGGCCTCGACGAGCGCCTCGTCGAAACGGCCGGCCTCGGCGAGGACCCGGGAGCGCCGGTAGTGGACGGAGCCCGTCTCGTACCAGACGGAGAACTCCGCCTTCCCCTCCGCCGCCGCGGCGGCCACGAGGGCGTCCGCGCGGGTCAGGTGCGCCAGCGCCGTCTCGACGCCCTCGGCGTCCTGGGCCAGCATCGTCAGCCGGGCGAACTCCCGCATCATCTCGGCGATGACCGGCGGGTTCGGCGCCTCGGCGTGCGCCTCGACGGCCCGCTCGTACGCCGCGTCGGCCTGCTCCCAGCGGTCGGCCATGGCCAGCGTGGTGGCGGCCTCGGCGGCGACCAGGGTGTGGACGTACCGGTCCTCCTCCCACGCCGCCACGGTGTCCGCGAGCCGCAGGAACTCGGTGGCCGCGGCCAGGTACTCCTCCAGCTCCCGCAGGCCGCGCGCCAGGTTCAGGCGCGCCTGCGCGAGGACGGGTTCGTCCAGGCCGGTCGTCCGCTCGTCGGCGAGGACCGATTCGAGGACGGCGACCGCGTCGGCGTGCCGCCCGTCGCGGGTCAGGACGTCGGCGAGGCGCAGCCGTGTCTCGGACGCCTCCTCCTGCTCGTCCGCCTGGTCGAAGCGCGCCGCCGCCTCCGACATGTACCGGACGGCGCCCGCGGTGTCGCCGAGGTGTGAGAGCGCGTGCCCAAGGAGGGAGTACGTGGGGGCCAGCGGGAAGTCGGTCTCGTCGTGCCGCACGGCGTCGGCGATCGCCTGGTGCAGCAGCTCCACGGCCTCCTCGCGCTGCCCCCGGCCCATGAGGACCTGGGCGAGCAGGGCGCGCGGCCGCGAGCCGCGCCAGGGCCGCCCGGCGGCCTCGACCAGCTTCAGGGCCTCGCGGAGATCCGCTTCGGCACGCTCGAACTCGCCGTTCCGGGCGCTCAGGTCCGCGATGTACTGCCGCGCGTTGGCGAGCTGGTGCGGGACGGCATGACGCTCCGCCTCCGTGATCAGGACGCCGACGCTGTCGTCGAACCGGCGCCGCACGGCCTCGGGAGCCTCGGGGTGCCGGCGCGCCACCGCCTTGTAGGCGGCGAACGCGTAACCGCTCAGCACCGAGAGGTATTCGAGGACCCGCTCCCGGCCGACCGCCTCGGCGGAGCCGGTCTCCCCCGCCCCCGGGTGCTCGCCCGAGAACGGGGCCTGCGCCTTCAGAAGCTCCGCCTCCGCCAGGAAGCCGTCGAGACGGGCCCACATGGCGGACTCGTCCGACCCGGTGGCGGAATCGGTGGCCGACTCGGTGGTCGACTCGGTGGCGGACTCGGTGGCCGAATCAGTGCCCTCGGCGCCCGACCCCGTGGCCGAATCCCGCTCCGCCGCCTGCTCCTGCTCCTGCTCCTGCTCCCCCAGCTTCGTTCCCCAGGCCACCGCCCGCGTGCGTACGGAGAGCTCGTGCCAGCGCATCCCGAGCTCGCCGTACAGTTCGGCGGCCCGCTCCATCTCGACGACGGCCTCGTCGTCATGGTCGGCGTTGCCGAGCTCGGCGGCGCGGTGTTCGGCGCACTCCGCCTGGAGGAGCGCCTCCGGGCCGAGGTCGTCGGTGTGCTCGGCCGTGCCGGCGGCGACGCGCTCCTCGACGGCCGTCCACAGCCGGTCGGCCGTGGGGTGCCCGTCGGCCGACAGGCGGCGGGCCTCGCGGACGAGGGCCGCGAAGTCGTCGGGGACCGCGACGGCGGCGCTCTTCGGCGGCGCGGGCTTGGGCGCGGTGCCGACCGCGCCGGACGAGCGCAGGCCCAGCGGCAGCGGGGCGTCGACCAGCGGCTTGCGGGCGAGCCGCTCGGCGCGCCGGTCGCCCACGGCGGTCGTGCCGTTGCGCGCGTCGAAGGCCGCGGCCAGCCGGTCCGCCTCGGTACGGACGTGGGCGAGGAGCCCGGTGGCCGTCCAGCCGCGGCCGGGCGGGCCGGCGACGACGGTGTCCGCGTGCCCGTCCTCGACCAGGCGGGCGACCAGCACCTCGACCCCGGTGAGGAATTCGAGGTGGGCGAGCGGGGCGCCGGTGGCCTCGAACAGCGGCCGGTTCTCCGCCAGGATCTCCAGGCCGCGGCCCTCGTTGCGGGACAGGGCGCAGAACTCCAGGTGGAGGCCGACCTCCTCCTGGGTGCCGGTGCCGCCGCGGACCTGCCGGTAGCCGGTGAGGTGGTGGGAGCGGACCTCGTCGGTGCGGCCCTCGCGGAGCAGCGACAGCAGCACGCGGGCCTGGCTGGCCTGCGGCTCCTCGCTGCAGGACTGGGCTCCCGCGAGGACGGGGGCCCAGCTGTCGACGGCCCCGGCGTCGTCGCCGGCCAGCACCTGGTGCCAGGCGAGGTGGCGGGTCTCGCACGCCTCGCAGTCGCTGAGCCGGGTGCGGCCGCGGGTCGCCCACAGGTCGTACGCGTCGGCGACGTCGGTGCCGGTGTGGACGGCGACGTGGTAGCGCATGGCGGCCACCGGCTGCATGCCGTGCCCGGCCGCCTCGTAGCGGGAGCGCATCCGGTCGATCCAGGCGTGCACGGTGGCCAGCGGCACCTCGGGGACCTGGAGGAGCGAGGTGGTGACCCACTTGAAGCGCCAGAAGACCTGGTGGGCCTCCCAGTCGCTGAAGGATTCGGGCGCGGTGTCCCACAGCTTGAGCAGCCGGGCGAAGACGACGGGCGACTTGCGGTGCTCGCCGGTGTACTCGTACGCCGTCATGAGTTCGAGCAGTGCGGTGATGAGCATGTCGGGCTTGTCGAACGGCTCGGCCGCCTCGGCGAGCTCCTCGGCGGTGACGGTGCGGTGCAGGCCGTGCGGGCGGTCGTGGTTCTCCCGCAGCGCTTCCAGCACGGCCTCGGGGGTGTCCAGCATCTACAGTTCCTTCCGGGGCTCGGTGCCGGGTGCTTCGCCGCCCGGGTGGTGCATGGCGTGGGTCAGCAGCCCGATGAACGCGCGGTTGAGCAGGGCGCTCTCGCTCGCCTTGAGCGGGCGGCGGCTGAGCAGCAGGGCCTGCCCGTACAGCGCTTCGGCGGTCGTGACGGCCAGACCGCGCTCGGCGATCGTGATCGCCTGGCGGACCAGCGGGTTGAGGTGGTTGAGGACGAGCTGCGCGCGGGGCGTCTCGTGCCGCAGGGAGCCCAGGATGTCGGCCCACAGGCCGTCGCTGTCGGCGGCGAGGTGGGACCGGGTCCGCTCGTGGCGGGCCTCGCGGTTGTCGAGGAGCAGCGCGGGGGCGGTGACGGGCTGGAAGTCGCGCAGGACGACGTCGCAGTCGTGGATGGCGACGGTCTCGCGCGCGACGGCGAGGAACCCGGCGGCGCGGAGCTCGGCGGTCGGGTCGACGGCGTCCAGGTGGGCGGTGACGGTGGCCGGGTCGAGGTCGGTGACGCTCGTGCCGGGCCGGATCTCGGGGAGCCGGTGCACCAGGTCGCGGTCGTAGGTGTAGCCGCCGTTGACGACGCCGAGCCCGGCGGCGGAGGCGATGGGGGCGACCTGGCGGAACTCCTCGACGCTCCGGGTGACCAGGAGGGTCGGGTGGGTCCGCGCGAACTCCTCCAGGGTGACGTTGCCGTCGGTGGTCTCGAACGGCAGCCAGGGCAGCACGATCCGGAGCAGTTCGTCGTCGTAGCGGGCGAGTGCCTTGACCGCGAGGTGGTGGGTGTCGATGAAGCGGTGCAGGAGGGCCGGGTCGCTCGCGGCGAGTCCGGTGAGCCAGTCGCGGATCCGCTCGCCGAGGGCGTCGCGTACGGCGGACAGGGTGCCGTCCTCGTACAGCGACTCGCGGGAGGCGGTGGGCCGCAGGCTGGTGGTGTCGACGACGCAGCGGACGAAGAAGGCCCAGTCCGGGAGCAGTTCGGGGGCCTGGTCGGTGAGCAGCATCCCCTTGAGGTGCACGCGGTGGCCGGCGCGCTGGGCGGGGCTCACGGGGGTGGGGAGCACGTAGGCGACACCGCGCAGGCCGGCCGCCGGGAGGTCCAGCTCGATGGTGTCGAGCGGGGTGAAGTCGAAGAGGGCGCGGCCGTATTCGGCCAGCGCCTCGCGCCGGGCCAGCGGGGAGCGGTGGGTACGGTCCCAGGGCGGCGTCTCGTTGACGCGGTGGCTCTCGCCGCGCGGGCCGACGACGGTGACCTCGTGGCGCAGCAGTCCGCCGTAGTGCCGGGCGAGCTCGACGACCCGCTCGGGGCTCGTCCACTCGGCGTTGTCGAGGCGCGGGACGAGCCGCACGGTGGTGCCGGGCTCGGGCACGGCCGAGGCGGGCAGGGTGCGGATGGTGTAGCGGCCGTCGGAGTGGCCGCGCCATTCGACGGCGGGCGCGCCGGGTTCGGCGGCGGACCGGGTGAGGACGGTGATCTCGTCGGCGACGACGAAGCAGGCGAGCAGGCCGATGCCGAACTGTCCGATGAACTCCCCGCGCGCCGCGTCGAGCCCGGCGCCGTCGAGGGCGCCGTCGGGGGTGCGCTTGGAGCTGCGCCCGATGGTGGCGAGGAAGCGGTGGACGTCGGCCTCGGTCAGACCGACGCCGGTGTCGGTGACGGTGAGGGTGTCACCGGTGCGCACGGTGATGGCGCCGTGTGCCGACGGGTCGAGTGCCTGGCGGGCGGTGATGGCGTCGACGGCGTTCTGCAGCAGTTCGCGCAGGTAGACGCGCGGGCTGGAGTAGAGGTGGTGGGACAGCAGGTCGACCAGGCCGCGCAGGTCGACCTGGAAGGTGTGCGCGGTCTCGGCGTCGGAAGGGGACAACAGGCGAAGTCCTTCACTGGGCCCACCGCTCGGGGCGAGCGGGACGGGCGGGGCGTACGGGAGGGAGATGTGGGGGCGCGGAGGGGCGGGGCGGGGGCGCCGGATACGGGGACGGGGACGGGGACGGGCCCGGGGCCGTGCTCGGTCCGGACGCGGTCCGGACGCGGTCCGGTTCCCCGGGCCCGGTGTCCCCGGGCTTCGCCCCTCCGGGTGTCAGCGACCGGCCAGCGAGCGCATCTTGCGGTACGCCTCGGTCGGGTCGTCGCCGTTGAGGTAGTACCAGGGCGCCTCGGTGACCCGGCCCTCGGCGGCGCGGAAGCACTCGCGGGCGCCGGCCCGGTCGCCGGCCAGCGAGAAGGCCATGGCGAAGGTGTTGACCAGCGGCAGCCAGCCGCGGTTCCGCTGGAAGTCCGGGTGCCGGTAGGTGTGGTCGGCGGCCTCGTTGAGGGAGGCGGCGACCTGGGGGCCGGAGATGTACGCGGCGTCCTCGCCCCGGTCGAGGTCCAGCCAGTGCTCGATGTGCGCGTACGCGACGAGCTGTCCGAGCAGGTTGCCGCCGGGCGCGCCGAAGGTCGAGGCGCGGGCGAAGGCGTGCATCTCCTCGTGCGAGCCGTTCCACTTGGCGCAGAGGTGCTGGAGCTGCTGCTGGTGGGCGCCCAGGTGGAGCGGGGCGCGGCGCAGGGTGGCCTCGAAACGGCGGCGCGCGGTGTCCTTGGTGACCTGGAGGCCGCGGCCGGTGACCTGGAGGCCGTACCAGGGCGAGGTCCAGCCCGGTTCGCGCTCGGCGGCCTCGTACAGCCGGCTCTCGGCGATGCGCAGCCGCGCGTGGAACACGTCGAACTGCTCGCGCGAGACGTCCTTGGCGCGGGCGTCGGTCCGCGCCTCCCAGCCCCAGGTGATGTGCCGGATGCCGGCGACGAGCCGCGGCAGCGGGGCGTCGGGCTCGGCTTCGATCACGGGATCGATCCAGCGTTCCACCCCGGCGGCGTCCGCGACGGCCCAGAGCAGCTCGGTGCGGTCCTCGCTCTCGGGCCGGGCCTCCAGGATCGCCCGTACCGTCGGCCAGTCCGCGGCCTCGGCGGCCTCGCGTACGCGCGGCACCTCGGGATCGCCGGAGTCCTTCTGCAGTGTCAGGCCGGGCCGGCCGGCCCATTTCCCCAGCGTGAGCCCCAGATCACGGAGCAACGCCATTTCCCCACCCCTTGCCATGTCCGAACGGGCGGCTCATCGATCGTCCCGCGATCTTCCCGCCCGGTGCAGTAGTGACTATCACGGGTGACCGACAATCGCACATCAGTTTCCCCGGCCGTCCTGGCCCAGCTTCCACGCCTCGATGTCGCGGTAGCGGATCGGGCCGGGCCCGCGCCCCGTGTTGCTGCCGACGAGGTGGAGCCGGTCGGTGTGCCAGGTGCGGCCCCGGAAGTCCGCGAGCGCGGCGGCGGTGTCGACGACGCCGGCCGGGTCGTCGCGGCGGGCGCGGGCCAGGGTGAGGTGGGGGCGCAGGGGGCGCCCCTCGTAGGGGATGCCGCAGGCGCGCACGAGGGCGCGGACGTCGTCGGCGAGGCGGTGCAGTCCTTCGAGGTCTCCGTCGACGCCGCTCCACAGGACGCGCTCGTCGAAGTGGCCGCCGCCGCGCAGCGCCAGCGCGAGGGGGGCGCGGGCGGCGGCGAGTGCGGCGAGGGGCGCCCGGAGCGGCGGTACGGCGGCGACGGGGAGTTCACCGAGGAAGGCGAGGGTGAGGTGCCAGTCCTCGATGCGGTTCCAGCGCATCCGGGGGTGGGCCGCGTAGGCGGGGAGCAGCTCCCGTTCCAGCTCGTCCTTGGCGTCGTCGGGCGGGGCGAGGGCGATGAAGACGCGGGTGGTCGCCGCGCCGTTCTCTTCGTTCACAGCGGTTTTCGTACCTTGTCGTTCCCGGCGTCGCCGCCGCCTTCGCCCTCACCCGGCCCGGTGGGTCAGTCCTGGTCGCCCAGGTCCCGGCGGGTCAGCCTGCGGGACTTGCCCAGGCCGCGCCGGACGGCGGCCGGGTCCTTCTCGGAGCGGCCGGTGCCGCGCACCTTGTGCGGCGCGCACAGCGGGCAGCAGCCCTTCCAGCGCCGGTGCGGTGAGTGTGCCATCGTTCGAGTCCTTTCCCAGCCGCCCCGCCTTGGGGCTGGGCTGGCTCGGACGTCTGGGGAGGGCGGGTCGCTACCGGCATGGGGCCATTCTCACCCACCGGCCGGGGCCCTGACCAGCGGTTCTCCAGAGGCACAGGGCCGCGAGCGGCAGTTCCGCGAGGAGGGCCATCGCCAGGGCCACGGCCCGTTCGGGGCCGGGGGCGGCGGTGGCGAGGTCGGCGCAGGCGTCGGCGACGAGGAGGACGGCCGCCGCGAGCGCCGGGGCGCGGTACCGGGCGTCGCCGGCGAGGAGCCGGGTGCCGGCGGTGAGGAGCGCGGCGGCCTCCAGGGCGTCGAGGACGACCCAGGCCACCGCCTCGGCGGGCGGCAGGGTGCCCGCGAGATAGCCGAGCCAGGGCAGCAGGACCAGTCCGGCGCCGCACAGGATCCGTCCCCTGAACCGCTGTGCGCGACCGGTCCGTTGACGCGGGATCACCGCGGTGGCGTCGACGACCGGGGTGCCGGTCGGGGCGGCGGGCGCGGTGGCGGCCTGGGTGGCGGTCGGGGCCATGACGAAAGCCTCTCGGGGTCCGGTATCGCAGGAGGAGAGCGGGCCGGCCGGGGGCGTCCCGGCCGTGATCCACACTCCCCCGCGCCCGCGCCCCCGTCGTTAGCACCCGTTTCAGACTTGGGGTGGCACTGGTGCCACCCCCTCGGCGGACGCCGGCCGCATTCCGGGCGGCGGGCTCCGGACCGTACGGTTGGATCATGAAGGTCCCGCCCAGGACGCGGCGCGCGCTGACCCGCGCGGCCCGAGACACGTCCTTCCTCGCCCTGGGGGCTCCGCTCCATCTCCTCATGGGCTTCCTGCTGTTCGTCGGCGCCGGTCTCCTCGCGGAGGTCGTCGACGGCGGTGACACCAGCGCCCCGGTCGTCCTGGGGGTCGTCGTCGTCCTCGGGATCCTGGCCGTGCCCGCGCTGACGGAGGCCCAGATCCGGCGGTTCCGGCGCCTGCTCGGCATCGGGATCGCCCGCCCGGGGTGGCGGCGCCCGCTGCGGCAGGCCGGCTACCACTGCCTGACCGGCGCGTTCCTGGGCGCGCTCGAAACGCTGCTGCTCGCGCTGCTGCTGGCCGGGGCGGCCGGGAGCACGGTGTACGGGTGGATCTGGGCGGTGCCCTCGGAGTGGCGGGCCGCGCACCCCGGGCACCTGGTCCAGGCGCTGTACGTGACGGTGGCCGGGCTCGGCGCGCTCGCCGCGGTGCCCGCGCTGGCGGGGGCCCTGGTGCGCGCGGAGGCCGTGCTCGGGCCGCGGCTGCTGGGGCCGGACGCGCGCGAGGACCTGGCGCGCCGGGTCGCGGACCTGACCGAGAGCCGGGCCGGGGCCGTCGACGCGGCGGACGCGGAACGGCGCCGGATCGAGCGGGACCTGCACGACGGCGCCCAGCAGCGGCTGGTGTCGCTGGCGCTCAACCTCGGGATCGCCCGCGCGACGCTGAAGGACCTGCCGCCGGAGGCGCGGGCCGTGATCGAGGCGGCGCACGAGGAGGCGAAGGCGGCGATCGAGGAGCTCGGCGACCTGGTCCGGGGGCTGCACCCGGCGGTGCTGGACGAACGGGGCCTGGACGCGGCCCTGTCGGGCCTGGCGGCCCGGGCGCCGCTGCCCGTGCGGCTGCGGGTGGACCTGCCGCCCGGTCCCGCGGGCCCGGGGGCGCGGACGGCGTCGGCGGTCGAGGCCGTCGCGTACTACGTGGTCTCGGAGGCGCTGACGAACGTCGCCAAGCACGCCCCCGACGCGACCCGGGCGGAGGTGACCGTCACCCGCCTGGGCGGGATACTGCGGGTGGTGGTCGCCGACGACGGGGTGGGCGGGGCCGATCCGTCCCGGGGCAGCGGCCTGCGGGGACTCGCGCAGCGCGTGGGCTCCGTGGACGGGACTTTCCGGATGAGCAGTCCCGTGGGGGGACCGACCATGATGAACGTGGAGTTGCCGTGCCCGAGGTGAGGCGTGCCGTGATCGCCGAGGATTCCGTGCTGCTGCGGATCGGCCTGGTCAAGGTCGTGGAGATGGCCGGTTTCGAGGTGGCGGCCGAGGCGGGTGACGCGGAGGGGCTGCTGGCCGCCGTCGCGGAGCACCGGCCGAGCCTCGCCGTGGTGGACGTGCGGATGCCGCCCGGCTTCACGGACGAGGGGGTGCGGGCGGCCCTGTCGATCCGGCGGGAGCGGCCGGAGACGGCGGTGCTGCTGCTCTCCCAGTACGTGGAGGAGCGGTACGCGGCCGAGCTGCTGGCGGCCCACACGAGCGGGGTCGGCTACCTGTTGAAGCAGCGGGTCGCGGACGTGGAGGAGTTCGTGGAGGCGCTGCGGCGGGTCGCCGACGGCGGCACCGCGCTCGACCCGCAGGTCGTGGCGCAGTTGCTGGTGCGCAGGCCGAGCGATCCGCTGGAGCGGCTGACGGCCCGCGAGCGCGATGTGCTGGCGCTGATGGCGGAGGGGCGTTCCAACGCGGGCATCGCGGCTCGGCTGGTGGTGAGCGAGAGCGCCGTCGCGAAGCACATCAACAGCATCCTGGCCAAGCTGGACCTGCCCCGCGCGGACGCCGACCACCGCCGGGTGCTGGCCGTGCTCCGCTTCCTCGGCGTGGCGGGCTGACTGCGGCGGGCTCCGCGGGGCCCGCGGGCCCCGCGGTCACGGCGTCGGGGTCACGCCGTCGGGGTCGGGTCCGGGTCCCGGGCCGGGTCCGGGTCCGTGGTCGGGCCCGGGGCCGGGGTCTTGCCCGGGGCTTCCTGCGGGCGGCGGGTGCGCTCCGCCCAGGCGGCCAGCGGCGGGCCGGCCGCGCCGAGCGCGGCGAAGAAGACGCCGAGCAGCAGCCAGCCCGCGTGCCCGAGGCCGAGGACCGCCGTGGTGAGGACGGCGGGCGCGAGGGCCTGTCCGGCGGCGAAGCCGATGCCGAAGAAGCCCTGGTACTGCCCCTGGGCGTGGTCGGGGGCCAGGCCGAAGCCGAGGGCGAAGCCGCCGGAGGACTCCCACACCTCGCCGAGGCTGTGCACGACGACGGCGAGGACGGCGAGCAGCGGCGCGACCCAGGCGGGCACGTCGGCGGTCAGGGCCATCAGGGGACAGCTGACCAGGAAGAGGAGTCCGGCGACGCGGAGGGCCCGGCCGCCCTGCCGGGGGGTCTCCACGCGGGAGCCGATGCGGCTCTGGAGCAGCACGCACACGCCGCTGTTGACGGCGTAGACCACCGCCACCGTCCAGCGGGGCGCGTCGGTGTGGGCGGAGAGCCAGATCGGCAGGAGCAGCGACACGGCCTGGTAGTGCAGGCCCATGACGCCGTAGAGGGCGACGAAGCTGACGTACGGCCGGTCGGCGAGGACCGCCCAGCGGCGGTGGCCCTCGGGCGCGGGCAGCGGCCGGTAGTCGGGCACGCCGAAGAGGGCGACGGCGCCCGCGCAGACGAAGCTGGCGGCGTTGGCGAGGATGAGGACGGTGTAGGCGGCGCGGGTGTCGACGGCGATGGCGAAGGCGGCGCCGAGGGTGCCGAGGACCACGCCGAGGTTCACGTAGGTGCGGAGCCTGGCCCGGAACGCGGCCGGGTGCTCGCCGCCCGCGCGGGCGATGAGGGCGCCGCCCGCCGCGCCGCTCGCGGTGGCCGCGAGCCGGTCGAGGGTGGCGATGACGGTGAAGGTGAGCCAGTCGTCGATGAGGACGAACGCGGCCATGGCGACGGCCTGCACACCGAAGGAGACGAGCCAGACGGTGCGGGGCCCGTGGCGGTCGGCCAGGTTTCCGGCGGGGATCCCGGCGAGCAGCCCGACGAGACCGGCGACGGTGAGCCCGATGCCGACCTGCGCGGCGGGCAGGTGGACGACGAGCGTGAAGTAGAGGATGGCGGCGGTGTTGAAGAGGCCGTTGCCGACCCGGTTGACGAAACTGGCGGCGATGAGCGCCCGTTGGGGGCGGCTCGAGACCGGTCGGCCGGATCCGGATACACGTGTCCCGCTGCTCTCCCCGTTCACGCCCGCAGGCTAACAACCCCGCCGCGAGCCCCGGGGAGCCGGTCGCGCCTCCTCAGCGGCCGCCGGTCCGGGCGCCGTTCCGGCCGCCGCGCGCGGGGGTGTCGAGGCTGCCGGCGAGGGCCCAGATGACGAACACGTCGATCGCCATCATGAGGATCGACCAGAAGGGCGCGTACGGCAGGAAGAGGAACTGCGCGAGCAGGCTGAGGGTGACGAGGAGCAGGCCGGTGAAGCGGGCCCAGGTGGCGCCCTTGAGCAGCCCGGCGCCGGTGAGGGCGACGAGCGCGCCGAGGACGATGTGGATCCAGCCCCAGCTCGTGAGGCTGAGCTCGTACACGTACGAGCCGATGCGGGTGTACACGTCGTTCTCGGCCACGGCGGAGATGCCCTGGAGGATCGCGAGGACGCCGCCGCACAGCATCAGCACCGCCGCGAACACCACCCCGCCCGCGACCCAGCCGTCGGTGTCCCGGCCGTGCCGGGGTGCTCCTGGAGGCGGCGTTGTCTGCTGGCTCATGCCCGTGTTCCCTTCCGGTGCTCCTGGACCTGGTGCTGCCGGACCGGGTGCTCCTGGACGCGCTGGTTGGTTCGAGCGTCCTCGGGCAGCCGTCCGGCAACCACATGGAATCCGCCGAACAGGTGAACGCGGGGCCCGCTCAGGCCAGGGCGAGGAAGAGCTTCTCCAGCTCCTCCTCCGACATGGGCGGGGCGTCGGTGTCGCTCTCGGCGAGGCACTGCCGCATCCCGCTCGCCACGATCTTGAACCCGGCCCGGTCGAGGGCCCGGGAGACGGCGGCGAGCTGGGTGACCACGTCCTTGCAGTCGCGGCCGGCCTCGATCATCGCGATGACGGCGGTGAGCTGCCCCTGGGCGCGGCGCAGCCTGTTCAGCACGGGACGCACGGCCCCTTCTTCGACCTGCACGGAGACCTCCTCCACTCTCACCCCCGCCCATCATGATACCCCCAGGGGTATCAAATCGCCCTAACCGCTGCTTTTCATTCGCCACCGGGCGGCCATCGCGGCGCCTCCCCCGGCCAGCAGCACCGCGCCGAGCACGCCCCAGGTCGCCGGGTGCGTCCACAGCCCCGCGCCGAGCTGCTGGGTGAGGACGAAGACGCCCATCACCACGACGAACCAGCCGAAGACCCGGCGCAGCACCCCTTGCGGGATCCGGCCCGCGAAGCGCGCGCCCAGCGCGCTGCCCGCGACCGCCACGGCCGTGACCGTCAGGGCCAGGCCCCAGTCGATCCGCACCCCGGCGAGGTGCCCGGCCAGGCCCGCGAACGAGTTCATGGCGATGACGAGCAGCGACGTGCCGACGGCGGCGCTCATGGACAGTCCGCCGAGCAGGGCGAGCGCCGGTACGACGAGGAAGCCGCCGCCCGAGCCGACCAGGCCGGTGACCGCGCCGACGACGAGGCCCTCGACCGCGACCCGGCGCACCGGCAGCTCGCGCTCCCGGGGCCCCGGCCCGGCGTTCCGGCGCGGACCGCGCAGCATCGCGGCGGCCGTGGCGAGCATCATCAGCGCGAAGGCGATGAGCAGCGCCGTGCCGGGGACGTACTCCGCGAGCCGGCCGCCGCCGTAGGCGCCCGCCATGCTGAAGGCGCCGAACAGCAGGCCGGTCCGCCAGCGCACCCGCCGGGCGCGCGCGTGCGGCACGAGCGCGGCCAGGCTGGTGACGCCCACGACGAACAGCGAGGTCGCGATCGCCTCCTTCGTGCCCTGCCCGGCCAGGTAGACCAGGAGGGGCACGGTCAGGATCGAGCCGCCGCCGCCCAGGACGCCGAGGGTGACACCCACGAGCAGGGCGCCCGCGAGGACGAGGACGGTCACGGGGTGCTCCGCAGCTCCGCGAGGACGGTGCCGATGTCGGTGCGCGGGCCCCGGTTGTAGGGGAGCTTGGAGAGCAGGACGCCCATGGCGCAGGTGTTGCTGAGGGCCGCGTACGTCAGCCCGGCGCCGACCGCGGTGCCGACCAGGTGCGCGCCCGGCACGAACACGCCGACGAGCCCGGTGACCAGCACGATCGAGCCGGCGACGAGGCGGACCTGGCGCTCCATGTCCCAGCGCTCGGGGCCCCGGTTCGCGGGGGCGCCGGCCGCCTCCCAGGCGTTCATGCCGCCTTCGAGGACCCGCAGGTTCGGCAGGCCCGCCTCCGCGAGGGCCTTCTCGGCCTGGGTGGCCCGGGCGCCGGAGCGGCAGACGAGCACGACCTCCTCGTCCAGGTGCGAGAGCAGCTCGGCGCGGTGCTCGCGCAGGGTGGCGAGGGGCACGTTGTACGAGCCGGGTATGTGCGCGGTCCGGAACTCCCCCGGTGTCCGCACGTCGAGCAGCCGCGGCGCCCGGCCTTCACGGAAGAGCGCGTGGAGGACGGCGGGGGTGACGGAGGAAGAGGAGGGGGCTGCGGAGGAGGGGGTGGGATTCTCGGCCATGGGTGGCTCCAATGCGTCGGTACGGGTGAGGGGAAGCGAAAGGGGGAGAGGGCGGCGGCGCGGGGCGCCGGGGCGCGCGTACGGGTCAGGCGCCGGCGGGCTCGGCAGCCGGGGCCTGCTCCGCGAACTCGCTGGACAGGGCCCAGGCCGCGTAGCCGCCGAGGATGTCGGAGATGTCGTCGAAGCCGCGGTGGCGGAGCAGGCTCGCCGCGATGGACGAGCGGTGGCCGCCCGCGCAGTGCAGGACGAGGGGGCGGTCGGCGGGCAGCTCTGCGGCCCGCGCCGGGAGCTCGCTCAGCGGGATGTGCAGGGCGCCGTCGATGGTGCCGTTGGCCCCGCGCTCCCCGCAGGTGCGCACGTCGACGACGAGCGGCGGCGTGGGTCCGGCGAGGGCGGCGCGCAGGTGCGCGGCGGTCAGGCGGCTGGCGGGGGCGACCTCGTCGGCGAGCGCGGCGAGGGCGTCCTCCGGGTTGCGGAGGTAGCCGACGGCCCGGTCGAAGCCGATGCGGGCGAGGCGCGTGACGACCTCCTCCTCGCGGTTCTCCGGGGCCATGACGATCAGCTCGTCGGCCGGGTCGAGGACGGTGCCGGCCTGTTCGGCGAACCGGCCCTCGGCGGGCACGTTCACCGCGCCGCGCAGGTGCCCGTTGGCGAAGTCCTGCGGCGAGCGGGCGTCGACCACGACGGCGCCCGAGCGGCGCAGCGCGGTGAACTCGGCGAGGGACAGCGGCCGGGGCGCCGCCGCGTCGTACAGCAGCCGCTCCTTGCGGTTCAGCTCGGCGTCGTACGCGAAGTAGCCGGGCGCGGCGGACTGTCCGGCGGTGACGAGCGCGACGAACTCCTCGCGGCTCATCGGGGCGCAGGCGTAGTTGGTGGCGCGCTGTTCGCCGATGGTCGACCACTTCTCGGTGGAGAGGTTCTTGCCGCAGGCGGAGCCCGCCCCGTGGGCGGGGAACACGCGCACCTCGTCGGGGAGGGCCATGAGCTTGTGCTGGACGCTGTCGTGGAGCATGGCGCCGAGCTCCTCGGCGGTGACGCCGACGGAGGCGAGCAGGTCGGGGCGGCCGACGTCGCCGATGAACAGGGCGTCGCCGGTGAGCACGCCGTACGGGACGGTGTCGGCGGCGTGCTCGTACACGAGGACGCTGATCGACTCGGGGGTGTGGCCGGGGGTCTCCAGGATCCGGAGCGTGACGTCGCCGAGCGAGACGCGCTCGCCCTCGGCGAGCGCGCGGATGGGGTACTCGGTCTCGGCGCGGCGGCCATAGCCGATCCAGGCGCCGGTGCTGTCGGCCATCTCCAGGTGTCCCGCGACGAAGTCGGCGTGGAAGTGGGTGTTGATGACGCCGACGACGGTGAATCCGTGGGCGGCGGCGTCGGCGAGGTACTCGGAGACGTCGCGGCGGGGGTCGACGACGACGGCCTGGCCGGTGGTCTCGTCGGCGATCATGTACGACGCCTGGGAGAGGCAGTCGAGGTAGTACTGCGCGAAGAACACGACGTTTCCTCCATCGGGGACGCGCGTCCGGCCGCCTGAGCGGGGCGGGCGGGGGCGGACGCATCGGACGTCGATACCCCCCTGGGTATCGACGCATCCGACCGTAAGCAGCCCGACCCTCGCGAGTCAAATACCCCCCTAGGTATCCTGGGTCACATCTCCAGAATACGGGTGGGGGTATTGTGGCCAGCCGAAACACGGACGCGAAGGCAAAGCGAAGCGAAGGCGAAGGCGAAGGAACGAGATGAACCGGCACACGGCCGCGACCCTGCCGCCCCCTCCCGCCTCCGGTCCCGGCCCCACCCCCGCCCCCGGCGCGGTGCGTCTGGGGCTGCGGGAGAACCGGGCGCAGTTCGCCCTGCTCGTCCTCGTCACCGCGGCGGTCGGCGCGCTCGTCGGCCTGGAGCGGACGACGGTGCCGCTGATCGGGACCGAGGTGTTCGGGCTCACCGGCAATCTGGCGGTGTTCTCGTTCATCGTGGCCTTCGGCCTGACCAAGGCGCTGACCAACCTCGCGGCCGGTGCCCTCACGGCCCGCTTCCGCCGCCGCCAGCTGCTGCTCGCGGGCTGGCTGGCCGGTGTGCCGGTGCCGTTCGCGCTGGCGTGGGCGCCGTCGTGGTGGTGGATCGTGGCCGCGAACGTGCTGCTCGGCCTGAACCAGGGGCTGACCTGGTCGATGACCGTGAACATGAAGATCGACCTGGTGGGCCCGGCCCGCCGCGGCCTCGCCACCGGCCTGAACGAGGCCGCCGGATACGTCGCCGTCGGCGCGTCCGCGCTGCTCACCGGCTTCCTCGCCACCCGCTACGGGCTGCGACCCGCCCCCGAGCTCGTCGGCGTCGTCTTCGTCGCCGCGGGTCTCGCGCTCTCCCTCCTGGCCAAGGACACCGCCGCCCACCTGGCCCTCGAACTCTCCCGCCACCCGGCCCCGCCGCCGCGAGCGGGAACGGGAACGGGGCGGCCCATGTCCTTCTGGACCGTCTTCGCCCGCACGTCCTGGCGGGACCGCTCGCTGCGCGGCGCGAGCCAGGCGGGCCTGGTGAACAACCTCAACGACGGCCTCACCTGGGGCGTCTTCCCCCTCCTCTTCGCCGACCGCGGCCTCGGCATCGCGGCGATCGGCCTGATCAAGGGGCTCTACCCGCTCCTGTGGGGCCTCGGCCAGATCCCGGCCGGCCACCTGGCCGACCGGATCGGCCGCAGACCCCTCGTGGTCACCGGCATGTCGGTCCAGGCCGCCGGACTCCTCGTCGCCCTCGCGCTCCTCGACCGCCCCCTCCTCGCCGGACTCCTCTCCGCCGTCGGCCTCGGCCTCGGCACCGCGCTCGTCTACCCGGCCCTGATCGCCGCCGTCTCCGACCGCGCGCACCCGGCCTGGCGGGCCGACGCCCTCGGCACGTACCGCTTCTGGCGCGACCTCGGCTACGCGGCCGGGGCCCTCCTCGCCGGTGTCCTCGCCGACACCCTCGGCCTGGCCCCGACCGTCCTCGTCGCCGCCGTCCTCACCGCCGCCTCGGGCCTCCTGGCGGCCCGGTGGATGAGCGACCGGGCCGCCGGGGACTGACCCGAGCCGCCCGGGTGCGCGGCCCCGGCCCTCGGCCCCCGGCCCCCCCGGCCCTCAGCCCTCGGCCCCGGCCCCCGGCTCAGGCGCGGTACGCGACGAGCGCCATCATCCCCGCCTCCCCGTGGTAGGCGTTGTGGCAGTGGAGCATCCAGCGGCCGGGGTTGTCCGCGTCGAAGTCGACGGCCAGGGTCCTGCCGGGCAGGACGATGGCGGTGTCCTTGCGGGGGCCGTCGGCGCCCAACTGGTAGGTGTGGCCGTGCAGGTGCATCGGATGCCACATGCCGGTCCTGTTGACGAACCCCAGGCGCACCCGCCGCCCCTCCTCGATCAGCAGCGGGGCGGTGTCCGGGGCGTTCATGTCGAACCGCCTGCCGTTCAGGGCCCAGTCGTACTTCGCCATGCCGCCGCCGAGCTCGATGCGGTGCACCAGGTCCGGCTTCGCCGTGTCCAGCCGTACGTCGTCGGCGGCGCGCAGCCGGTCCGCCGTCACGATCCGGCCGCCCAGCTCCTTCGGCCGCACGGTCGGGGCCGGGGGCGCGCCCGCGCCCGTGCGCACGAGGGCCATGCCGGTGGCGTCCTTGCCCTCGGCGAGGGCGACGAGCGGGAAGACGCCGTCCGCGAGCGTGACCAGCACGTCGTACCGCTCCCCCATTCCGACGAGCAGCGCGTCCACCACCTCGTGGCGCACGGGGAAGCCGTCGGTGTGGGTGATCGTCATCCGGTGGCCGCCGAGCGCCACGCGGTACGCGGTGTCCGCGCCCGCGTTGACGATCCGCAGGCGCACCCGCTGCCCCGGCTTGCCCCGGTGGACCTCCGGGTCGGCGGCGACCCTGCCGTTGACGAGGTGGTGCGGGTAGGCCACGTCCCCGGCGTCACCGCCGAGCAGTTCGCTGCGGGCGCCCATCAGCATGAGCCCCGTCGCGGCGGGCGGCGCGTCCGTGCCGCCGCCGGTGCCGTGGCCCCCCATGTCATGGCCGCCCATGCCCATGTCCATGCCCCGTGTGAGCTCCGCGAACGCCCGGTCCGGTGTGCCGGTGACGCCGTCGAGCCAGTCGTCGAGGACGACCACCCACTCCGTGTCGTAGGCCAACGGCTCCCTCGGGTCCTCCACGATCAGCGGCGCGTGCAGCCCCCGGTCGAGCTGCACCCCGACGTGCGGGTGGAAGAAGTACGTGCCGGGGTCCGGGGCGATGAACCGGTACGTGAACGAGGCCCCCGCCCGGACTGCCGCCTGCGTCACGGGCGGCACGCCGTCCATGTCGGAGCGCAGGGCGAGCCCGTGCCAGTGGAGGGAGGTGGGGGTGCGGTCCGGGAGCTGGTTGGAGAGCTCCGCGACGAGCGTGTCGCCCGCGCCGATCCTGATCTCCCGGCCCGGGGCCCGGCCGTCGAAGGCCCAGGTCCTGGCGGTGATCCCGGCGCCGAGACCGACCTTGGCCGCGGCGGCGGTGAGGGTGTGCCGCCGCTCGGTGCCGGTGCCCCCGCGGGCCTTCTCGACGGCGACGACCTCGGGCCCGCCGACGCCGACGAGCGCCGCGCCTCCGCCCGCGCCCGTACCCCTGCTCGTACCGCTTCCGCCTCCGCTTCCGGAGCAGGCGGTGAGGGCGCCGGCGCCGGCCGCGCCGAGTCCGGCGCGCAGGAGGGAGCGGCGGTCGATGGGAAATGTACGCGTCATGATGTGATGCCTCGTCTCGAATTACCGGCAAGCGGAGCGGTACGCGCGTGGCGGCACGACGGGTCGCCGCCTGGAGGCGGGGCCTATATGCGCAGGCGGGACGAGGCGGAGAGGGCGGGTGGGGAGAGCCCTGACGCGGGGCCGGACATCGGCTCTCGGCCGGGGCTGACGGGCCGGTGCGTGCGGTCGGCGCCCCCGGGCGCCTGCGCGGTGAACGTGGGCGGGTCGCCGACCGGGGCCGAGCAGTGACCCGAACCGGGGCTGGGACAGGCCCCCATGGCGGCCTTCGCCTCCGGGTGCGCGTCCGTCGCCGTGGCCGCGCCCATCGGCATGGCCTGGGTCATGGCCCGCGCGGCGGACGCCGTCGCGCCGGGCGGCGCGGCCTCGTGGTGGACGAGCACGGCGAAGGCGGCCAGGAGCGGCACCAGCACCGCCAGCACGCACCGCGATCCGATCCGTACCATCCCGCCTCCCCCTCCCTGACTCCATCCGCCACCGACCACCGTCCAGCAGCTGCCGGCTAACCGACTACCGGCCACCGGCCACCGGCCACCGGCCACCGGCCAATCTGCTAAGTGGATTCACATTTTCACGTCACGGCACAGACTAGCGGGCATCGCGCCCACCCCGATCAGCCTGTGGATAACCGTTGATCAGGAGCCGGTTGTCACCATTCAGCTAAGCGGCTTAGTATTCGAGCGCTCCTCCGGCCGCCTGTCGGGCCCCGTGCCCCGGCCCCGGCCGGGGGAGCCTTCCCGAGGAAGAAGGAGCTGGCCGATCGTGGCGTCCCACCGCCGTCCCAAGACCTCCCGCCCCCGCTACGCGGGCGTGCTCACGACGACCGCGGCGGCGGCCGTCGCCCTGTCCGCGCAGACCGCGTGGGCCGACCCGGCGCCCGACCCGACGAAGAAGGGCGTCCAGGCCGAGATCGACCGGCTCTACGAGGCGGCGACGCAGGCGACGGAGAAGTTCAACGGCGCCAAGGAGAAGGCCGACACGCTCCAGAAGCAGGTGGACTCCCTCCAGGACGCCACCGCCCGCAAGCAGGGTGAGCTCAACAGACTGCGCGACCGGGTCGGTTCGCTGGCCGCGGCGCAGTACCGAGGGGGCGGGCTCGAACCGTCGATGCAGCTGATGCTCTCCGCCGACCCCGACTCGTTCCTGGAGCGCGCGAGCCTGCAGCAGCGGCTCAGCCAGCGCGACGTGAACACCCTCCAGCTCTTCGAGGCGCAGCGCCGGGAGCTCCAGCAGCAGCGGACCGAGGCGGCGCGGAAGCTCGCCGAGCTGGAGGAGACCCGCGGGGAGCAGCGCCGCAAGAAGGCGGAGGTGCAGGGCAAGCTGGCGAAGGCGCAGAAGCTGATGAACACCCTCTCCGCCGAGGAGCGGGCGCAGATCGCCGCGAAGGAGGACCGGGCCAACCGGGCGAGCTCCCGCGTGGACCTCGGCAACGAGGCGAGCGCCTCCTCACGGGGTGCCGCCGCGTTCGCCGCGGCGCAGAGCCGGGTCGGGATGCCGTACGTGTGGGGGGCGAGCGGCCCGGGGTCGTTCGACTGCTCGGGGCTGACCTCGTGGGCCTTCCGGCAGGCGAACGTGAACATCCCCCGCACCTCGCAGGCGCAGGCGAACGTGGGCACCCGGATCAACTCGCTGAGCGCCCTGCGCCCCGGCGACCTCATCATCATGCGGACCGACCTGAGCCACGTGGGCTTCTACGCGGGCAACGGGCAGATCCTGCACTCCCCCAAGCCGGGGGCGCAGGTCCGCTACGAGTCGATCGCGCGCAGCGGGATGCCGTTCATGTGGGGCGTCCGGCTCTGAGCCCGCCCGCCCCCCCGCGCGCGGGGCGCGGTCAGAAGGGCCCGCAGCCGAGGAGCAGCGGGAACAGCGGGGCGCCGGCCGCCGCGAGGGCGACGCCGAGGCGGGCCGCTCCGTGCGGCCTGGGCTGCGGGGTGAGGACCCGGCGGAGCCGGATGAGGGCGCTCGGGCCGCCCATCCCGAGGGCGGGCCGAGGTACGCGGCCCGCGGCCACCTCGCACAGCGCGGTCGCGAGGGCCTCGCGCGAGTGCAGACGCAGGGCGCGGTCGTCGGCGACCATCTCCAGCAGGAGCAGCACCTGTTCGCGGGCGTGCCGGGCGAGCGGGAGCCGGGGGAAGGCACGGGCGAAGGCACTCAGGAGCATCTGGACCAGGTGGTGGCGTCCGTCGATGTGCGCGCGCTCGTGCGCGAGGGCGGCGCGGAGCTGCTCGTCGTCGAGGGCGTCGAGGGCGCCCCGGGTGACGACGACGCGGGCGGGCCGGGCCGGCAGGCAGTACACGGCGGCGACGGGGTGTTCGACGACGGTCGCCCCGTACGCGGGTGCCGGGCGGCCGATCAGGCGCAGCGTGTCGAGCTGCCGTCGGCGCTCGGCCCGGGCGGTGCGCGCGGTGCGCAGCAGCCAGACGAGGGGCAGCGCGACGACGGCGCCCGCGGCGGCGAGCCCGGCGGCGTCCCACACGTCCGGGTCGGCGGCGCTGTCGGCGAGCGTGCCGTGCGGGCCGAGGCCGCAGGCGCTGAGCAGGCCGATCAGGCCGCCGTGCACGTGCCGGTCCGCCATCACGAGGTGGTGGGCGGCGAGCGCGGTGGAGACGACGAACGTCAGCATCAGGAGCAGCCAGACGCCGACGGCGAGGGCGGGCGCGCGGTGGGTCCAGCGGGCGCGGGCCAGGTAGCGGGGCGAGGCGGCGCCGACGAGCAGGGCGTAGCCCGCCAGGACGGCGGAGGTGATCACGACTCGGCCCGGCGCCGGGCGGCACGGAGCGCGGCGCGCAGGGCCTCCACCTCGTCGGGGGTGATCTGCTCGACGAAGCTGGCCATCACGCCGGCGGTGTCGGGACTGCCCTCCAGGGCGTCCTGCATCCGGGCGGCGGTGTACTGCTGGCGGGAGCAGGTGGGCTGGTAGAGCCAGGCCCGGCCGTCCTTCTCGCGGGTCAGCATGCCCTTGCCGTAGAGGATGTCGGCGACGGTCTTGACGGTGCTGTACGCGAGGGGCCGCTGCTTGGTGAGGTCGTTGAGGACCTCCCGCGCGGTGGCGGGGCGGCCCCAGGACCACAGGCGGTCCATGATCTCCGCCTCCAGCTCGCCCAACTGACGCACGCCCGCTCCCTTCGGCACCGGCGGCCGCACCGTCGGGCCGCGGTCCCCCCATCGTAACGGCGGTGCTCAGGGCCTGACGGCGTGCTCGGTGAACCGGCCGCAGTCGCGGAAGCCCAGGCGGCGGTAGACGGGCTCGCCGTCGGCGGACGCCTGGAGGACGGCGACGCGGTGGCCCCGTTCGCGGGCGGCTCGGAGGGCCGCGAGGGTGACGGCCCCGCCGTACCCGCGCCCGCGGTGCGCGGCCAGGGTGGAGATGTTGTAGACACCCGCGACCCCGGCGTGCAGGAACACCTCGGCGGAGCAGACCGGGCGGTCTCCCGCGTATCCGACCAGGTAGCGGGCCGGGCAGTCCGCGTCGAGGGCCCGGGGGGCCGCCCGGGCGAAGAAGCGGCGGACGGTGTCGGCGGGCGGGTCCCAGTTCGCGGCGAGGACCGTGGCGTAGTCGGCGAGTTCGGCGGGGGTGGTCACGGGCCGGATGTCGAGTCCCGGGGCGGCTGGCGGCGGGAGGGTGCCGTCCAGGGCGGCCCACATCGCCGTCTCGTGCTCGGACGCGGGGAGTCCGGCCGCCGCGAGCCGCGCGCCGAGGTCGGCGGGGGTGGAGGCGGGCCCGACCCACCAGGAGAAGGGCCGCCCGGTGGCGGCCAGCGTCCGGGCCGTGCCGGCGACGCGCGCGTCGGCGTCGGCCGGGGTGAGGCGGGCGGCGGCGACGATGTTGAAGGTGTCGTCGTCGAGCCCGCTGTCCGCGACCAGCAGGTCCCCGGTGTCGGTGACGGTGGCGCCCGCCATGCCGCGGTGGAGGTGGCAGGCGTGTTCCGCCAGATTCCGCTCCATCCGGTCCAGGAGGTCTGGGAGGTCCGCCGGGTCCGTAGACGCCGGAAGGTCCAGCGGGTCGGCGCCCTCGGAGAAGTACTCGTTCACAGGAAGCGATCCCAGCACGTCCGGACGCCCCGCGCACCCTGCTTTTTCCCCCGCTACGAGCGGCGCCGGTACTCGCGCGCGCTCTTCGGGTTCCGGGCGCAGGTCCACACGCCGTGCGGGCAGTAGTCGGCGAGCGACTCGTAGAGCGGGCGCTGGGCGCGGAACCAGTCGAGCATCCCCTTCACGTACGCCGGGTCGTCGCCGTTGCGGAAGAGGCCCCACTCCGGATAGGAGACGCGCTTGCGGTGCCGCTTGGCGAAGTCGACCTGGTCGCGCAGTCCGTACGGCTCGTCGACCTGGCGGCGGAAGGAGGTGCCGCGCGGCTGGTCGTAGGCGTCCATGCCGATGACGTCCACGTACGCGTCGCCCGGATAGCAGCGGGTCCAGGGGATGGCGTCGCGTCCGCGGCTGGGCGCGAAGTCGAAGCGGAAGCGCTGGCCGGGGACGGCGCGCATCGTCCTGACGATCCGGCGCCAGTACGCCTGCCACTGCGCCGGGGCGGGGTGGCAGCGGTGGGTGTAGGTGATGCCGTTCATCTCCCAGCCGAGCACCAGGACGCTGTCCCCGAGCCGCTGGCGTACGAGGCGCTGGGCGAGGACCCGGAAGTGCGCGTCGTTGCGTCCGCCCGCGCCCGCCTTGAGCAGCGCGGCGACGCGCCGGTCGGGCAGTCCGGCCTCGCTGCGGTCGAGCATGGGCACGTTCAGGACGAGGACCCGGCCGGGGCGCGCGGCGCGCCAGGCGGCCCAGGGGCGCAGGAACGCCTCGGCTCCCTCGATGCTGACCCAGTCGTCGCCCGGGAGGTAGGTCCGCCCGGCCTGGAGCGCCCCGTGGCCGCGCCAGCTCTCGAAGCGCGGCAGCCGGGCGACGCCCTCGGCGCCGGAGCCGAGGAACGCTCCGTGCAGGGTCGTGGCGGTGGCCCGGGGCGGTTTGGCGTCGCCGCCGCGCTCCGGGGCGGGCCCGGCGAAGGAGCCCAGCACCAGGGCGCCCACGACCCAGGGGACGATGCCGCCGCGCACCCGCCGCACCAACGGCACCTCCCTCGGGACCTGACCGATCATCAGCCTAGGTGGCGGGTGGAAGGCCCGCACGCGCGGGACGCGGGGCGGGGGGCGGCGCGCGGGGTCCTCTTGATCCCGAGGCGGCGGGCAGGGCACGGTGGGGGCATGACGTGGACAGCACCGCCGTTCGAGCGCGGCCAGGAGCTCGGGGCACTGGGTGCCGTGGACGAGCGCCGGATGCTGGAGGGCTGGCTCCGCCGGCACCGGGAGACCCTGCTCGCCAAGTGCGCGGGGCTGGACGCGGACCAGCTCGCCAGAGCCGCGGTGGAGCCCTCCGGGCTCACTCTGCTGGGGCTGGTGCGGCACATGGCGGAGGTGGAGCGGTTCTGGTTCCGCCGCTCGTTCGCGCGGGAGGCGGTCGGGCCGGTGTTCACCGGCCCCGGGGACGGCGACGAGGGGCTGGCCGGCGTCGATCCGGCGCACGCGGAGCGCGATTTCGGGCGCTTTCTGGCCGAAGTGGAGGCGTGCGACGCGGCTGCCGCCGGGCACGGCCTGGACGAGACCTTCGAGTCCACCACCGGCGTCCCGCTCAGCCTCCGCTTCGTCTACACCCTGATGATCCAGGAGTACGCGCGCCACAACGGCCACGCCGACCTGCTGCGGGAGCGGACGGACGGGGCGACCGGGGACTGAAAACGGTGCCCCGCGCGGGACGCCGTTTTCAGGGCTCGTCGGTCCAGCCGTCATCGAGGTGGATCGTCCAGGTGTCCCCGACCGCCCGCCGCAGCCGCACGAGTTCCGCGACGGCCGCGACAGGGGCCGGGGCGTCGGCCAGGCGCAGCGGGGCGGCGGGGACGCCCCGCCGGGTGTAGGTCGGCAGTTCGCCGTAGCAGGTGAAGGCGTGCAGCGGCGGTACGGGCTCGTCGGCGAACCAGCGGGGGCGGTGCTCCTCGGCCCAGGCCGCCGCGGCGTCGATCCGGTCCAGGTGCGCGAGCAGCGTCACGGGGGCGGGGCCGTGGCTGAACTGGACCAGGAGCCCGTCGGCGTCCACCGCCCACCAGTCCCAGGTGAACCCGGGGCGCGGGTGGCGCAGACGGGCCGTCACCGGCGTGCCGCGCGTGCCGTGCCGGGGACGGCGGGAGCGTCGGGGGCGCCGGAGAGCGTTGTGGCGCCTGGGACGTCCGGGGCGCTCGGGATCTCGGCGCTCGTGGCCACCGTGCCCGCGCCGCCCGGGGCGCCCGCGCCGCCGGGGGTGCCGGGGGTGCCGGGGGTGCCGGGGGCGCCGACGGGCGTCGCGAGGAGGCGGCTCAGCCAGCGGGTGCGGGTCTCGCGGGCGTGCAGGGTGAGGGCCGCGTGGGGGGCGACGCTGTCGAAGCCGTGGAAGGCGCCGGGCCAGACGTGGAGTTCGGCCTGGCCGCCCGAGCGCCACAGGGTGGCGGCGTAGGCCACGCACTCGTCGCGGAACGTCTCCGCCGAGCCGACCTCGATGTACGCGGGCGGCAGTCCGGTCAGCTCGGTGGCCCGCGCGGGCGCCGCGTGCGGCGGCAGGTCGGGGGCGCCGCGGCGGTCGCCGAGGAGGGCGCCCCAGGCGGTCGCGTTGGAGGTGCGGTCCCAGGTGTCGACGCCGGCCATCTGGTGGCTGGAGAAGGTGTCGCCGCGGTCGTCGAGCATGGGCGACAGCAGGAGCTGGCCGATCGGGACGGGGCCGCCGCAGTCGCGGGTGAGGAGGGCCAGGGCCGCGGCGAGGCCGCCGCCCGCGCTCTTGCCGCCGATGACGATGCGGGCGGGGTCGACGCCGAGCTCGGGGGCGTGTTCGGCCGCCCAGACCAGCCCTGCGTAGCAGTCCTCCAGCGGGGCGGGGTAGCGCGCGCCCGGCGCGAGGCGGTATTCGGCCGAGACGACGGCCATCCCCAGCGGCTGCGCCCAGGCGCGGAGGAGCTGGGGGACGACCGACCGGGCGTTGCCCATGATCATGCCGCCGCCGTGCAGGTAGTAGAGCAGCGGGAGGGGGCCGGTGGTCCCGGTGGGGCGGGCGCTGACCAGGGTGAGCTCGGGCGCTCCGGGCGGTCCGGGGACGCGCAGTTCCACGACGTCGAAGCGGCCGTCCGCGCGGAGCTCGTGGACCGTGGGCCGGGGGCGGGCCGCCGCGTCGCGCGCCAGGCGGGCGGCGAGGTTCCCGGGGGTGTACGGCTCTCGCGCGCCCTCACCCAAGGCGGCGAGGGCCGCGCCGAGTTCGGGGTCGAAGGGGGGCGTGGGGGCGGGGTGCGGGGCGGCCGTCATGGAGGCAGTATCCCGGGGCGCGTACAGTGGCCGCGGCGCGGCGTGACGATCGGGAGTATCCATGACCGCGGTGAGCCTTGAGCACACGACCGTCCCCGCCGACGCGGGTGAGGTGACCCTGCTGATAGCCCGGCGGGTCGAGCCCGGCTACGAAGCCGTGTTCGAACGGTGGGCGAGGGGCATCCTCGACACCGCCGCCGCGTTCCCCGGCCACCTCGGCTACGGCCTGTTCCGCTCGTCCGGCGGGGACGCCCCCTGGTTCCTCGTGCACCGGTTCCGGGACGCGGAGGCGTGTCGGGTGTGGCAGGAGTCGCCGGAGCGGGCGGCGTGGTTCGCGAACTGCGAGGGCCATCACCACACGGAGATCGCGCGGCGGAAGCTGACCGGGATGGAGACGTGGTTCGCGAAGCCCGGCTCGACCCGCCCGGCGCCGCCGAGGTGGAAGATGGCGATCAGCGCGACCGTGGCGATCTATCCGGTCTCGCTGCTGGGGGGCCTGTTCCTGGTGCCCCGCCTGACGGGGCTGCCGCTGCCGCTGAGCACCCTGGTCACCGCGTGCGTCTTCAACGTCCTGATGACGTACGTGACGATGCCGGCGGTGAGCAGGGCGCTGCGCGGCTGGCTCGGCCGCTAGGACGTGCCCCGCTCCTTGCGCCGGGCGGTGCCCAGGGTCACGGTGGCCGCGATCCCGGCGACGACGCCCCAGGTCAGCGCGGCCGGCACCCCGTGGCCGAGGTTGCCGAGCGCGCTCAGCGGGCCGGGCCCCTGGCCCGCCCCGTCGAGAGCGCCGCGCAGCGACTGGCCCGCCAGCAGGGCCAGGACGGTCGCGCTCACTGCACCGGCGGCCATCGCGGGGACCGTGACGCGGGTGAGGAGCCCCGGCAGCAGCCGCAGCGCCCACCAGACGAGGACGAGCACCAGCACGTCGACGGCCCGGTACAGCACCCACTCCCCGAGCGGTCCGGCGACGGGGGCGGTCCAGCCGCCGAGCAGCAGCCACTGGCGGAGCAGGTCGCCCGGCTCGTCGAGGAAGCCGCCCGGGGAGGGTGCCGACTGGATGGCGGCGGCGATCCCGTCGTACGACAGGACGAGCAGCGACAGCGCGACGGCCGCCGTCCCGACGGTGGCGGCGCGGCGGGCCGGGCCGGCCGGGACGGGCGTACGGGGCGGGATGCCGGCCCCCTTGGCGGCGACCCGGGCGACGAGCACGGTCACGGCCGCCGCCACGAGGGCGGCCACCACGAGCACCTGCCGTCCGGAGGCGAGGACTGCGGCGAGCTGGGGCAGGAAGCGGTAGCTGCCGCGTCCGCCGGAGGCGATGAGCCACGGCGCGGAGACCCCCACGGCGAGGGTGCCGGCGACCGTGCCCCAGCCCCAGAGCGCGAGCAGGGTGGCGGGCGTCCGGCCGTGGGTCGGGGGCAGTCGGCGGAGCAGGAGCAGGGCGCCGGGGAGGAAGAGGGCGAAGACCGCGCAGAAACGGATCTGCAGGGCGGTGGCGTGCAGGGCGAGATAGCGGCTGCCACCGACCTTGTACGCCGTGTCGCCGGGCGTCTGGCTGCCGGGGCGGAGGAAGTCCGGCGGGTCGTACGCCCAGGGGGCGAGCCAGCGTTCGAGTTCGGCGGCCGTTCCAGCGCCGAGGGTGTCGGCGCCGCCGGGCAGCCGCACGGCGGCGGTGCTCGCGCCCGCCCACCACAGCAGGGCCGTGAGCAGGAGCGCTCCGGCCAGTGCGGGTATCACCGCGCGCAGGTATGTCATGAGTCGTCCCCCGTCGACGTGGGCGCGGCTGGTCCGCGCCCGGCCCGTGGAGGGTACGGGTCGCCGCCCGCGCGGAGGCGGGCGGGGACGCCGGGGCCTGGCGGAGATACCCGGGACTCCGGGCGCGCGCGGGCTGGTGACGCTTGCGGAGCGACCCACGCCCGGACTATCTTGCATTGCATGGTTCCTGGTGAAGCAATGAACGAGACGGGGGGCCGGGTTCCCAGTCAGCTCCGCAAGGGGGTGCTGGAGCACTGCGTCCTCGCACTGCTCAGGGACGGGCCGAGGTACGGGGTGGAGCTGCTGTCCGAGCTCTCCGCGGTCAGCGTCATGACCACCAGTCAGGGCACGATCTACCCCCTGCTGTCGCGGCTGCGCCGCGAGGGGTTCGTCGAGACCGAGCTGCGCGAGTCCCCCAGCGGGCCGCCGCGCCGCTACTACACGCTGACCGCCCTCGGGCGGGCCGCCCTCACCGAGTTCACCCAGGCGTGGCCGTCCTTCCGGGACGCCGTCGACCACTTTCTCAACGACCCGCAGGGGGATCCCGCATGAACGCCATCGACCACCCGCTGGTGACCGCCTATCTCGACGCCGTCGCCCGCGAGACCTCCGTCCTGCCCGCCGAGCGCCGGGCCGAGCTCCTGGCCGACCTGCGCGAGCACGTCGAGGTCAGCGGCGCCGCCTCGGACGACGAGGTCCGCGCGGTGCTGGCGGGCCTGGGCGACCCCCGCGCCGTGGCCGCGTCCGCGCTGGCCGAGGAGCCGCACGTCCTGCTGGCCCCGGCGGCCCCGCCCGTCAGCCGCACGCGCGTCCGGGTCACCGTCGGACTGCTGGCCCTTGCCGGGCTGCTGTCGGCGCTGAACGCCTTCGTGGGAACGACGGCCCTGATCATCGGCCTCGTGCTGCTGTGGGGCTCGCCGGTATGGGACCGGCGTCAGAAGACGATCGGCACGGTGAGCTGCGCGATCGTCCCGCTCGCCCTGGTCGCCGCCGGTTTCCTGCTGGCCGGCGGGCGCCTCGGACCGATCGAGGTGCTGCTGATCATCGCCGTCTCGCTGATCGCCCCGATCGCCGGCGCCACCACCCTGCTGCGCGCCGCCCGCCGCTGACGCCCCCGGGCTCAGCCGACGACGATGCAGAACGGGTGCCCCGCCGGATCGGTGAGCACCCGCCAGCGCCCCTCGTCCGGCTGCCACTCCGGCTTCCCCGCGCCCAGCGCCAACAGGCGCGCCTCGGCCGCGTCCAGATCGGCGACGTCGAAGCACAGGTGGAGCTGCTGGGGGACGGCCGGTTCCGGCCAGGTCGGGGGCCGGTGGCCGTCGACCCTCTGGAAGCCGATGATCGGGCCGTCGCCGTCCCCCGACCGCAGGCTCGCGAAGTCGTCGTCGGAGCGGGGGTGCGGTTCGAGCCCGGTGACCTCCTGGTAGAAGGCGGCGAGGACCCTCGGCTCGGCGCAGTCGAGCGTGATCGCGCTCAGCTTCATGAGCGGGGACATCGCACCTCCGGACGTTCGAAGTCGCTGGCCCGTCCACCCTAGGGTGGACGGGCCTTCGGCCGTCAGGGGTAGGCGACCAGGTTGGCGACGTTGGTGGTGGCGTCGGAGGGGCCGCCTCGGTCGTTGACGACGTGGCGGATGGTGCCGGTGCCGCCGAGGGAGACCGTCACCATGTCGCGGAAGCGGATGCCGGGGCCGGTGGGGGTCTCGATGGCGTGGTCCGCCGTCACGCGCGGGTCGGCGTTGAAGTAGCAGTAGCTGCCGAGGCCGTACGCCTGGTGGGTGGTGACGGTGTCCGCGACCTTGTAGGCGGCGTAGCCGCGGGTGGCGCCGTTCATCCACGCCGCCTGGTTCGGCGGGTCGTAGGGCATCTCGTTCTGGTAGAAGTACGTCCGGCCGCCGTTGCCGTTCCAGACGGTCTGGTGCTTCTGGTAGTGCTCGACGAACAGGCCGTACATCGTCACGTCGTCGCCGTTGACGACGAGTCCGGTGTCGGCGGTGTTGGTGTTCCAGCCGACGCCGGTGCCGTGGTCGGCGCGCCAGATCCACATGTGGTCGCCGATGACGTGGTCGCTGTTGACGACGAGGCTCGTGGTGGCCTTGCCGACGCCCGCGCCGCCGACGCGGACGTACACGTCGTGCAGCGAGGTCGGGTTCGCCGCGTGGGAGGCGGCGGATCCGGGCGGGCCGATCTCCAGCAGGGTCGGCGAGTTCACCGGCCCGGCGTCGAAGAGGAGCCCGGCGAGCTTCACTCCGTCGACGTCGGCGACGGTCATCGCGGTGACGCCGTTGTCGGGGACGAGGGTGGCCAGGCCGAGGCCCAGGACCACGGTGTCGGGGCGGGTGACCCGCAGGGTCTGGTCCAGGTGGTAGACGCCCGGCGTGACCAGCAGGTTCTTTCCGGCGGCGAGGGCCGCGTTGAGCTGGGCGGCGGTCGCGCCCGGCTTCACGACGTAGAAGGCGTCCATGCCGAGCGAGGTCCCGGCCGGGGCTCCCGCGCCCCAGCTCGTCGCGGTGGAGTCGGTCCGCGTGGCGGGCACGAACACCTTGTAGGCGCCGGCCCCGTCCACGTACAGGAACGGCTTCTCGCGGACGACGGGGGTGCGGTCGACGGTGGTGTAGGGCGGGCTGGGGAAGCTGGTGGCGGGGACGCCCTGGCTGCCGACGAAGACCATGTTCCAGTTGGCCCCGGTCCAGCCGCCGAGCTGCGCGTTGCGGGTGAGCCACTGCTGCTGGGTGCCGGAGCGGACCTGGCCGTCGACCTTGGTGTCGGCGAGGAAGCCGCCGCTGGACCAGCCGCCGTCGCTGAGCTCCAGATTGCCCCGCACGTGCATCCGCCGGTACGCGGACGCCTGCGAGACGGCCCAGCGGTCGGTGCCGCCGGTGGGGGTGACGGAGAGGTTCTCGGCGCCGCGCCAGAAGTTCTGGGTGGCGTTCTGCGGCGGGAACCAGTCGGCCTCCACGTGCACCGCGCCGTTGATCGTCACCGCGTCCGGGGACTGGCCGAGGCCGAGGACCTGGGTGTAGAAGCCGACGTTGACATCGTTGGCATAGGTGCCCGGCTTGAACAGCACCGCGTACCGCTGCGCCCCGAACTGGTTGGTCTCCTGGCTTCGGAAGATGGCGTCGAGGCGGCTCTGGATCGTCGCGGACGGCATCGACGGGTCGAACACGGCGACGTTCGGGCCGAGGTCGACGTCGCCGGGCGGGAGCTGGGCGGCGGTCACCTGGAAGCGCTGGGCGGCCGTCCCGTTGCAGGTGTACTGCGCGAGCTGCACGCCGTCGGCGGTCGCGGCGGCGGGGACGTCGAGGCACTTGCCGCTGTTGCGGTTGACGAACCGGTAGGCCCCTCCCCCGTCGTCGACGGCCCGCCACTGCTGGTTGAGCCCGCCGCCGTAGGTCCACAGGTGGACCGGCGCGTTGTCGGCGGTGGAGACGTCCTTGACGTCGACGACCTGCGCGGAGTCGTTGCGGTTGCCGAGCCGCAGATAGCCGTCGGAGGTCGGGGTGAGGGCCCACTGCTGGGCGGTCGTGCCGTTGCAGGCGTACTGCTGCACGGCGGTGCCGTTGACGGTCGCGGCGGCGCGCGCGTCCAGGCACTTGCCGCTGCCCGCGTTGGTCACGGTCGCCCAGCCGGTGGGCAGCGCGGCGGCCTGGGCGCCGGCCGGGCGCGGGGTGAGTCCGACGAGGGCCGAGGCCAGGAGCGCGCCCAGGGCGAGGGCGGTGCCGAGGCCGGGCCGCCGGGACGGCGAGGGTCCACGCGACGTACGAGGTGCACGAGGCGTACGAGGTGTACCAGGAATACGAGGTATACGCGGCATACGGGGGCCTTTCTCGGAGTACGTGTGGGGCCGGTGGTCCGAGGAGGAACTGAGGCGTGAGTGAACTGCCGCGACGGCCCGCCGTCAAGCCCTCGCGCGTTCATCTCCTGAACACGCAACTCCCCTAACCGGCCGCATAGTTCGATTCCAGCCGGTTCCGCAGTGAACTCTTGACGCCATAGCCCCAGGCGGCGCTCCCGGTGCCGGGCGGCGGAATCCGGAACGGCGGGGGCGATTTGCCGCCATCGCACCACGAAAGGGAGTTTCGGCGGTACTGTGTTCTCAGGCCCGGCCTCGTACCTCCCCCGTGTACGAGGCCGGGCCCTTCTCATGCCCCGGCGCGCGGGTCCGGCGCCGGGAGTGCGCGGACCCGGTCGGCGCACCCGGCCCTCTCGGTCGCCGATCGTCCCGTACCGGGGCATGGCCGCCACGAATCCGTCGGCCGGAACGAGCGGCGCCCCGTACGGCATCAACGTATCGGCACCCGCGCGGGCGAATGGACGACCTCGTTCCGGTGGATTGGCCGAACTGTGCGTAGACCAGATAGGTGCCTGAGGCATGTAGTGGAGACGGCAACCCACGTCAGAGCCACCGATTCGCCCTTGCGAGGCCCCCCATGACGGAAGCCGTTGCGTTCCCGCAGGACCGGACCTGCCCCTACCACCCGCCCACCGCCTACGACCCCCTGCGCGAGGACCGCCCGCTGTCGCGGGTGACGCTCTGGGACGGGCGCTCCGTGTGGGCCGTGACCGGCCACGCGACCGCCCGGGCGCTGCTGTCCGATCCGCGCCTGTCCACCGACTCCACCCGCCCGGACTTCCCGCTGCCGACCGAGCGGGCCGCCGCCCTGCGCAGGTCGCGCCGGGCCGCGCTGCTCGGCTGGGACGACCCCGAGCACAACCACCAGCGCCGGATGCTGATCCCGAGCTTCACGCTCAAGCGCGCCGAGCGGCTGCGGCCCCGTATCCAGGAGACCGTGGACGGGCTGCTCGACGCGATGGAGGCGGCGGGGCCGCCGGCCGAGCTGGTGAGCGCGTTCGCGCTGCCGGTGCCCTCGATCGTGATCTGCGACCTGCTGGGCGTGCCGTACGAGGACCACGAGTTCTTCGAGGCGCAGTCGCGGCGGCTGCTGCGCGGCCCGACCGGCGCGGACACCGAGGAGGCTCTGGAGCAGCTGGAGGGCTACCTCGGCGACCTGATCGAGCGGAAGCGCGCCAAGCCCGGCGAGGGGGTGCTGGACGACCTGGTGGCCCGGCAGCTCCAGGACGGCGGGCCGGACCGCGACGAAGTGGTGCAGCTCGCCACGATCCTGCTGGTCGCGGGGCACGAGACCACCGCGAACATGATCTCCCTCGGCACGTACACGCTGCTCCGCCACCCGGAGCGGCTGGCCGAACTGCGGGCGGACCCCGGGCTCGTGCCCTCCGCCGTGGAGGAGCTGCTGCGGTTCCTGTCGATCGCGGACGGGATGCTGCGGGTGGCGCGCGAGGACGTGGAGATCGACGGCACGGTGATCCGCGCGGGAGAGGGGGTCGTGTTCTCCACCTCCGTCATCAACCGGGACGCCACCGCCTATCCGGACGCCGACACGCTGGACTGGGCCCGCCCGGCCCGGCACCACCTGGCCTTCGGCTTCGGCATCCACCAGTGCCTGGGGCAGAACCTGGCGCGCGCCGAGATGGAGATCGCCCTCGGGACGCTGCTGCGTCGGCTGCCGGGGCTGCGGCTCGCCGCGCCGGCGGAGGAGATCCCGTTCAAGCCGGGCGACACGATCCAGGGGATGCTCGAACTCCCCGTCACATGGTGAAAGGACCCGCACGGATGCGCATCTCGATCGACGGGGACATCTGCATCGGCGCCGGACAGTGCGCGCTGACCTCGCCCGGCTACTTCACCCAGGACGACGACGGCTTCGGCACCGTCGTCGAGGGCCGCGAGGAGGGCGCCGACGGCCCGCTGGTCCGCGAGGCCGCGCGAGCCTGCCCGGTCCGGGCGATCACGGTCGAGGAGGAGTAGGAGCAGGAGCAGGAGCAGGGGGAGGAGTGGGCGGGCGCTCGTTCCGTTCCGTTCCGTCCCGTCCCGCCCCGCCTCGCCCGGCCGCGCGGCTTTCCGTCGCGCGGCCGGACGGGCGTACGGCCCGCCGGGGTCGCGGATCCGTCGGCCCGCCCGGGTCGAGAACCCGCCCGCCCCCGCCCTCGCCCCCCGGTCGCACCTACGCCGAGACGCCCGCCCTGTGCTCCACATACTCCAGGACGACTCCCCCGGCGTGCCGCACCATGGCGTTGCGTCCGGTCGGCACCTCCTGGGGGCCCGCCAGCAGTTCGCCGCCGTGGGTGTCGAGGAGCGCGGGGAGCCCGTCGAGGTCGTCGACGAGGACCGTGCTCTGCACCGCGCGGAACGGCGCCAGCGCCTCCTCGGTGCCCGCGACCAGCAGGAAGCCGCCGATGACGGCCACCTCGACGCCGGCGTACGGGAACCTCAGGCCCACCTCCTCGCCGGTCAGTTCGCGCAGGGCGGGCAGCGCGCGGTCCACGTCGTCGACGTACAGGCGGGCCAGTGTGGTCAGTGCCTTCATCAGAACTCCCGAGAGCCGCGGGACGGCGGGCCGCCCACGCGATCGATTCGACATTCCCGAACTGTGGAACAGGGCGTCATACTAGGCGGATCACCGGCGGAAGAGGAACCGTGCGCACCCTGCCCCAGCCCCAGCCCGAGGACTTCGATCTGGCCACCGTGATGCACGCCCTCGGCGATCCGGTCCGGCTCGAACTCGTCCGGCGGCTCGCCGTGGAGGGCGAGACGACGTGCAGCCCCGAGGGGCTGCCGGTGCCGCGCTCCACGCTCTCCAACCACTGGCGCCTGCTGCGCGAGGCCGGGGTCGTGAGCGTGCGCCTCAACGGCAAGACGCGGCTGGTCACGCTCCGCCGCGACGCGCTCGACCTCCGCTACCCGCTGCTCCTGACGGCCGTTCTCGACGAGCTCACGGGGACCGGATCCGGCCACTGAGGGTGTCGGCTGCCGGGTGTCAGCCGAAGATGTCGGCTGAAGCCGTCGACCGAAGGTGTCGACTGTCCATCCCGGCGCACGGCGGGCCGCGCTTTGGCCGCCGCGTCGGACGTGCGCCCGGCGCCGGGCCCGCATGATCGTTCCACCAGCGAGAACGAGAAGGTGTGAGTCCATGTCGACCGAGATCAAGGTCCGTCCCGCAGCCCCCGAGGACTTCGCGGGGTGGCGCGCCCTCTACCGCGGCTACGCCGACTTCTACCGGGTCGAGCAGACCGAGGAGGCCGCCGGGACGGTCTGGGCGTGGATCCACGACCCCGCGCACGAGGTGAACGCCCTGGTCGCCGAGGACGCGGCCGGCCGGCTCGTCGGGCTCGCGCACTACCGGCCCTTCGCCCGCCCGCTCTCGGCGACGACCGGCTGCTTCCTGGACGACCTGTTCGTCGCGCCGGACAGCCGGGGTTCGGGCGCCGCCGACGCGCTGCTCGCGGCGCTGCGCGTGCTCGCCGCCGAGCGCGGCTGGAGCGTCGTGCGCTGGATCACCGCCGACGACAACCACCGCGCCCGCGCCAAGTACGACCAGGTGGCGACGCGCACGATGTGGGTCACGTACGACATGACGCCGGGCTCCTGACACCAGCCTCCTGGCGCGGCGCGACCCGGGCTCAGTCGGCGGCGCGCGCCTCCTTGAGCCGGGGCGCGCCGGGGCCCGTCGGGGACGGCGGGCGGGTCCGGGCGGTCAGCGGGGCGACGAGGAGCGGCTGGGCGGCGGCGAGGGCGAGGGCGAGGACCGCCGTCGCGGTCCACAGGGTGGTCGCGCCGAAGCGGTCCAGGAGCTGGGTCGCGGTGATCGGGGCGGCCGTGGTGGCGATGCCCCAGCTGATGCCGTACGAGGCGAGGTAGCGGTCCGAGCCGCCGGGCGGCGCCAGCGCGGCCACCACACCGAACACCGGGCCGAGCACGAAGACTTCCCCGAGGCTCCACAGCCCGGTGCCGACGAGGAATCCGGACAGGGACGACGCAAGGGCGTATCCGGCCAGTCCCAGCGTCATGAGGACGTAGCCGAGGGCGAGCGCCGCCGGGTCGGACAGGGCGGCGATCCGGCGCAGCCGCAGGGCGGGCTGGGCGGTGACGACGATGACGGCCGAGGCGGTGAACAGCAGCCCCGCGTCGGCGGGTTCGAGGCCGCGGAGGCCGAGGGTCAGCGGCAGCCCCATCACGACCTGCATGGCGAGCAGCGCGAAGACCGTGCCGCAGCCGAACATCGCCCAGAGCGCCCGGTCCCGCCAGGGGTGGACCGGGACGCCGCCCGCCGCGCGGTCCTCGGCCTGGCGGCGGGGGCGGTCGGCGGGCAGCACGAGGCGCAGGGCCAGGGCGCAGGCGAGGCAGGTGACCGCGTCGACGACGAACAGCCAGCGCAGGTCCCACCGGCCCACGGCCGCAGCGATCAGGCCGGCGCCGGTGCCGGCGACCGCGAGCGCGGCGTTGAGCAGGCTGAACGCGCGGACCCGGTCGGCCGGGCCGACCGCGTCGGCGATCAGGCCCTGGCTCGGCGGCTCGTACAGCTCGAAGGCGAGGCCGAGGACGACGGCGAAGACCGCGACCTGGAGCAGCGAGTCGGCGGCGGCGATGGCCAGTTGCGCGACCGCGCAGCCGGTGAGGCCGAGGACGATGGTGCGGCGGCGCCCGAGGATGCCCGCTAGGCGCCCGCCGGCCAGCCGCGAGGGGATGGTCGCGAGGCCGAACGCGGCCGAGAGCAGCCCGGCGGTGGTCATGCTCGCGCCGAAGTCGCCGCTGATCAGGACGGTCAGGAAGGGCAGCGAGAAGGCGCCCAGCTTGTTGATCGCCCGCGCGACCACCAGCGCCCACACGACCCTCGGCATCGCCGCCCCCTGTACGTAACCGTCGAATCGAGTAACGTCAGTGACGTATCAGACCATCGAAGGAGTGACTGGTCAAGTGATGTTCGACAGTCACGTGACGGTGCTGCTGGATCAGGCGGTGGCGCTCGTGAACGCGTTGACGGACGGCGAGGCGCGCGGGCGCGCCCACCCCGCGCCCCGGGGCGAGGAGCGGACGGCGGCGATCGAGGCGGCGGTGCCGAGCACGGCGTCCTCGCTCCCGCGCGCCCTGGACACGGCCGAGGCGGACGCCCTGGCCGCTGCGGCCCTACGGATGCGCGCGGTGTTCCGGGCGGTACGGGACGGGGACCTGGACACGGCCGCCGCCGAGGTGAACGCCCTGCTCCTGGACAGCGGCGCCCGGCCGCACCTGGACCGGCGCGCGGGCGAGCCCTGGCGGCTGCACTTCCACGGCGCCGACGAGACCTTCGCCGCGGGCACCACCGCCGCCTGCGCCACCGCGCTCGCGCTGGCGGTGGGCGGCAGCCTGGCCGGGCGGCTGGGGGTCTGCCACGCCGAGCGCTGCGACCGGGTCTACGTGGACGCCTCGCGCAACGGCGCGCGCCAGTTCTGCTCGACGGCCTGCCAGAACCGCGCCAAGGCCGCGGCCTTCCGGGCGCGGCAGGGCACGACGGGGCGCTGAGCGCCGGTCCCTGGGGCCCGGCCCCAGGGGGGCCGCCTCCCGGCCCCCGGGGTCCTCGTCAGAAGGGCCTGCGCCCCGGGCGGTTGCCCTGGGGCCGGCCCCGGCCGGTGCGGCGGCGGCCCGCGGGCGGGGTCGGGGCCTCGCCCCCGGCGGCGCCCGGCGAGGAGAAGCCGACCGCGACCGGCGGCGGGCCCGCGGGCGCGCCGGGGGCCGCGGCGCCGGTGCCGCCGGGGCCGGACTGGGGGGCGACGGTCCGGCCGCCCGCGAGGACGGTGGCGTGCGTGATGAGGGGGGCGCACGCCTGGCAGATCTCGGCGAGCGTCCAGACCTCGGCGACGGCCGGGTTGTGGATGAGGACGAGCAGGGTCGTGCCCGTGCAGCTGGCGCGGGCGGTGTGGTGGCGGCAGCCGCTCGCCCCGCACGCGCAGGCGGCGCTCGGGCGCGGGCTGGCGAGGCGCGCGTGGGCGCGGGCGTGTTCGCCCGCGAAGACGCGCAGGGCCGCGATGTCCCTGGACCTCGCGGGCATACGGCAGCCTTCCGTCGTGCAGCTGACGGTGGCGGAGTGGTCCGGGTGGCCGGTGAGTCGGACCGTCCAGGTCCGGCCCGGGACACGTGATCCGGGAAGCATGGTCAACGCGCGCGTGTCCGTTCGAATGAGAGGGGTGTTGGTCATGGTTTTACCCCGAAGGGGGCGGAGGTTCACATCCGGGGCCCGACATCCCGGACCGAGGTCGTCCGGTCGGCCGATCCGGTCGGGATACGCGGGGGCCGCCGGTGACACACGATCGTCATCCCCCGTGCATGGATCGCCGGACGGCCTCGCCCCATGATCGACGCTACCGCGCGGGACGCTCCCGCCGCGCCGCCGCCCCTCCTAGGAGCCGCCCCATGCCCAGTCGCCGCCGTTTCCTCGCCGGTTCGGCCGCCGCCACGGCCGGACTCGGCGCACTGCCCGGGGTCCTCTCCCCCGCCGTCGCGGCGGCGGCCGTACGGGAGACGGGGCCGGAGCCCGCCGGGGCGGGCGGCGCGGCGGACCGGCCGCCGAACCTGGTCCTCGTGCTGGCCGACGATCTCGGCTACGGCGAGCTCGGCGCGTACGGGCAGCGGCTGATCCGCACCCCGCGCCTCGACCGGCTGGCCGCCGAGGGGCTGCGCTTCACCGACTCGTACTCGACGGCCGCGGTCTGCGCCCCGTCCCGCTGCTCCCTGCTGACCGGGCTGCACACCGGTCACGCCACCGTGCGCGCCAACCCGTCCGGGGCGCAGGGCGCGCTGACCGCCGCCGACACCACCTTCGCGCAGGTGCTGCGGGCGCGCGGCTACCGCACCGGCCTCATCGGCAAGTGGGGCTTCGGGCCGGAGGCCGGCGGACAGGACAGCCATCCGAACGCCCGGGGCTTCGAGGAGTTCTACGGGTACATCGACCACGGGCACGCCCACCAGTACTACCCCGAGTACCTGTGGCGCGACGGCGTCAAGGAGCCGATCCCGGCCAACGCGGGCGGCGCGCGGGCCGTGTACGCGCCCGACCTGATCCGGCAGCGGGCGCTGGACTTCATCGACCGGCACGCGGCCGAACCGTTCCTGCTGCTGCTCACCCCGACCGTCCCGCACGCCCCAAGCGACATCCCCGACACCGGCGCGTACGCGGGGATCGGCTGGAGCGCCGCGAACAAGGGCCACGCCGCGCAGGTGACGCTCTTCGACAGCCTCGTCGGCGACGTGGTCGACCGGCTGCGCGCGCGGGGCCTCGACGGCTCCACCGTCCTGCTGGTCACCAGCGACAACGGGCCGCACGAGGAGGGCGGGGTGAACCCCGACCTGTTCGACGCCAACGGACCGCTGCGCGGCTACAAGCGCAACCTGTACGAGGGCGGGGTCCGCGTCCCGCTCATCGCCTGGGGCCCCGGGCGGGTGCGGCCGGGCACCAGCGACCGGCCCACCTCCCTCACCGATCTGCTGCCCACCCTCGCGGAGCTCGGCGGGGCGCCCGCGCCCTCCGACGTCGACGGCCTGTCCGTCGCCCCGCTGCTCACCGGCGCCGCCGCGCCCGCCCGCCACGACCACCTCTACTGGTTCCGCGACGAGAGCGGCGTCACCGCCCGCGCGAACGCGCAGGACAGGCAGCGGGCCGGCTGGCTCGCCGAGGCGCTGCGCAAGGAGAACTACAAGGCCGTCCGCTTCGCCCCGGTCCGCGACCACGCGCTGCCCGACGCGCGGTGGCAGGTCGAGCTGTACGACCTGGCCGCGGACCCCGGCGAGACGCGGGACCTGGCCGCCGACCGGCCGTCCAAGACGGACGAGCTCGTCGCCCTGATGCGCTCCTCCTGGCGGGACAGCTATCCGCGCACGCCCTTCGGCGCCGCGCTCGCGCTGCCCCCGCTCGCCGTGCCCGGGCAGCCCTTCGCCGTGACGGCCACGCTCGCCAACGGCTCCTCGCGGCCCTGGGACGCCGCCGCGCTCACCCTGCGCGCGCCCGCCGGCTGGACCGTGACCCCGGCCTCGGCCACCACCGCCGACCGGCTCGCCGCGGGCGCCCGGCTCACCGCCGCCTGGCAGGTCACCGCGCCCGCCGGAACGGCCCCGGGCGGGGCGTGGCCGCTCACCGCCGAGGGCGCGGCGCTGGCGCCGGGCGGGCCGGTGCGGTACGCCGCCGACGGGACCGTGCCGACGCCGCCGCCCGCGCCGACCGCCGACGCGTACCTCTCCGACCTGGCGTGGATCTCCGCCGTCAACGGCTGGGGCCCGGTCGAGCGCGACGCCTCCAACGGGAAGAACGCCGCCGGGGACGGCACCCCGATCGCCTTCGGCGGCACCGTGTACGCCAAGGGCCTCGGCACCCACGCGTACAGCGAGGTCGCCTACCACCTGGGCGGCGCCGCGCGGCGGTTCACCGCGCTCGTCGGCATCGACGACTTCTCGGCCCGGCAGAGCGCACTGGGCGCCACCCGTGCCACGGTCTACGGGGACGACCGGCCGCTCCTGACCACCCCGACGCTGACCGCCGCGACCGGGCCCGTCCCGGTCGACGTGGACGTGCGCGGGGTGCGGGTGCTGCGCCTGGTCGTGGAGGACGCGAACAGCCGCACGTCCTTCGACCACACGTCCTGGGCGCTGGCCCGGGTCACGGTGGCCTGACCGGGCCGCGCCCGGGCGGCCCGCGGCCCACACCCCGGCCGCGTGGGGGGGCGCGCGGGCTCGCGCCCCGGCACGTACCGCCGGAGCGTGCGCCTGCGGTGATCCTTCGCGCTGGCCGGCGGGGGTGACGGGTCGTTGAGGCGCCCGTCCCGCCCCGCGCATCCTGGACCGCATGACGAAGCATCAGCGGTGGGGCAGGGCGGCGGTCGTCGGCGGGAGTTACGCGGGGCTGGTGACCGCGCGGGTGCTCGCCGACTTCTTCGACGAGGTCGTCGTGCTCGAACGGGATCCGGTGGACGCGGGCACCGGCAGCCATCCGGGGGCGCCGCAGGGCTATCACGCGCACGCCATGCTGGCCAAGGGCGGCGAGGTCCTGGAGAAGCTGTTCCCGGGGCTGCGCCGGGAGCTGAGCGAGGCGGGCGCGCCGGTCTTCGACTACGGCGAGGGCATGGACTTCCTGCAGCCCGCGGGCACCGCGCCGCGCGCCCGCACGGGGGTGGAGATCCAGACCTTCACCCGGGACGGCCTGGAACGGCGGCTGCGGGCCCGGGTGCTGGCGCTGCCGCGGGTGACGCTGATGTCCGCGACCTCGTGCACGGGGCTGCTGCGCGACGGGCGGGGCCGGGTGACCGGGCTGTCGTACCGGCCGGCCGGCGGCGAGGGCACGGAGCCGCCCGCCGAGCTGGCGGCCGACCTCGTGGTCGACGCCTCGGGCCGGTCGAGCGCGCTGGAGAAGTGGCTGGGCGACCTGGGCGTGAGCGTGCCGCCGATGCGCACGGTGAAGGCGAAGGTCACGTACACCTCGATGAACTTCGACCGGCCCGAGCAGGGGCATCCGGACTACTTCGTCGCCTACGAGATGCTCTTCGCCCCGAAGATCGCGCGCGCCGGGGTGCTGCTGGCGGTGGAGGGCGGCCGGTGGACGTGCTCGCTGTTCGGCTTCCAGCAGCAGCCGCCGACCGACGACGCCGGATACCTGGAGTTCGCGCACTCGCTGCGCAACCCGCACCTGGCGGAGCAGCTCAAGCGGCGCGCGACGCAGGAGCCGACGTACCGCTACACCAACGTGGACAACCGCTGGCGGCAGTACCACCGGGTGAAGGACTGGCCCGAGGGGCTCATCGCGGTGGGCGACTCGGTCTGCGTGTTCAATCCGGTGTACGGGCAGGGGCTGACGGTCGCCGCGATGGAGGCCGATCTGCTGGGCGGGCTGCTGGCCCGGCGGCGGGCCTCGGGGCGCGGGCTCGCCGGGGCCGCGCGGGACTTCCAGCGGCGGGTGGGGCGGCTGGTGCTCACGCCGTGGACGCTGTCGACCAACTCGGACCTGATGTGGAACCCGGCCGGGCAGCCGGCGGGCGCCCGCTTCGCGCACTGGTACAACAGCCGGCTGTTCCGGGTGGCGGTTCGGGACCCGGACGTGTGGGCGCGGTTCGTGCGGGTGGTGAACATGACGGCGTCCCCGGCCGTGCTGTTCCACCCGGCGGTCGCGGTGAAGGTGCTGGCGGGCGCGGGCGGACCCGGCCCCGTCAGGCCGGACCCGGACGGGCGGGGCCGGTAGGCGCGGCAGGCCCGGAAGGCGCGGGCCCCGAAGGCGCGGCGGGCCCGGTCGGCGCGGCGAGGCCCGTGAGGTAGCCGTCGAGCAGGGCGACCTGGCGCTCGGGGCTGAACTCGGCGGGGGCGAAGAGGGCCTGGACGACGAGGCCGAGCACGAAGGACTGGGCGGAGGCGGCGAGGTCGTCCGGGTCGCTCGGGGGCAGTTCGCCCAGCTCCTGGGCGCGGGCGACGCGCTCGGCGAGGCGGGTGCGGCTGCGCCCGTACTTCCCGGCGTAGTCCTCGGTGAGGGCCGGGTCGGCGAGTGCGGTGTCCCAGGAGGAGACCCAGATCCGGTTGCTCGCGGTGGCCTCGGCGGTGAGCGGCAGGATGTCGAGCAGGGCGCTGCGCAGGGCGGCGAGGCCGGGGCCCGCGGCGCGCCGGGGGCGGGCGGCGGTGCGCGTGTCGAGCAGGTCGAGGGCGTGCGCGACCAGGTCGCGCTTGGCCGGGAAGTAGTGCGTGAGCAGGCCGGTGGTGGCGCCGAGCTCGGCCGCGACGGCGCGCAGGGTGAGGCCGTGGAAGCCGTGCGCGGCGAGGACGCGCCAGACGGCCTCGGAGACGTCGCGGCGGCGGGCTTCGTGATCGCCCTTGGTGCGTGGCATCCTGCTACGGTACATAACCGTAACGCTTGTTGTGTGAATGGGGTCGCCATGTTCTCCCTCCCGCTGCGGGACGGCGCCGTGCTCCGTCCGCTGGAGGTCCACCACGCCGAGGAGTTCGCCGCCCACATGGGCCGGGCGCGCGAGCACATCCGGCCGTGGGTCGGCGCGGGCTTCCTGTCCTCGGACGTCGAGGGCGCGCGGGGCACGCTGCGCCGGTACGCGGAGCGCCAGGCCGGGGACGGCGGGCGCCTGTTCGGCATATGGCTCGACGGGACGCTGGTCGGCGGCGTGATGTTCACGGACTTCTCGACGGCCACGGAGCTGTGCGAGGTCGGCTGCTGGCTGGAGCCCGCCGCCGAGGGCAAGGGCCTGATCACGCCGGCCTGCGAGCTGCTGCTGGACTGGGCGCTGGTCGAGCGCGGGCTGCACCGCGCGGAGTGGCACTGCCGGGCCGACAACGCGCGCAGCGCGGCGGTGGCGCGGCGGCTCGGGATGACCCTGGAGGGCGTGAACCGCGAGACCTGGTCGTACGGGGGCGTCCGCCACGACAAGCAGGTGTGGGCGGTGCTCGCGCCGGAGTGGCGGGCCCACCGGGGGCTCTGAGCTCCCCGGCGGCGGGCCCGCCGGGCCGCGCGTGCGGGGCCGCTCCATGAGCGGCCCCGCACCGATGTCCCCCGGGCGCGTCGGCCCGGGGTGTCAGCCGGTGATCGAGAAGGACTCCCCGTAGACGCTCCAGTACAGCGGGGTGTCGAGGGAGAGGTTGCCCTCGTTGAGGAAGCGGCGCTGGGCGGTGCTGACCCGGGTCGTGTCGCTGTGCGCCTCCTCCTTGCGCATCTCCTCCTCGCGGGCGTCGAGGAACGCCTTCAGGTACGCCTTCTCGTCGCCGCCCCGGGCGGGCGGGAGGGCGCGGGAGAGGGCGACCGTGCGGATGCTCCGGAAGCCGTCCTCGCCGTGCATGACGGCGGCGTCGTAGTACGCGAACTGGCCGAGCGCCCGCAGGCCGTCCTGCTTGGCCTGGGAGACCGCGGGGTTGAAGTAGACGCGGTCGCGCTCCTCCTCCTGGGTCTGCTGGAAGACGGCGTCCTGGGCGGCCTGGCGCCAGGCGTTCGGGAAGCCCGGGTCGAGGCCCTTGTGGGAGTCGGTGCCGTTCACGGCGCGCAGCGCGGGCAGGTAGGGGGCGAGCGGGTTGGACGGCTTCTTGGCGGTGTAGCGCTCGACGAGGTCGAGCATGTCGCCCGTGCCGGAGCAGAAGCCGATGATGCCGGCGGTGTAGCCGCGCTTGTCGCCGATGTCCTCGATGTAGGCGAACTGGGCGCGCCAGTCGAGCGAGGAGTTCTCGAAGGAGGAGACCAGCTTCATGGCGACCTCCTTCTTGCGGGGGTCGTCGAGGGGGGTGCCGGTGGTCGGCGGCGGGGTGGTGGTGCCGGAGCCGTACGCCTCCACCTCCCACAGCGAGTAGCCGTAGGCGGTGGCGCGCTGGGTGCCGAAGACCCGCAGATAGCGGCCGGTGCCGTTGACGGCGAGGTCGTCGGTGGCGCCGTCGCCGGAGGAGGTCGCGTAGAGCTGCCGCCAGGTGGAGCCGTCGTCGGAGAGCTCGACGCGGTAGGACTTGGCGTAGGCGGCCTCCCACTTGAGGACGACGCGCCTGACCTCCGTCGAGGGGCCGAGGTCGATCCGTATCCACTGGTTGTCGGCGCCCTCGGCGCTGGCCCAGCGGGTGGTGGCGGAGCCGTCGACGGCCTTGGCCCCGGCGTAGCCGCTGCCCTCGGTGGACGAGGTGGTGACCGGGCGGCCCTGGGCGAGGTTGCCGGCGGCCGCGGTGGTCGCGGCTCCGGCGGTGGTGGCGGCGAGGAGCGCGGCGGCGGCCGGGACCAGGACGCCGGTGGCCGCGGCGACGGCGAGCGCGGCGGAGCGCCGGCGCCGGAGCGCGTGGTTCGTGGGGGGCATGTCACTCCATCGTGGGGACTCGATGATCGTTGACTGTTAGGAAAGCTTCCTAACATTGGGGTGAGGCGAGAGTAGGGGGCGCTTTCACGGGGCGCAAGAGGTGCGGCGGAAAGCCGAGTTGACGGGCTTCCGCGTGTGCGGAGAGGGCGGGCGGTCCGGCCCGGTAGGGTCGCGCCGTCCCTGGATTCGCCACGGGACGCACGAGCGGCACCGGAAGCGTGGGGGTCCCTGTGAAGCGTGCGGTCGTCCTGGGCGGGAGCTACGCGGGCCTGTTCGCGGCCCGGGTGCTGAGCGGGTACGCCGACGAGGTCGTCGTCCTCGACGCGGACACCATCGGCGAGGACGGGCTCGGCCGCCTCGCGCCCCAGCGGAGCCAGCTGCACGCGCTGCTCGCCATGGGGCACGCGCGCCTGGAGCGGTGGTTCCCGGGGCTGACCGAGGAGCTCGTCGCGGCCGGGGCGCGCCTCGGCGAGGGCGACGAGGTGCGGTTCTACGTGGACGGCCGGCTGAAGGCACCGGCCGAGGGCACCCGGATGCTCGGCGTCACCCGCCCGTTCCTGGAGAGCCGGATCCGCCGCCGGGTCGCGGCCCTCCCCGGCGTCCGGCTCGTCGCCGGGGAGGCGGCCCGCGGCCTCGTCTTCGAGCGGGACCGCGTCGGCGGGGTGCGCACCGCCTCCGGGGAGGTCCTCGGCGCGGAGTTCGTCGTGGACGCCATGGGCCGTTCCAGCAGGCTCGGCGAGTGGCTGGAGGGGGCGGGCTGGGAGCGGGCGCCGCTGGGCCGGATGCGGATCGACCTCGGCTACGCCACGGCGACGTTCCGGCGCGGCGACGAACTGGGCCGCACCGTGATCGCCCACTCGACACCGGGCCCCGCGAGCGACTACCTGCCCACGCTGACCGAACCGGGCGGGCTCGCCGCCGTCGAGGGCGACCGCTGGTCCGTGGTGCTCGCCGGGTACGCGGACCGGCGGCCGGGCACCGACCCGAAGGAGTTCCGGAGCCGGATGCGCCGGTGCGTCGAGCCGCTGCGGACGGTCGCGGACGCGTGCGAGCTGACCGGCGGGGTGGAGACCTTCCACTTCGCCGAGAGCCGGCGGCGGGACTACCTGCGCCTGCCCCGCTTCCCCGGCGGCCTCGTGGTCGTCGGCGACGCGCTGGCCAGCGTGAACCCGGTGTACGGGCAGGGGCTCACGCTCGCCGCCCTCCAGGCCGACTCGCTCGCCGCGCACCTGCGGTCGGGCGCCGCCTGGCACGAGCCCGCGCGGGGCTACTTCCGCCGCGCGACGGCCTTCGTCGACGCCGCCTGGCAGCTCTCCACCACCGCCGACCTCGCCCAGCCGCACGTCGAGGGGCCGTACCCGCGCGGCTACCGGCTGCTGCGGTGGGCGGGCGACCGGATCACCGAGGCGTCGGTGCTCGACCCGGTCGTGAACACCACGTACCTGAACGTGATCAACATGGTGGAGCCCCCGCGCGCCCTCACCCGGCCCGCCACGCTGCTGCGCACGGCCCGGGTCCTCGCCCGCGCCAAGAGGACGGCCCCCGTCCGCGGGGAGCGCGGGCGGGGGCCGGATGCCGTCAGCCCTGGCGGGCCTTCGAGCGGGGGTCCTTCTTGTTGATCACGAACGTCCTGCCGCGGCGGCGGACCACCTGGGCGCCGGGCTTCGACTTGAGCGCGTGGAGGGAGTTGCGGACCTTCATCGTCAGCGCACCTCACGGAAGTCGACGTGTGCCGCCACGACCGGGTCGTACTTGCGCAGGACCATGCGGTCGGGGTCGTTCTGGCGGTTCTTGCGGGTCACATAGGTGACGCCGGTGCCGGCGGTGGACCGGAGGGTGACCACCGGGCGCTGGGTGCTGCGGGCCATGCTGTGCTCCTTCCGGCCGACACGCCCCGAGATCGATTGAGTCGGGCATGTCAGCTTCGTCGGGTGTAACAGGCGGCCCGCCCGTCCCATTCCCGGCGCCCCCACCGCCCCGCCCCCGCCGCCTCACCCGGCGGGGCGCTCCCCCGGCCGGTCCGTGACCGCCCTCGCCAGGACGGCGCTGCCGCCGAGGACCGTGCCGGCCGGGCCCGCCGCCGACGGAGCCGTCAGGACCGTGCGCTGCCCGAGGAAGGCCGAGGTCTTCCGGTCGAAGATCCACTGGAGCTGCTCGCCGTGGGCGGTGCGGGCCACGGCGACGCCCTCGCGGCCCGCCGCGTCCCGCGCGCTCGGCAGCACGGTGGTGCCCGGGATCCGGGCGGCGGCCCCGTACAGCGCGGCCGTCACCTTCGGCGGCGCCCACGTCTCGGCGAGCAGGGTGCCGATGGCCGCGAAGGCCCGCTGGTCCGGGTCGGCGCCCGCCGAGTCGGTCCGGGTCTGCGCGTAGACCAGGCTCAGCAGGGCCGCCGGGTCCGTCGGCAGCGAGGCGACGAAGGTGTGCGTCGGGTCGGTGACCGAGGCGGCCGGGCCGCCGTCGGGCGCCCTGCGGGGCGTCGCACCCCGGTGGTCGAGCGTATAGACGGGCCCCCGGGCGCCGAGTGGGCTGTCGGGCGCGCCCTGTTCGCGCAGCAGTCCCTCGCGGCTGCCGTCGGCGGAGAGCCAGACCTGCCGCCGGTGCGCCGGGGGCAGCGTGGCGGGCCCGCCGTCGGCACCGCGGGCCGCGTAGGAGACCAGGCTCTCGATGTACACGAACTGCTCGGGGCGCGCCTTCGCCATCGGACCGGCCGCCGCGGCGAGCGCCGCCCGCGTCAGGACCTGGCCCGAACCGGAGGCGGCGGCCCCCGTGTACGGGGCGGGGGCGGGCGGTACGGGCGACTCCCCGGCCACCACGACCAGGGCGACGGCGGTCACGGCGGCGGTGCAGGCCAGCGCGGGAAACGCGAAGCGCGGGACCCGGCGGCGGGCGCGGGGGGCCTCGGTCGCGTTCAGGATCCGGTGCTTCAGCGCCTGCCGGCGCGGCGGGGTCAGCTCCGGCACCTCGGGGGGCGGCAGCAGCGCGGTGAGCTCGGCGCGGAGGGCTTCGTCGGAGGGCGTGTTCACAGCGAGTTCTCCGAATCGGGACGGCGCACGCCGACGGCGGCGCGGAGGGGGACGGGGGTGCGGTTGGGGGTGGGGACGGGGGTGGGGGGCGCGGACGCGGACGCGGCAGGTGGGAGCAGTGGCGTGGTGCTGTGGGCGACGGGAGCCGGGCCCGGATGCGCGCCCGCCCTCCCCGACGGACCGCGCCGGGCCTTCCGTACCGCCTTCAGCTCCGCGTCCGCCAGCGCCCGGAGGCGGTCGCGGGCGCGGGAGAGGCGGGAGCGGACGGTGCCGACCGGGATGCCGAGGGCCTCGCCCGCCGCCGCGTAGTCGAGCCCGGCCCACACCACCAGGGCGAAGACCTCGCGGTCGCAGCGGCGCAGGCGGGTCAGGGCCGCGCGGGCGGCGGCCAGCTGCTCCGTGTCGTACAGGCGCGTGACGACCTCGTCCGCGAAGTCCGGGAGCACGCCCCGGTCGGCCAGCCGGGCCAGGGCGGTGTCGCGGCGGCGGGCCTCGCGGGCGGTGCCGCGCAGGATGTTGGTCGCGATGCCGAGCAGCCAGGGGCGCAGCCCGTCGCCCTCGGGCCGCAACTTCTCGCGGCAGCGCCAAGCCTCCAGGAAGGTGGCGGAGACGACGTCCTCCGCCGCCGCCTGGTCGCCGCAGACGCGCAGCGCGTACCGGTACAGGACCTGCGCGTGCTCGTCGTACGCCTCCCCGAGCGCCTCGGTGTCCCCGGCTCGGAAACGATTCCTCATAGGTGATTCCACATGAAGCACTGGCCGCCGGTTCGCGCGGGTTCCGGTGACCTGCGCCACATTCGCCGCAGCCGCCTCATCCCTCTCATGGACCACACACCCGCCCCACTGGCCTCATGTGGCGCAGGTCACGGGAACGGGACCGCCCGTCCGTCCAGTACTGATCATGAACAACATCGTCAAGAAGCGCCCGACCCGCCGGACCCTGCTGCGCGGGCTCACCCTCGCCGCCGCCGGCACCTGCCTGCCCGCCGTCGCCGCCGGGGCCGCCGCACCGGCCGCCGCCGCGGGCGCCGCCCCCGCCGAGACGTACACGCTGACGCTCACCCACCTCGGGCGCACCGGCGAGCCGACCACCGACTACGTGACCAATGTCGCGGGCGTCTCCGGTGCCGCCGCCGGGTTCCAGGAGCGGCTGCGCGAGCAGACGGCCGGGACCGTCACCCTCCGCGTGCCCAAGGGGCGTTATCTGCTGGACTCCTCGATCAGCGTGTTCGAGCCGCGGATCGAGACGGACTGGATCGTGCGGCCGAGGCTGGACGTCGACGGCGACACGACCGTCGTCTTCGATCCCCGTACGGCGCTGCCGATGGACGTGCGCCCGCCGGAGGCCGGGGCCGAGATGCGGCTGAGCGGGGTGCTCGTCGAGGTCGCCCACGAGGGCGGCACCGCGTACGCGCACCTCATCAACAACACGCCGACCCTGCGGATGGCGCACCAGGGCCCGGCGGCCGAACCCGGCTCGGTGCGGCAGTGGGTGGACGCGTACTGGAAGGGCGAGAAGCAGTGGTACGCCCTGGGCTACGCCTTCACCTCCGACCGGGCGCTGACCGGCCTGGTGCGCCACCCGAAGGCAGCCGAACTGGGCACGCTCACGGTCCGCGCGCCCGCGCCGGAGACCGGGCCGGGGTACGGCTTCCTCTCGCTCGAACCGTCCGGTCCGACCGTCGCCACGCTGCCCGATCCGCTCCAGGTCCCGGGGAGCACCACGTTCCTGGCGTCGCCCGAGCGCGGGTCCTGGAACGTCGGCTACAGCACCCCCCGGGTGACGGACGAGTCCACGCCGACCGTCTACGAGGCGCCCGAGGTCCGGGTGCGGGCCGGTGCCACCACGCACGTCACCTTCGACATGCCGGTCTTCGGCCCCGCCCTCGACCCGAGGCCCGGCGCGCGGCCGGCGGGCCTGCGCACCGGGAACACCCTCGGCCTCGACCTGTCCCTGCTCGCCGACGGCGAGGGGCACCTGTCGCGGGATCCGCTCTTCGAGGGCGCGAGCACCACCCTGCACCGCGACGGAGCGCTGGTCGGCACCGTGCGCGGCACGCCGGGGAAGGCCGAGTTCACCGTGCCGTCCCCGCGCGCCGACTACCGGCTCACCACGACCGCCGCCCGCCCCGGCGGCCGGGTCACGGCCGCCTGGACCTTCTCCTCGGCGGCGACGGCGGCCCCCACCGGACTCCCGCTCAGCGTCGTCCGGTTCACGCCCGAGCTGCGGCCGGACGGGACGGCGGCTCCGTACACGACGTCGCTGGTGCCGGTGACCGTGACGGGCGCGGCCGCCACGGCGGGCGTCCGGAGCCTCGCCGTGTCGGTCTCCACCGACGCCGGGACCACCTGGAACCGGGCGCCGATGACGGGGGGCAAGGTCTGCGTGCGGACACAGGGACCGGGCCGGGCGGTCTCGCTGCGCGCCGAACTCACGGACACCGCGGGCAACACGCTCGTCCAGACGCAGATCGGCGCGTACCGGGTGACCGCGGGCTGATGCGTACGGCTGGCCCGTACGCATCAGATGTACGGATCGGCCGTACGGATCAGCCGGCCGTACCGCCGCCCGCGGAGTCGGCCTCGGGAACGTCCAGGACGTCGAGCCGCATCCCCGCGAGCCGTTCGGGTTCCGCGACGACCTCGATCGCGGTGATCAGGCCGTCCGTCACCGCGAAGGTGAGCACCAGGGCCAGGCGGCCCAGGGGCGCCATCGCCAGGCCGGCCGTGCCGTCGACGAGCGCGACACCCGTGAAGCGGGCGCGGCCCATCGCCGCCATCGCGCCCTGCGCGACGGTCCGGCCGCCCCGGATGACGAGGGGTTCGGGTGTCGGGACGACCATGCGGTCGGCGTGCAGCACGACGTCCGGGTGGAGCAGGGAGACCAGCGCGGCGAAGTCGCCGCCGCGGGTCGCGGCGAGGAACGCGTCGACGACCGTCCGCCGCCTGGCCAGGTCGGCCGCTCCCGCCGGGGCGGGGGCGGCGCCGCCCTTGACCCTGCGCCGGGCGCGGCTGGCGAGCTGCCGGGCGGCGGCCGTGTTGCGCTCCAGGAGCGGGGCGATGTCCTCGAAGGGCACGGCGAACATGTCGTGCAGGACGAAGGCGAGGCGTTCGGCCGGGGCGAGGGTGTCGAGCACGACGAGGAGGGCGACGCCGACGGAGTCGGCCATCAGCGCCTCCTCCTCCGGGTCGCCGCCCGCGCGGCCGGACCCGTCGGGCCGGTCGGCCCCGGGCTCGCGGAGCAGGTCGTCGAGGGCGTCCTCGCGGCGCCGGTCGCGGGACCTCAGCAGGTTGAGGCAGACGCGGGAGACCACGGTCGTGAGCCAGCCGCCGAGGTTGTCGACCCCCTGGATCCCGGCGGCGTCCGCGCGCAGCCACGCCTCCTGGAGGGCGTCGTCGGCCTCGGCGAGCGAGCCGAGCATCCGGTAGGCCACCGCCCGCAGATGCCCCCGGTCCGCGTCGAACCGCCGGGCGAGCAGCTCGCTCTGGCCCCCGCCCTCCGCACGCCCTATGTGGTCGGTGTGCTCGGTGTGGTCTGTGTGCTCCATGGTCGTCCCCCGTTCGACGCGCCGTCCCGTCGGCCGTTCATGATCACGGCCGATCGGCACGACGCATCATGGCAGCAGGGGAGTTCACCCGGCCGGGACGGGGGTCCCCTGGTGGTAGTACATGCGCCAGCCCGCGTCGCCCGCCCCCTTCCGCCAGATCGAACTGCGGCGCGCCCGGCGGCCGTCGATGAGCGTCTCGTACGTCACGTGCACGAGGTCCGGCGCGAGCAGCACCCCGCGGAGCTCCGAGGGCTCGAACCGCGAGCCGTCCGGCAGGCCGCCTTCGAGCTCGGGGAGTTCGGCGAGCATCTCCTCGTACGTCCAGCGCCGCCCGGAGGCGCCGACCTCGACGAACTCGGGGTCGAAGAGGCGGCGGGCCTCGTCGCGGGTGCGGCGGACGGCGGGGTCGAGCAGGGCGAGTTCACCGGCGAGCGCGGCGGCGACGGCCTCGGCCGCGGACTCGGCGTCCGCCCCGGTACCGGCCGCGGTACCGGCCGCTGACCCGGCCTCGCTCCCGTACCCGTCGGGCTTCTCGTTCTGCGTCTGCTTCTGCGTCTGCTTCTCGTCGTGCATGCCCGCATCGTCTCCTGGCCGGGGGCCGCGTTCCAGGGAATTTCGTACCGATGGGTAGGCGGGCGGGCGGTCTTGTTATACCTTCCGTCTCACAGCTTGCTAGACACGCTGTCTAATAAGGCGGCGTACTCCCCGAGGTCACCAAGGAGCCGCAACCATGGCGAGCAGCACCGTCCGGCCGGCGGACCAGGCCGCGCCCCCCGAGCCCCCGGCCGAGCGCGAGGCGGCCCGGCGGCTGCTCGACTCCTCCGCCAAGCTCTCCTACGACCCGGCCGTCGAGGTGGACTGGGACACCCCGCTCGACGAGGGCCACCACGGCATGAGCCCCGAGTGGAGCACCCTCTACGGCACCCGCTACTGGCAGGAGCTGACCGAGGCCCAGCGCCGCGAGCTCACCCGGCAGGAGTCCGCGTCCGTGGCCAGCACGGGCATCTGGTTCGAGATGATCCTCCAGCAGCTCATCCTGCGTGACATGTACGCCAAGGACCCGACCGACCCGCGCTTCCAGTGGGCCCTGACCGAGATCGCCGACGAGTGCCGGCACTCGATCATGTTCGGGCGCGGCGCGGCCAAGCTCGGCGCCCCGGCCTACCGCCCGGGCCGCCTCGTCCTCGAACTCGGGCGCGTCTTCAAGACGCTCGCCGTCGGCGAGGCCGCGTACGCCTCGATCCTCGTCGCCGAGGAGGTGCTCGACGTCATGCAGCGCGACTGGATGCGCGACGAGCGGGTCACCCCCTTCGTCCGCACGATCAACAACATCCATGTCGTGGAGGAGTCGCGGCACATGAAGTTCGCCCGCGAGGAGACCCGCGCCCGGCTGCGGCGGGCCGGGCCGCTGCGCCGCCACACCCAGGCGCTGGTCGTCGCCCTCGCCTCGTACTTCATCGTCACCAGCATGGTGAACCGCTCGGTGTACGCGAACGCCGGCCTCGACACGGACCGGGCGCTCGCCGAGGCGCGGGCCAACGAGCACCACAAGTCCCTGATGCGGTCGAGCTGCGCGGGCCTGATGGAGTTCCTGGCCTCCTGCCGCCTCCTCACCCGCCCCGCCGTCGCCTTCTACCGGCGCGCCCACCTCATCTGACCTGCCCGAGCGACGAGCGGACGACCGACGACGCCATGACGTACGCCATCACCCAGACCTGCTGCAACGACGCCACCTGCATCGCCGTCTGCCCGGTCAACTGCATCCACCCGACCCCGGACGAGCCGGACTTCGGGCGCACCGAGATGCTCTACATCGACCCCCGGTCCTGCATCGACTGCGGCGCCTGCGCCGACGCCTGCCCGGTCGACGCGATCTTCCCCGCCGACGCCCTCGCCCCCGGGCAGGAGGGGTACGCGGCCGTGAACGCGGGCTACTACGAGCGGCGCGGGCCGGAGCCCGAGGCCCCCGCCGGGCCGACCTTCCGCTCCTGGGGGCAGCCCTCGTTCGCGCGGAGCCTGCCCGCCGACTTCGCGCCCGTCCGGGTCGCCGTCGTCGGCACCGGGCCCGCCGGGATGTACGCGGCGGAGGACCTGCTCCTGCACACCAACGCCGAGGTGACGCTGGTCGACCGGCTGCCGGTGGCCGGCGGACTCGTCCGCTACGGCGTCGCCCCCGACCATCCCGCGACCAAGCGGATCGGCGACTCCTTCGCCCGCTTCCACACCCACCCCCGGGTCCGCATGTACCTCGGCGTCACCGTCGGTACGGACGTGTCGGCGGATGAGCTGGCCGCCCACCACGACGCCGTCGTCTACGCGGTGGGCGCGGCGGCCGACCGGCGGCTCGGCATCCCGGGCGAGGACCTGCCGGGCAGCCTCTCGGCGACCGCGTTCGTCGCCTGGTACAACGCGCACCCCGAGGTCGCGCCCGACGCCGTGGACCTGTCGGGCACCGAGCGGGTCGTCGTGGTCGGCACCGGGAACGTCGCCCTCGACGTGGCCCGCGTCCTCGTGACCGACCCCGAGGCCCTCGCCGCCACCGACATCGCCGACCACGCGCTCGCCGCCCTGCGCGCCTCCGCCGTCCGGGAGGTGGTGCTGCTGGGGCGGCGCGGCCCCGAGGACGCCTCCTGCACCGCCTCCGAACTCCTCGCCCTCGGCGGGCTGCCCGGGGTGCGGCTCGTCGTGGACACCCACGACGAGCGGACCTGGGCCGCCGTCGAGGCCGCCGCACCCCACGAGAAGGCGGCGCTGCTGCGCGGGGCGGAGCGCGAGCGGGTGGACTGGTCCGCCCCGCCCCCGCCCGGACCGGAGCGGCGGATCGTCTTCCGCTTCCACTCCGCGCCCGAGGAGATCGTGCCCGGCGCGGTACGGGTGACGGGCACCGACCCGGCCGTGCCCACCGACATCCCGGCGGGCACGGTGCTGCGGGCCGTCGGCTACCGGGGGACGCCCCTGGCGGGGCTGCCCTTCGACGAGGCGACCGGCACCGTGCCGCACGAGCACGGGCGGGTGGCGGGGCGCCCCGGCACGTACGTCGTCGGCTGGATCAAGCGCGGGCCCTCGGGTGGCATCGGCGCCAACCGGACCTGCGCGGCGGAGACCGTGGGCACGCTCCTCGCCGACGCCGTCGACGGGACGCTCCCGCCGCCCTCCGGGGGCGCCCGCGCCTTCGACCGGCTGGTGCGCGGCCGGGCGGGGACGGTCGTGGACGCCCGCGGTCTCGCCGCCATCGAACGCGCCGAGCTCGCGCGCGGGGACGCGGCCGGACGCCCCCGGGTCAAGCTGGGGACCGTCCCCGAACTGGTCGCGGCGGCCCGCGGCCGACGCCGGTTGCGCGGCTGACACGCGCGGGCCTCCCCCGCCGTCGGCCGTCCCCGGACCGGCTCTCGTCATCGGCCGTCCCCGGACCGGCTCTCGTCATCGGCCGGTCCCGCGCCCGGCTCCCTGCTCCCGGCTCCCGTCACGCGTGCGGCGTGGCGGGAGCCGACCGGAGCGGGAGACCCTGTCCGCGCCCGCCCCGCCGGTTCCTGAACCGGGCCGCGAGGCCGTGCCGGGGCGCGCACAGCCAGACGGCGGCGAACAGGGCCGTGAGCACCACCACGACCGAGCCGCCGGCCGCCAGGTCGTACGCGTAACTCACGTACAGCCCGGCCAGGCTGCCCAGGCAGCCGAACACGGAGGCCAGCAGGGTCATCGCCCACAGCCGCTCGGTCAGCAGCCGGGCGGTGGCCGCCGGGGTGATGAGCAGGGCGAGGACCAGGATGTTGCCGACGGCCTCCAGCGACATCACGATCGTGGCCGTCACCACCACGTACAGCGTGAGGTCGAGCGGCAGCACGGGGAGCCCGGCGGCGCGGGCCGTCTCGCGGTCCAGGGTCACCGCCGTCAGCTCCTTGCGCAGCGCCAGCAGGACGGCGACGAGGACCGCGCCGATGACGGCGACCCGCAGGATGTCGCCGCCGTCGACGGCCAGCACCTGCCCGAAGAGGAACGAGGACAGGTCGGTCGTCCAGCTGTCCCGGGTGGAGACGAGCACGATGCCGAGACCGAAGGCGAAGGCGAAGAAGACCCCGATGACGGTGTCCTCCTTCAGCCGCCGGTTCTGTGAGACGAAGGCGATCAGGACGGCCGTGGCGAGCCCGGCCGCCGCCCCGCCGAGGAGCAGGTTGCCCTCGAAGGCGTAGGCCAGGGCCACGCCGGGGAACGCGGAGTGCGCGACGGCGTCGCCGATGAACGCCATGCCGCGCAGCACGACGTACACGCCCACCACGCCGCAGACCAGGCCGACGATCGCGGCGACCGCGAACGCGCGCCGCATGAACGGCAGGTGCCAGGGTTCGGCGAGCAGGGCCAGCAGCTCGGTCATGCCGCCGCCCCCGGTCGCTCCAGGCCGAAGGCGCGCAGCATCCGCTCGGAGTCGTCGAGCAGCGCGGGGCCGCCCTCCGCGACGACCGTACGGTTGAGGAGGACGATCCGCGAGCAGCTGCGGGCCGCCGCCGCGAGGTCGTGCGTGGTCATCAGCAGCCCGCACCCCTCGGCGGCGAGCCGCCCGAAGAGCTCGCCCAGGAGCTCCTGGGTCGGCACGTCCACGCCGGTGAACGGCTCGTCGAGCAGCAGCAGCCGGGGCTCGGCCGCGAGGGCCCGCGCCACCAGGACGCGCTGGCGCTGGCCGCCGGAGAGCTCGCCGATCGGGCGGCGGCGCAGCTCCGTGAGACCCGCCCGCTCCAGCGCCCGCGCCGCGGCGGCCCGGTCGCGGGCGCCGGGCCGCCGGAGCCAGCCGACGGCTCGGGTGCGCCCGCTGAGGACGGCCCCGGCGACGTCGATGGGGAAGTCCCAGGCGAACTCGTGCCGTTGGGGCACGTAGCCGACCGGCCCCGCCGCCGCCACGGAGCCGCCGCTGACGGCGGTGAGGCCGAGCACGGCCCGCAGCAGGGTCGTCTTGCCCGCCCCGTTGGGCCCGAGCAGCCCGACGAACTCGCCGGGCCGGACGCTCAGCGAGGCGTCCGCCACGGCCGGGCGGCCACCGAGGACGACGGAGACGGCGGAGACGCGGAGGAGGGGCGGCGGCGGGGCCGCCGGGTCGGCGGGGAGGGCGGCCGGGGAAGGTAGGGCGGGCGTCGGGTCGATGGTGGCGGGCGGGTCGGTGGAGGCAGGCGTCAGGTCGGTGGACGCGGGCGTCGGGTGCTTCGTCATGCCGACCGCCTCCGTGCCGTCCGTACGGCCGCCGCGCCCGCCGCCGCCATCGCCAGGGCCGCCCCGCCGAGGAGCGCGGCGGAGCCCGTGCCGGTCGCGGCCAGGGAGCCCCGGGACAGCGGCGCCCCTTCGGGTGTACGGCCCTCCGGGCGCGCGTCCGGGGTGCCGTCCCCCGGTGCGGGCGGGGCTCCCGGGGTGGCGGTGGTGCCGGGTCCGCCGGGCGCGGGCCCGCCGTCCCCCACCTCGAAGGTCAGGGTCTCGGTGTCGCTCACCCGGGTGCCGTCCGCGCCGGTCGCGGTCATCGCCACGGTCAGCCGGTAGGTGCCCTCGGCGCCGAAGGCCCAGCCGCCGTGCGCGTGCGAGTTCGGCGGGACCCGGAAGGCGTCCGGCACCCCGTCGGCGCTGTTGAAGCGGACCGTCGCGCCCGACAGGCCGTCGTAGTTGTACAGCGCGAACCGTCCCGGCCCCGCCGCCTTCACCAGCCGGAACTCCACGTCGCCGCGCGTGGCCCCGGCGGGCAGGTTGTCCGTGGACCAGCCCGGCCACAGCAGCCCCGGCCGCTGGATCTGGTCGAGCAGCCAGACCGGGTCGCCGGCCCGCCCGAGGAAGGCGAAGTGCGCGGCGGCGGGGATCTGCCGCCTGGCCGCCGCCCCGACCCGGAGCACGACCGAGGAGGGCTCGCGCCAGACGGTCCGCCCCGGGACGGTGCCGTCCTTGATCTGGATGCCGAACCGGCCGTCCACGAGCCGGGCGGCGATGTCCACGTGCCCGTCGTCGAGCACCCGGCGCCCCGTCTCGGCCGGTGCCTCCGACCGGCCCGCGGCCACCGGCTCTGCGGACGCGACCGCGCGGGCGGCCCGCCGGGGGGCGGGGGCGTCGCTGGTCGCGACGGGCACGGGAGCGGGCACGGGCGCAGCCTCGGGACCGGCTCCTGGCCCCGGCCCCAGCTCCCCGCCCTCGACGCCGTCGGCGCCACCGACGCGCACCGTGTGGCGGACTTCCGCCGAGGCGCCCGCCGGGATCCGCGCGGTGAGCGTCAGCCGGTACGTACCGGGGGTGTCGAAGACCCAGCGGTCCTCGCCCCGCCGCCCGGCCGGCAACTCGGCGCCGTCGGGCAGCCCGTCGCCGCTGTCGAAGCGTACGAGGGCGTCCGCTCCCCCGGCGCCGGGCTCCAGGACCCGGACCGTGCCCGGTCCTTCGGCGGCGGTGAGCTCCCAGTGGACGGGCTCGCCGCCCGCGCCGGCCCGGGTGGTGTCCCAGGCTGCTGGTGTCTCCCAGCGCGTGACGCCGTCGGCGCCGGTGACCCGGTGCCCGTCGCCGAGCTCCAGGACCCGGTCGGGGCCGAGGTCCAGCGCGTACCCGGTCGTGGTCGCGGTCAGCGTGACCGGTGCCAGGACGGGCGGTGCGGTCGTCTCCGCCGCCGCGTGGGCCGGAATGGTCGCCCCCGTGCCCGCGAGGGCGAGGGCGCCCGCCGCGGCGAGGGCGGTCCTGGTGCGGTGGCCGAGCCTCATCGGGCTGCTCCCTTCGGGCCCAGGCAGCGGGCCAGTTCGTTCGCGTTGTGGCGCATCATCGCGACGTAGTCGCGGACCTCGTCGTCGAAGGAGTCGCCGTAGACGGTGCAGATGCCGACGCCCTCGTCCTCGGCGACCCGGCGCAGGACGTCGGCGCGGGCGGCGAGGTTGGGTTCGAGGAAGACGGCGGGGACGCGCTGTTCCCGGATGGTGTCGCGGAGCCGCGCGACCTCGGCGGCGCTCGGCTCCCGGCTGGGCACGGGCACGACGAACCCGGCCACCTCCAGGCCGTAGGCGTGCGCGAGGTAGCCGAAGGCGTCGTGCGTGGTGACCAGCCGGCGGCGCTCGGCGGGGATGCCCGCGAGGGTGCGGGCCACCTCCTCGTCGAGCCGCCCGAGGCGGGCCAGATACGCGGCGGCGTTGCGCTCGTAGACGGCGCGCCCGGCCGGGTCGGCGCGGACGAGTTCGGCCTCGATCCGGCGCACGTACGCCTCGGCGTTGCCGACGTCCTGCCAGGTGTGCGGGTCCAGGTCGCCGTGGACGTGCTTGCCGACGACGGCCTGCGGCAGCCGCCACAGCGGCGCCCCCGGCGCGCCGAGGAAGCGGTACGGGCCCTCGCGCGGCACGGTCTCGCGCGCCCGGTCGGGGACGGACAGGACGACGGATTCGGGCGGGTGGTGGGCGCGCCGCCCGGTCGCCGGGTCGTCGGAGCGCACCCGGACGGTGCGGCCGCGCGCGTCGAGGGCGATGTCGGCGTGCCCGCCGTCGAGCAGGGTCCGGCCCTGCGCGGCGCGCGCCGCCGCCGCGCCGACGGCGAAGGTGACGGTGCCGCCGCCGATCGGGGCGCCGGTGCCGTCGAGCGCCTCGGTGCGGCCCTCGACGGTGAGCCGGTACGTACCGGGGGCGCTGAACGCCCAGTTGACGTGGGTGTGCGCCTCGGGCGGCAGGACGAAGGAGTCGGCGGCGTCGAAGCCGTCCGCCGAGTCGACGGTCACGGTCGGGGTGCCGAGCGTGTCGGTGAGGTAGACGCGCAGCTCGCCGGGGCCTTCGAGACCGGTGACGGTGGTGCGGACCTGGCTGCCGTCGCCCGCGACCTCGCCCTCCACGGCCCAGCCGAGCCAGAGGACGTCGAGCCCGAGGTCCTCCTTCAGTTCGATGACGGCGCCGCCGTACGGTTCGAGCCTGTCGCCGAGGGCGATCTTCGGGGTGCCGGCGGGGGCGTTGGTGTGGATCGTCTTCAGGATGCCGGGCTCCTCCAGGAGCAGCCCGTTGCTGAAGACGAGGTCCGAGCGGGCCACCCGGGCGGCGTCGCCGGGGCTCGGCTCGTACGAGTGGGGGTCGCCGTGCGGCGGGACGACGGAGGCGACGTCGACGCGGTCGCCGCCGACGTTGCGGACCAGGTCCGCGATGATCGCCGTGGTCGTGGACACGGTCGGTCCCGGCGCGCCGGAGCGGCCGGCCGACGGCGCGGCACAGCCGCTGCCGCCGAGCAGCAGCGCCCCGGCGAGCCCGGCGGCGACGACGGTGGTGGAGGCCGTACGTGTGGGGCGCGGGCGGCGGTTCATCGGGCACCCTTCTTCCGGCGTACGAGGACGACGAGGGCCCCGCCCGCGAGCAGCGCGGCTCCCGCGATCCCGGCGGGCAGCGCGAGGCCCGCGCCGGTGGCGGCCAGCCGTCCGGGACCGGGACCGGGACCGGCCTGGGACGGTGTACGGGTGGGCTGGGGCGAGGGGCCGGGGCCGCTGCCGGACGCGGAGGGGGACGGGGTCCCCGTAGGCACCCCGGTCGGGTCCGGGTCCGGGTCCTGCGTCGGGCTCGGGGTCGTCGTCCGCGTCGGCGTGGGACTCCCCGTCGATGTAGATGTCGGCATCGGCGTCGGGGACGGGGACGGGCCGCCGCCCGGCTCCGTGGGCCGAGGCGACTCCCCCGGGCCACCGCCATCACCGTCGCCCGCCCCCTCCCCCGGCACCACCGTCGAGGCGTCGAGGTCGCCGACGGCCACGGCGAGGGTCTCGCGGTCGGAGACCTTCGCGCCGGAGGGCAGGGTGGCGGTCATCTCCAGGGTGACGCGGTAGACGCCCTCGGTGTCGAGGATCCACAGCGGGTGGGAGTGGCTGTAGGGGCGCAGCGCGACGCGGCCGGGGTCAGGCTTCGCGCCGTCGACGAGGATGCCGACGCGGACGCCGAGTTCGGGGTCGTCGGCCCACTGGCCGAGGACGAGGCGGCCGGGTCCGACGATCCTCGGGAAGCTCACCTCGACCGTTCCCGCGACGGCGGCGGGCAGGATCTCCATGGTGCTCCAGCCGGGCCACAGCAGCCCGTCCACCGAGGCGAAGTCCTTGTCCACCCAGAGCCGTCGGCCCGGTTCGCCGAGGCCCTCGAACTGGGGGACCTCCTCGCGGGGCGGGACGACGAGGGCGTGCCGGGGGTCGAAGTGGAGGACGACGTCGGAGGGTTGGCGCCAGACGGTGCGGCCGGGCACCGTGCCGTCCTTGATCATGAAGTCGAGCCGGCCGTCGCGGAGCCGGGCGGCGAGGTCGAGGTGGCCGCCGCTGAGGACGGTCCGCTGTCCGGCGGGCGCCTCGGTCGTGGGCGGGTCGGCGGCGAGCGCGGGCGGCGGGGCGGCGAGCGGGAGGAGGACCGCGGCGGCGACGGCGGCGGTGAGGGCGGGGCGTGACACGAGTGGGGCCCGCATGGCGGGGCGGCTCCTTCGGCGGGGCGGGCGGCGGGTCGGACGGGGCCGCCGGGGGCGGTCCGCGGGGTGCGCGGACCGCCCCCGGCGCGGGGGTCAGCCGACCTGGAAGGTGTAGACGGCGGAGGTGGGGCCGACCTTGGTGCCGTTGGCGAGGGTGCCGCTCACCTTGAAGGTGGCGGTGTACGTGCCGGCCTTGGTGAAGGCCCAGTTGGCGTGGTCGTGTTCGCCCGCGGCGACGTCGCGGGTGTTGGCGAGGGCCGTGTCGGCGCTGTCGTAGGAGCGGTTGTTCTTCGGGCAGAGCCCGTTCTTGTAGACGGTGATCTTGCCGGGGCCGCTCACCGAGGCGAGCGAGACCTGGACCTTGTCGCCCTGGAAGACGCCGGGGGCGAGGTGTTCGCCGGAGACGCCGGGCCAGAGCAGTCCGGTGGTCTCGGTCTGCGGGAGGCGGTAGACGGTCGTCCCGGCGGTGCCGAGGTGGCTGTGGCAGGTGCCGGCGGGGACGGTGTACGCGGCGGCGGGCAGGACGCGCAGGACGACGTCGCCGGGCGCGTACTCGACGGCCGGTGCGACGGAGTGGTCGTGGACGTGGAACTGGAGCGCGGTGCCGTCGTATTCGACGTCGATGGCGTCGATGTGCCCCTGGGACAGGGTGGTTCCGGCGGCGTGGGCGGTGCCGAGCCCGGCGAGCGAGACGGCGGCGGCGAGGGCGCCGACGACGGTGAGCGAGCGCGGCGAGGTGCGGACCCGGGCAGGGGTCGAGGCCGGGGTCGAGGCAGGAATCGAGGTACGCAAAAGAAGCCCCCCTTGGGCTGTGTCGAGTGGAGGACGCGCGATGCGCGAACAATCGAGACGATAATCATTTTCATTAAGAACGCGCAAGGTGCTTCCGGCGTGGCATCCGAAAGGCGGCGGATGATCCCGATATGAGTGCGAAGCATGAGTGAGAAGACAGCTGTTGTGGTGGCGGTGGACGGTTCCGAGCACAGCCTGCGGGCGCTCGAATGGGCCCTCGGGACCGCACGCGCCCTGCGGGCGCCGCTGACCGTCGCCCACGTCCGCCCCGAGGCGCTCCAGCTCGGCAGCGCCCGCATCGCCTCCCTCGGGCCGGCGCCCGAGCTCCCCGACACCGTCCTGAACGCCGTCGCGAACGACCTCGGCGGCCGGACCGAGGGCCTCGACGTGCGGTACGAGTCCCTGGACGGCTCCGTCGTCGACGCCCTGACCGCGGCGGCGCGCGGCGCCCGGCTCCTGGTGGTCGGCTCGCGCGGCCGGGGCGGCTTCAAGAGCCTGCTCCTCGGCTCCACCAGCCGCACCCTGGCCGCCTCCGCGCCCTGCACCGTCGTGGTCGTCCCGCACGAGGCCAGGGCCGCTTCACTGGCCGGCGGGTCCGGGGCCGGCCGGGTGCTGCTCGGGCTGCACCCGGACGAGACCGGGGACGAGGTGGTCGAGTTCGCGTTCCGCGCGGCCGAGCGGCGCGGGGTGCCGCTGGAGGTGGTGACGGCCTATCCCGTACCGCCCTCCCCCGCCCTGCTCATCGGGGCGCCCGCGCCCGCGCTCCAGGTGCCGCCGCCGCTGCCCGACGAGACCCCGGAGCTCGTCGACACCACCACCCGCCGCCAGGAGGAGCGGCTGCGCCCCTTCACCGCGCGCCACCCCGGGGTCCGGGTCGTGCCCGGGGTGACCCCGGTCGACGCGGCCGGACGGCTGGTCGAGGACTCCCGTGAGGCCGGGCTGCTGGTCGTCGGACGGCACCGCAGGCACCGGGTGGAAACCCTGCTCGTGGGCTCCGTCGCGCACGCCGTGCTCCACCACGCGTCCTGCCCGGTGGCCGTCGTGCCGCCGCCCGGGCGGCCCTGACCGCTCCCCGGCGGCGCCGGAGCGCGAGCGGGCGGAAATGCGCCACGTTCACCTCTTCGGGTGATGGCAGAGGTGGAGAAACGTGTCTGCCCCGGTGGGGGCCGACACCCTCGACCCACGGGGGCCGATCCACTGGAGCGTGTCCATGCATCTGATCCGACGCCGCGAACCCCACCTCGCCGTCCGGTCGAGCGGGGGCCTGACCACCGTCGAGCTGTACGGCGAGCTCGACCTGGTGCTGGTGCAGCGCGTCCGGCCCGAGCTGGACGCACTCGTCCGCGAGGCCGGGGCGCTCACGGTAGACCTGCGCCACCTCACCTTCTGCGACGCGTCGGGGCTCGGGCTCCTGGTGCGGTGCGCCCAGCGCGTACGGCAGCGGGGCGCGCGCTGGCGCCTCGTCTGCGAGCAGCCGATGATCCTGCGGCTGATCCGCCTGGCGGCGCTCGACGAGACCCTGTGCCCCGAGCCCGGGAGCCCCGCGCCGGCCACGATCCCCGGGCCGGCGGCCCCACGCTCAGGACACCCGGGACGGCTGCCGGTCTGAGCCGGGGGCCGCGGGCCAGAGGCGGTCAAGGGCGGCACAAGCGCTCCGGGCGGGCGGGCCGGGTCCGAGACGGTCCGGGCAGTCCGGGCGGCCGGGGCGGCCCGGCCGCCGGAGCGGTCCGAGACGCCCCGGACCATCCCGGGACGCCTTGGCCCCCGGGACGCCCCGGCCCCCCGTACGGATGGCCCGGCGCGCCCCGTACTCCCCTCAGGCGGGCAGGAGTTCGCCCGCGCCGCCGTGCTCCCGGGTCTCGCCCGGGAAGCCGTGCCCGAGGACGCCCTGCGGGCGCAGTCCGGGGAGGCGGAGCTCGATGATGCCGCGCACCGCCGGCCACTCCTCGTCGAGGATGGAGTAGAAGGCCGTGTCGCGGACGACCCCGTCCAGGCCCCGGGAGTGCGCCCGGCGCACGCCCTCGCAGGTGGCGCCGAGGCGTTCGATCGCGGCCCGCGAGCGGGCGTTGCGCGCGTCGGCGCGCATCGAGAGCCGGCGCACCCGCCAGGTTTCGAACGCATGACGCAGCATGAGGTACTTGGCCTCGGTGTTGACGCCGGTGCCGCGCGCCTCGGTGGAGATCCAGGTGTTGCCGATCTCCACCGCGTCGGGCACCGCCGTCAGCGGATCGCCGTGCGGCGTGCCGGTGGTCGGCGGCCACACGAGGGGCCCGCGCCAGTAGTCGAGTTCCAGGAACCGGGTGGATCCCAGGACACGGCCGTTGCGGGGATTGACCAGCGCGAAGGGCAACGCCCGGCCCGCCGACTGTTCGGCGAGCGCGCGGGCGATGTAGTCGCAGGAGGCGTCAAGGCCGTGGGGCACGGCGGTATAGGCATAGGCCGCACGATCCAGTGCGCCCGCCCAGGCGAGACCCTCGGCGTGGCGCATGGCCAGCGGCTCCAGGCGCACGGTGCGCCCGGCAAGGACTACAGGTACTGGCACGGAACCTCGGGTCTTTCACGGGCAGGGGACATCCCGCGCCGGATCACGGCGGGAATGACGGGGTGAGGTTCGCGCCGGATGCCGACCACTTCGCCGGATGGGCAAAACGGGCACTGAAACGGTTCGTCACCGGTGCGAGGAGGACAGTATGCAGCCCCGAGCGCCTCCTGAACAGAACCCCACACGAACCCGAGGGCACGGCTGGGTGAATGTCCGGTTCACCCCGTTCCCTCACATGGCGCAAGCCCCCTGCCGGAGGGCCTCAGGAGGCGGTGTCGGCGCAGGTCGGATGGCCCCAGCCGTCGGCGTTCTTGGTGATCGTCTCACCCTTGTCGTACGCCTTGCCGCAGCGGCACCGGCCGGGGAACCTCGCCTTGAGCGAGGGGCTCCCGGAGGAGCCCGTCCGGCGGGCGCCGCGGGCCGCCCCGGCCGCCTTCGGGACGCGCTTGGCCGCCGCCGGGCGCGCGGAGCCGGGGTCGGGCGGCGGGAGCGGCGAACCGGCGGCGGACCCGGCGGGCTCCTGGGTGCGGGCGCTGTGGCTGGCGGCGCGGTCGGCGGCGTCGTTCAGCGGGTCGCCGTCGACCTGGTGGGCGGGGGTGTACACGAATTCGACGGAGCGGTCGGTGAGCAGCTCGTCGATGCGCACGACGAGGTCCTTGTTGGCCACGGGGGTGCCGGCCGAGGTCTTCCAGCCCTTGCGGCGCCAGCCGGGCAGCCAGGTGGTGACGGCCTTCATCGCGTACTGGGAGTCCATCCGCACCTCGGCGGGCGCGGCGGGGTCCAGGTGCTCCAGGAGCCTGAGCAGCGCGGTGAGTTCGGCCACGTTGTTGGTGGCCGTGCCGAGCGGTCCGGCCTCCCAGTGGGCGATCGCGCCGTCTCCGCCGCCGATGACCCAGGCCCAGGCGGCGGGTCCGGGGTTGCCCTTGGAGGCGCCGTCACAGGCCGCGATGATCTTGTCTGTCATCCTCCGATCCTGACATGTCCGCCGACAGGTCAGTGACCACCGGCCGCGGCGCGCAGCCGGGCCACCTCCGCGCGGAGCGCCTCGCGCCCGATGGCGTCGGTACGGGTCGCGGGCACGGTGCACGCGTACGCCCCGGCGACGGAGCCGTGCAGGGCGCACTCCGCCACGGGCGCCCCGGCCAGCCAGGCGGCCAGGAAACCGGCGGCGAAGGCGTCCCCGGCGCCGTTGCTGTCGACGACGGGGCGGGGCGGCGCGACGGGCGGCACGTGGACGAGCTCCGCGTGGGCGCCGGCCAGGAGGTGGGCGCCCGAGGCCCCGGCGGTGCCGACGACGACGGAGGCGCGGCCCCGGGCGGCGATGGCCCGCAGGGTGCCCTCGACGTCGGTGAGGGCGACGGTGGAGAGGAAGACGACGTCCGCTTCGTAGGCGAAGGGCTCGTGGTAGGCGGAGACGCCGTCCCAGTCGTGCAGGTCGGTCGAGAGGGTCACCCCGGCGTCGCGCAGCTCGGGCAGGGCGTGGGCGCAGGGCTGGGTGAGCGAGACGTGGGCGTGGCCGCTGCGGGCGGCGAGCGCCTTCACGGTGCCGGACGGCAGCCGGTCCTCGTCGCGGGCGCGGGTGGCGTCGTACAGGGAGAGCCTGCGCCCGTCGGGGCCGACGAGGTTGACGGCCCGCTTGGTCCCGGCGGGGTGCGGCACCTCGGTGAACGGGATGCCCTGCTCGCGGTGGAAGCGCCGCACCAGCTCGCCCTCGGGGTCGGCGCCGAGCTGGTCGAGGTGGTGGACGCGCAGGCCGAGCCGGTGCAGCCCGAGCGCGACGAAGTCGCCGGTCTGTCCGGCGCGGGTCTCGATGCCGGGCCGGATCAGGTGGCTGTCGGCGTAGGGCAGCGGCAGCTCGGGGACGTACACGATGGTGTCGACACCGGCGCCGCCGAGGACGAGGACGTCGATGTCGTCGTCCTCGCCGCCCTCGTCGCCGTACTCACCGACGTACTCGCCGACGTCTCCGTAGTCGTCCGCGTGATCGTCCCCGCGATCGCCCTGGTGATCGCCCTCGTGATCGTCCTCGGCGTCGAAGGGTCCGGGGGCGCTGTCTCTGCTCATGCGCGCAGTCAAACAGCGCCCGCCGAAGCCCTGCAAGATCCTGCAAGAACTTTCCGCAAGGGTCGGCCGGGCCCCGCCCGGCCCCCGGTCAGTCCTCGGCCGGGAGGCTGTCCATGAAGGAGCTGACGGAGAAGACCGCGCGGCCGGGCCCGGCCTGGCCGTAACCGGGGGGCGAGCTGAGCCCGTTGGCCTCCATGGTGGCGCGGTACGCCTCCAGCAGCCGGATGTGGTACTCCAGCGGCGCGCCCGCCGGGTTGGCCTTGCCGAGCGGCGTGGTGGGCTCGGGGCACCAGGTGGTGAAGCGGGGCGTGATGCCGCGCGACATGAAGTACTCCAGGCCCTCCGTGGTCGAGGCGATGGCCTCGTCGACGGTGGTGAAGCCGAAGGGCTCGGCCATCTCGACACCGGCGACGAAGTTGGGGATCACGTTGCGCGGGCCGAAGACCTCGGCGGAGTCCAGGATGCGGCGGTGCCACTCGTCGCGGCCGACGTAGCGCTCCTTGCCGGGGCAGTAGAGCTCGAACAGGCGCTTGTCCCACACCTCGTAGTTGGGGTGGTAGATCTGGATGCCGTAGTCCTTGAAGCGCTGGACGTCCGCCTTGGGCAGCGCCTGGGCGACGACCTTGCCGATCCAGCGGCCGGGGAAGCGCTCCTCGATGGCCTGCGCGTACTGGCCGTAGAAGTCGGCCTCGTCCTTGCCGCCGATGTGCGAGGTGACCGCGCCGCCGGTGAGGGTGTACGCGGTCGAGGCGCCGGTCGTGTCGTACTTGTCGATGATCGCCAGCGCCTCCAGGACCTCCTCCACGTCCTTGACGCCGGTGTAGGGGCGCCCGGCGGCCTTGTGCTGGCGCCAGTTGTGGTTGATGTCGCAGTACTGGCACTCCTCCTTGGCGCCGAAGTACTGGCAGACCCGGAAGACGGTCAGGTAGATCAGGTAGCCCCACTGGATGGTGGGGGCCACCTCCATGACGGACTTCCCGTTGGAGAGGGTGTGCCGGTAGTACTCCGGCATGGGCGGCAGGCCGACGTCCGCGATCCGGCGCCCGTCCAGGTACAGCCCGAGCATCCCGTCCTCGCCGGCGGCGACGCGGTACGGCGAGGAGGGGTTGACGCGCACGGACACGACCGTGCGGCGCAGCTCGTAGGGGCCGCCGGTGAGGACGATCTCCTCCGGCGGGCGGCGCAGGGCGGCCTCGCCGAGCTCGGGCAGGGTGCGGTGGTCGAAGGAGAAGATGAAGTACGACTTGGGCTTGACCTCGCCGGACGCCTCGTTGGCGCTGTCCGTCAGGGCCGATTCGTCGAAGGCGATGCCCCCGCGCAGCAGGTCCTCCTTGATCACCGCCTCCCTGGGGACGTGCGGGAAGCGCTGCATGAGGTCTTCGACCTCGTCGGTACGGCGGATCATGCGCGGTTACATCTCCTCGGTCGGACGGTCAGGAGCCGTGGTGTGCCCCCGCCAGCCTAGGACGGCGGGTGCCGCCGCGGCATCCGGCCCCGGTCCCCGCCGTCCTCCGTCCCGGGACGGAGGACGGCCGGGGTCCGCTGCTCAGAAGTTGCCGTAGTTGACCTGCCAGGTGGGCAGGCCCATGCGGCGCCACACGGCGACGACCCGGTCGCGGTCGTCGAGCGAGACGCGGACCGCGTAGCGCGGGCGCACGTGCGCGTCGAAGAGCTCGGCCTTGACGATGTCGTCGGAGCGGCCGTCGCCGGACGCGCGCATCCACAGCTCGTCGTACGGCACCTCGTACCGCGCCAGCCATGCCTCGGTCAGCGCCCGGTGGTCCTCGCTGCGGCCGGAGAGCAGCACGATCCGGTCCCCCTGGGTGGCCCGGAAGGCGCGCAGGGCCTCGCGGACGGGCGGGTTGAGCAGGTCCTCGTCGCAGCGGCCGAAGTCGTACGGGCCCCGGTCGCCGCGCAGCGCGAGGGTGCCGTCGATGTCGCACATGACCGCCGAGGGCAGCGCCGGGTCGGCGACGTACGGGGTGGCGGCCGGGCGGTCGTTCAGCCAGGCGGCGGTGAGCCGCCAGCCGCCCCGGGTGGCCTTGGCGTGCTTGTCGGCGAGGATGCGGATGATCTCCTCGCCGACGGGCCGCTCGCGGGCCGCGTCGCGGCGCACGCACTCGTCGACGGGGACGTCGGTGAAGTCGTGCACGACGAACGTGGCCGCCAGGCCCGCGACGGCGGCCTTGAGGCGCTTGGGGATGTGCGGGGTGAGATGGGTGTTGTCGACGACCACGTCGAAGCCGTCGTCGACGGCGGCGCGCACGGCCGCGTCCTGGATCTCCAGGACGGTCCGCTCGTGGGCGCCCGAGCGGCGCTCGCCCGGCACGTCGAGCATGGTGCGCAGGTCGTCGAGGTTGACCCGGCGCAGCCGGCCCTCGGACTGCTCCTGGAGGGCGCGGGCGGCGGTCGTCTTGCCGGAAGCGGGCAGTCCGGTCATGACGTGGACCACGGGCACGGTCAGTTCTCCTCGTCGGTGGTGAAGGGGTCGGCGGTCTCGGGGCGCAGGGACCGCCAGGTGTGCAGCTCGGTGGAGCGCCCGTCGAGGCGCGTGAAGAGGACGGAGCGCAGGCTACGGTCCGGCAGCTCGTTGGCCGCGCGGGCGAACGCGCCCCGGTCCCCGGCGAGCGGGGCGAGCGCGTCGTAGGCGGCGTCGATAGCCCGCTCGCGCGCGGCGAAGGCGTCCTCCAGGCGTCCGATGAGCTCCCGGACCCAGGTGTCGAACTCGTCCGGCACCTGCTCCAGGAGCGCGTCCAGCGGCCGGCCGCCCTTGGCTCGGGCGTCGGCGAGGTCGGCCGGGGAGAGCCCGAGGCCCTGGGCGAGCACCTTGTCGGGGGTGCCGGCGAAGCGCTGGATGCCGTGGCCGCGCCAGATGTCCCGCTCGGTGACGCCGGTGAGGAGCTTGTGCAGGCGCACGTACTCGGCGATCTTCGCCTTGGCGCGGACGCCGGAGGCGAAGCGCAGCACGAAGCCCTCGGCGTCGATGCCCGTGGCGGCCCCGCCGCCGGGCAGGGTGCTGGTCTCGGTCAGCTTGACGAGCTCGTCGAGCGGCATCGGCGGGTGGACCGTGACGACGGAGCCGACCCCCGCCCAGGCCCCGGCTGCCTCGGCGAGCGGGACCTCGGTGCCGTCGGGGCCGAAGGCGGCGAGCAGGACCAGGTCCCGGCGCTCGCCGTAGTCGACGACGATACGGTTCTGCGGGTAGAGGATCTCGGCCAGGTACGTGACGCCGGGGACGAGCGCCGAGGTGTCGGCGGCGTCCAGGCGGCGCTGCGCCCAGGTGGCCTGGGTGCTGGTGAAGGACGCCTTGGAGGCGACCCGCCAGCGGCCCTCGTAGTGGAAGACGAGGCCGAGGCTGCCGTCGACCTTCTCGTACACCTCGAAGGGCTCGTCGGGCAGCGCGGACGCGTAGGGGCGCCCGCTCTCGTGCTCGGAGACGTTGAAGAACTTCGGCAGCGGCAGGGCCACGATCCGGCCGGTGACGTCGTCGGCGACGAGGCCCCGGCAGCGGACCGTCACGTCGTTCCAGACGCCTTCGTACTGACACACCCGCGTGTACGTGTAGATGGACAGCGGCAGCTCGGGGTGTGACTTGCGGGTCACATGCCCGGCTTCGACGGCCGCTGCCAGCTCCTGTGCCGGCAGCAGGGCGTCGAGAGTCAGGTACGCCTGGCTCATGGGTTCCCTCCCGGTGTGTCGAGGAGGCCCATTCTTCCCTTCCGTCCGCCGTCCTGACCAGCCGTTTTACGGGCGCCTGGCGGCCACCCCGGCGAGCAGGCGGCGCCGCTGGGCCGCGTCGGAGGCCAGCGCGATCGCCGTCCAGGCCATGGCGAGGCCGCCGTCGAGGACGGCGCGGTCGGCGGCGGGGGTGGTGCCGAAGCGGGTGAACTCCGGGTTGTGCATGATCGCGTCGCCGCAGTCGTAGCCGATCATCGGGTGGATGGCCGGGACGAGGTGGGAGACGTTGCCCATGTCGGTGGAGCCGCCGCGCAGGCCCGGGTCGGAGGCGGGGACGGCGCGGCCGAGGTCCTGGGCGGCGGTCCGGTACGCCTCGCCCATGGCGAGGTCCTGGCGCAGGTCGGCGTAGTCGTTGCCGACGGTCTCCAGGGCGAGTTCGGCGCCGGTGGCCAGCGCCCCGGCCTCGAAGCAGGCGCGGACGCGGGCCTTGAGCTCGGCGAGCTCCTCGCTGGTGCCGGCCCGGCAGTCGTACGAGGCGGTGGCGCGGCCGGGGATGACGTTGGCGGCGTCGCCCGCGGAGGTGACGACGCCGGAGACGACGGCGCCGGGGATCATCTGCTGGCGGTGGGCGGCGATGGCGACCTGGGCGATCATCAGGGCGTCGGCGGCGTTGACGCCGCGGTGCGGCATGGCGGCGGCGTGCGCGGGGACGCCGGTGTACGCCACGTCGAGGCTGCTGATGGCGAGCGAGCTCATGCCGACGGCGTCCTGCGGGGCGGCGTGGACCATCATCGCGGCGGCGACGTCGTCGAAGGCCCCGGCGTTCAGCAGGTCGACCTTGCCGCCGCCCGACTCCTCGGCGGGGGTGCCGAGGAGGGCGACGGTGAGGCCGAGCTCGTCGGCGAGCGGGGCGAGGGCGAGGGCGGCGGAGACTGCGGCGGCGCCGTTGACGTTGTGGCCGCAGGCGTGGCCGATGCCGGGCAGGGCGTCGTACTCGGCGCAGATGCCGATGACGAGGTCGCCGCTGCCCGCGGTGGCCCGGAAGGCGGTGGGCAGCCCGTACGCCTCGCGGGTCACGTCGAAGCCGGCGCCCTCGACGAGGTCGGCGATGCGGCGGGCCGCCCGGTGCTCCTCGTAGGCGAGTTCGGGGTCGGCGTGCAGCGCGTGGCTGAGGCCGATGACGGCGTCCTCGCGGCGGGCGAGGGTGCGGCGGGCCTCCTGGCGGAGCCGGGCGGTCAGGGCGGAGGGGGCCGGGGCGGGGGCGGCGGGGGTGCTCATCGGGGGTCCTTGGCGACGGCGGGGCGGGCGGCGGGGGCGCGCAGCAGGAGCGCGGCGGCGGCGCCCGCGAGGGAGACGCCCAGGCACACGGTCCAGGAGGTGGTGTAGGCGCCGATCTCGGGGAGGGTGTGCCCGGCGGGGGTGCGGGCGGCGAAGACGGTGAGGACGGCGGCGGCGCCGAGCGAGCCGCCGACGTTGATGAGGAGCTCGTTGATGCCTGAGCCGACGGAGGTGCGGTCGTGCGGCACGGACTCGACGGCGAGGGTGCGGGTGGAGTGCTGGAGCAGTCCCGTGCCGAAGCCCGCGAGGGCGGTGCCGAGGAGGAAGAGCGCGGCCGTGTCGTAGCCGAGGAGGTCGATCCCGTACCCGGCGCTCATCAGGAGCGAGCCCCCGACGAGGGTGCGGCGGTCCGAGATCCGGGCGGCGACGGCCGGGGCGGCGAGGGCGCCGACGGCGAGCGAGAGCAGGTTGGGGAGCATCGCCAGGCCGATGGCTATGGGCCCGAGGCCGAAGCCGTAGCCGGTCTCGGCGCGGGCGGTGCCGAGGAAGACGGGGTGCGCGATCTGGAGGCCGAGCATGCAGAAGCTGAAGGTGAGGGTGGTGAGCGAGACGACGACCACGTTGCGGTGCCGGAACATCCGCACGTCGATCATCGGCTCGGCGGTGCGCAGCTCCACGCCCACCCACAGGGCGGTGACGAGGACGCCCGCCACGAGGGTGCCCAGGGTGCGGGCGGAGCCCCACTCCCAGCCGGGGGTGCCGCCGAGGCCGAGGGCGAGCATCAGGGCCACGAGTCCGGCGCAGAGCAGCAGTCCGCCGGCCCAGTCGACGGAGCCGCCGGGCCGGTCGGCGGACTCGGGCAGGAAGGGCCAGGTGGCGACGAGGGCGAGGGTGGCGCCGACGGCGGGGACCCAGAGGGCGGCGGTGGGGCTGTCGACGGAGGCGGCGACGAAGCCGCTGGCGAGCAGGCCGAGGGTGAGTCCGCCGACGAGCGCGGCGACCATGTAGCTGATGCCTCGGCGGCTCTCCGCGTCGCCGCCGGCGCCCGCGCGGTTGCGCAGGATGCCGACGAGGAGCGGGAAGAACCCGGCGATGGCGCCCTGGAGGATCTGCCCGGCGAGCAGCACGGGGAAGGAGCGGCTGAGCCCGACGAGGACGGAGCCGAGGATCACCAGGAGCAGGTTCCAGCGCAGCATCCGGCGGTGGCCGTAGAGGTCGCCCATGCGGGAGAGCACGGGGGTGAAGGCGACGCTGGCCAGGAGGTTGGCGATGCTGATCCAGTTGAGGTCGGCGGCCGTGACGCCCAGCGTCTCGGTCAGCCCCTTGAGCAGCGGGGAGAGGAAGCCCTGGGTGACGCCGCTGGAGAGCTCGACGAGGGCGACGGAGGCGATGACCACCCCGGTGGGGGTCGCGCGGGGCCCGGAGGGTCTGTGGACGGGTGTGGTGCGGGTGCTGCCTGAGGAGAGGGTCATACGTACAACCTGTCCGGGAGGGCCGCGGGGATCGGCAGGATCGGTGAGGCGCGGGAAGCCGCCGCTGAGCGGGGTGGAACGCGCACCACAATGTGGCGAGCGGGCCCCCCTCCGGGCAAGACTTGAAGGTCAACACGGCCGATTGCGGCAGCGGCCGGGGGCCGCGCGGCGGATTCCGGCACACCGGGCCTTCCCGGTACGGGTTCGGGCGCGCCGGACACGGAGGCCGCGCGACCGCGTACAAGGGCGGAGTACGGGAGCCCGTACGCGGACGGCATGCGGGGAGCCGTACGTGGACGGCGTACGCGGACCGCGTACGTGGACGGCATACGGGGAGCCCGTACGAGGACCGCCTACGCCGACAGCATGGCGGACGGCAGGGCACACGAGGAGGAGCGGGATGGGCGACAGGACCGCGGCGGGGCCCCGGGGCGCCCCGCTGCTCCTCGACGAGGTGGATCACGCCGTCCTGCGGGTCCTGCACCGCGCCCCGCGCGCCGCGTTCGCCGATGTGGCGGCGGCGGTCGGGGTGCACGAGCGGACCGTGGCGCGCCGCCTGGAGCGCATGACGGCGAGCGGCCGGGTCGCCTTCGTCGCCGCCCTGGTCCCGGAGTACCTGCACGAGGGCGTCACCGCCGAGCTGGCCGTGCGGTGCGCCCCGGGCCGGGTGCACGAGGTGGCGCTGGCGCTCGCCGCGCTGGACGAGGCCCGCTCGGTGGAGGTGGCGACCGGGGCCCTCGACGTCTTCGTCGAGCTCACCCTGCCCGACCACGGCGCCCTGCTCACCCTGCTCGACACCGTGGTGGGGCGGCTGGACGGCGTGGTCGACGTCCACTCGGCGCTGGTCCTGCGGCTGCTGCTGACCGCGAGCGACTGGGCGCCGTACGCGGACGCGCCGACCGAGGTGCGGCGGCACGCCATGGAGGGCCGGGCGCTGCCGGAGCCCCCGGCCGTCGACGAGCTGGACCGGCGGCTGGTGGAGCTGCTGCGCCGGGACGCCCGGATGTCCACCACCCGGCTCGCCCGGGAGCTGCGGACGGGCGAGACGACGGCCCGGCGGCGGCTGGCCCGACTGATGGACTCGCACGTCCTGCACCTGCGGCTGCGGGCCGACCCGGCGGTGCTCGGCTATCCGGTCGAGGCCCGCTTCCGGCTCGCCCTGCCGTACCGGGCGCTCGACCCGGCGATCCGGCTGCTGGCCCGCGAGCCCGCCGTCCGGCACCTCGTGGTCACCTCGGGCACGACGAACCTGCTGGGCTACTCCAGCCACCGCGACGTGCGTGATGTGCACGACTTCGCGGCCCGGGTGCTGGGCCGCCTCGACGGGGTCACGGACACCGAAACGGCCCTGCTCATGCGGACGTACAAGAGGGCCGGGTTCGCGGCGGAGGGCTGAACCCGTACCCCGGGGTAGGCCGGGGGCCCCGTAGACTCCCGGCCTGAGCACGCCCGAGAAGCCCCGAGAAGCCCCCGGGACCCCGAGAACCCCGAGAACCCCGAGAACACCAAGGATGCGAACCCGATGAATCACGCGGACACCACCGCCCCCATCTACTCCGAGCTGATACGCGAGCAGGGGGACGTGCCCGGTGACGTGCGCCGGACCGCCGAAGAGGTGCTGCGCGACCTCAGCCGCGTGATCCAGATGCCGCCGGCGGGGATGCCGCAGATGCCGCAGGCCGGAATGCAGCAGGCTGGTATACCGCAGGCCGGTGCCCCGCAGGCCGGTGTGCCGCAGGCCGGGATGGCCCCCGTCGGGATGGCCCCGGTGCCGCAGGGCGGGCCGCAGCCGATGCAGCAGGCGCCCCAGCTCCCGCAGCGCCCCCAGCTCCCGCAGGGCGGGCAGCAGCCCATGCAGCACCCGGCGCACTGACGGAACGGATCCGTACGCACGCGGCCCCCGGCGGGCCGCGCACACCGGAGGGGGCCGGACGATGACGGATACGGCGGACACGACGGATACGGCGGATACAGCGAATATGGCGGACACGCGCACGGGGGTCCGGCGGCCCGGTCACGAGCGGGTGCGGCGGAGTTACGACACCGTGGCCTGCACGTACCTGGAGCGGATCGGCGACGAGCTCGACGGCAAGCCGCTCGACCGGGCGCTGCTCGGCGCGCTCGTCGAGCAGGCGGGCGAGGGCGCGGTCATCGCCGACCTGGGCTGCGGCCCCGGCCACGTCGCCGCCTGGATCGCCGCCCAGGGCCGCGCGGGGCACGTCGTGGGCGTGGACCTGTCCCCCGCGATGGTGGCCCTCGGTCGCGAGCGGCACCCGGCGGCCGAGTTCCGCGAGGGCGACCTGCTGCGGCTGCCCGCCGCCGACGGCGAGTTCGACGCGGCCGTCGCCCTCTACTCGCTGATCCATCTGGCGCCCGGGGAGCTGGAGCCGGCGCTGGCCGAGATCCGGCGGACGCTGCGGCCCGGCGGCCTGCTGCTGGTCTCCTTCCACGTGGGCGCCGAGGTGCGCACCCTCACGGAGTGGTGGGGGCATGACGTGGACGTCGACTTCCACTTCCTGCGTCCGGCCGAGGTGGCCGGGGCGCTGCGCGCGGCGGGCTTCCGCGTGGAGGCGGAGCTGGAGCGCGCCCCGTACCCGCACGAGGCCGAGACGCGGCGCTGCTCCCTGCTGGCGCGGCGCGAGGACTGAGGCGCCCGGCCCCGGCCCGGCCCGGGTGCGCGTGGTATACCAAACGGCGTCCGCCCGTTTTCGCCGTCCAGCGCCCCGGAGGCCCCCGCCGTGACCACGCCTGTCCCGCCCGTCCCCTCCGGCTCCCCTGTCTCTTCCGACTCCTCCGATTCCCCCGGCTCCTCCGTCTCCGTGACCGTGTTCCGGGACGTGCGGCCGTACGGCGGGCCGGTGACCGAACTGGTGGCCGTGGACGGGGTGCTGGTGGCCTCGGTGCCGGAGGGCGCGGCGGTCGAGGTGGTCGAGGGCGGCGGCCGGATGGCGCTGCCGACGCTGGTGGACGCGCACATCCACCCGGACAAGACCGCGTGGGGCGAGCCCTGGCACAGCCGCCGGGCGGCGGCCGGGATCGCGGAGTACGTCGAGGGGGACGTGGAGCTGGCCCACGCGCTGCCCACGCCGGTCGGCGAGCGGGCGCTGCGGCTGATGTCGCACGCGGCGGCGCGGGGCACCCGGGCGATGCGGGCGCACGCCGACGTGGCGCCCGCGTTCGGGCTCGCGGGCCTGGAGGGGCTGGCCGAGGCGCGGGAGAGGCTGCGCGGGGTCGTGGACGTGGAGCTGGTCGCGTTCCCGCAGCACGGCGTGGTCCGCGCGCCGGGGGTCGCGGAGCTGCTGGCGGAGGCGGCGGCGGGCGGGCTGATCACGCACATGGGCGGGATCGACCCGGCCGGCTTCGACGCCGAGGGCGGCGCGGGGGACGGGGACCAGTTGGGGACGGTGTTCGGCCTGGCCGAGCGCCATGGCCTCGGGCTCGACATCCATCTGCACGACCGGGGCGAGCAGGGTCTGGCGCCGCTGCGGGACATCGCCGCCCGGACCCGGGCGCTGGGGCTCCAGGGGCGGGTGACGGTCTCGCACGCGTTCGCGGTCGCCCAGCTGTCGGGGCGGGCGCTCGACGAGACGGCGGACCTGCTGGCCGGGGCGGACATCGCGCTGACGACGGTCGCGCTGTCGGCGACGACGATCCTGCCGTTCCGGCGCCTTGCGGAGCGCGGGGTGCGGGTGGGGCTCGGCTCGGACGGGGTGCGGGACACGTGGAGCCCGTTCGGCAACGCGGACATGCTGCACCGGGCCTGGCTCGCGGGCTGGGCGCTGGACGCGCGGCTGGACGAGGAGCTGACGGCCTGTTTCGAGCTCGCCGCGCACGGGGGCGCCGCGCTGCTCGGCCTGGACCGGGCCGACCTGCGGCCGGGCGCGCCCGCCGACTTCATGCTGGTCGAGGGCGCGTGCGTGCCGCAGGCTGTGGTGGACGTGCCGAGCCGGGACCTGGTGGTCCGGGCGGGCCGGGTCGTGGCCCGGGACGGCGCCCTGGTCTGACCGGGCGCCGGGCGGCGCCTGGCCCGCGCCCGCCCGCCCCACCCGTCGCCGGGCCCGGCAGCGACCGGTCAGGGCCCGGTGGGCGCCGGGATTGACCGGTCACGGCCCGGCAGGCCCCGGCTGGGCCCCGTCAGGACCCCAGCGTGCGCCACAGGAAGGTGTGCTCCAACGCGCTGTTGTAGGCGGTCTGCTCGTGGTCGGTGGCGCCCGCGTGCCCGCCGGCCAGGGTCTCGTGCAGCAGCACCCGGTAGCCGAGCTCCCGCAGCCGGGCCGTCGCCTTGCGGGCGTGGCCGGGGTGGACGCGGTCGTCGCGGGTCGAGGTGGTGAGCAGGACCGGCGGGTAGGGGCGGCCGGGGGCGAGCCGGTGGTACGGGGAGAGCGCGGCGAGGTGCGGCCGGTCGGCCGGGTCGTCGGGGTCGCCGTACTCCGCGATCCAGCTCGCGCCGGCGAGGAGCCGGTGGAAGCGGAGCATGTCGAGCAGCGGGACGTGGCCGACGATCGCGCCGAAGAGCTCGGGGCTGCGGACGAGCATGGCGCCCATGAGGAGGCCGCCGTTGCTGCCGCCGGTGATGCCGAGCCGCCCGGGGGTGGTGATGCCGCGTGCGACCAGGTCGCGGGCGACGGCCTCGAAGTCCTCGTAGGCGCGGGGCCGGTCGGCCTTGAGGGCGCTGCGGTGCCAGCGGGGGCCGTACTCGCCGCCGCCGCGGATGCCGGCGATCACGTACGTGCCGCCGCGGGCGAGCCAGGCCCGGCCCCGGACGGAGTCGTAGGAGGGGGTCAGGGAGATCTCGAAGCCGCCGTAGCCGGTGAGGAGGGTGGGGCCGGGGAGGGCGCCGTGCCGTCCGACGACGGTGTACGGGACGCGGGTGCCGTCGGCGGAGGTCGCGAAGTACTGGCGGGCGTCGAGGCCGGTGGTGTCGAAGCGGGCGGGGGCCTGCTTGATCAGCTCGTCGGGGCCGCCGATCTCGCCACGGTGCAGGGAGGGCGGGACGAGGTGGCCGGTGACGGAGAGGAAGTACTCGTCGCCGGAGTCGGGATCGGTGTCGGTGACGGCGGCGGAGGCGAGCGGCGGGATCGCGGTCGCCTCGCGGCGCTCCCAGGCGCCGGTGCCGGAGCCGGTGGGCGGGGTGAGGATGTGGAGGCGGCTGGCGACGTCCTGGAGGGTCTCGACGATGAGGTGGCCGCGGGTCCAGGAGTGGCCGACGAGGGCGGTGCGCTCGTCGGGGGTGAACAGCACCTCGTGCGCGCGGTCCCCGGCGAGGAAGGCGCCGAAGTCGAAGGCGAGCAGGGAGCCGGCGGGCCGGCCGAGCCAGGGGGTCTTGGGGGTGACGAGGAGCCGGTCGCGGTGGACGTAGCTGTCGGCGTCGTCGGGGACGTCGAGGCGGACGAGCTCGCCGTCCTCGGTGAGCAGCCGGGTCTCCTGGTGCCAGAAGTCCCGGTAGCGGACGACGAAGTCGCGCTCGTACCCCTCGGTCGGGTCGTGCCAGGCGGAGACGCCCAGGTCGGACTCGACGCCCTCGTAGACGGGTTCGGCGGTGTCGAGCGGGGTGCCGCGCCGCCAGCGGCGGGCGGTGCGCGGGTAGCCGGAGGCGGTGAGAGAGCCGGGGCCGTGGTCGGTGCCGACGAAGACGTGGTCCTCGTCGATCCAGCCGATGTCGGTCTTGGCCTCGGGCAGCCGGAAGCCGTCGGCGACGAAGGCCCGGTCCGCCAGGTCGTATTCGCGGACGACGACGGCGTCGCCGCCGCCGCGCGCGAGGCTCAGCAGGGCGCGCCGGTGGCCGGGGCGCAGCACCTGGGCGCCGGCCCAGGTCCAGTCCTCGCCCTCGGCCTCGGCGAGCGCGTCGAGGTCGAGGAGCACGTCCCAGTCGGGCGCGTCGGTGCGGTACTCCTCCAGGGTGGTGCGGCGCCAGACGCCCCGGGTGTGTCCGGCGCCCTGCCAGAAGTTGTAGAGGTGGGGGCCGCGGCGGCGAGTGTAGGGGATGCGGTCGGGGGCGTCGAGGACCTCGCGGAGCTCGGCGACGAGGGCGTCGAAGCCTTCGCCGCCGGCGAGCTCGGCGTGGGTCTCGGCGTTGCGCTCGCGGACCCAGGCGAGGGCGCGCTCGCCCTCGACCTCCTCCAGCCACTGGTGGGGGTCGGTGGCGGCGGGGTCGGTGCCGGTCTCGGTCGTCTCGCTCATGCCGTCGATTGTGGCGCACGGCGCCGACAGTGCGGGTCCTAGCCGTCCGGATGGCGTGCGACGGGACCGTCACCCTCGCATTGGTTCGAATGCGGACCAATCATCGGGCGCTGTCAGCCGTACCACTCAGCGTCCTCCGTAAGTTAACCAATCGATTACTGCACGGCCGTATACCTTTGGGGCTCGGTCCCCCATCCTGTCCTCGGCGTGCCGCCAGGGCATGCCGTGACATGAGGGGCGGGGCATGCTTCCCATCAGCCGCAGAGGGTTCGTCGGGATCGGGGCGGGGCTCGCCGCCGGGGCCGCGTGGCCGGCCGGGCGGGCCTCGGCCGCCGCCGGGGAGGCCGTGTCGGCCGCCGCCGGGGAGGCCGTGTCGGCCGCCGCCGCCGGGGCCACCGGGACGATCACCGACGTGAAGCACGTGGTGGTCCTCATGCAGGAGAACCGCAGCTTCGACCACTACTTCGGGCGGCTGCGCGGGGTCCGGGGCTTCGGCGACCGGGCCGCCGGGAACATCCCGGGCGGCTGGGGCATGTTCAACCAGCCCAACTGGGGCGGCCGGCAGTACCCCTGGAAGCTGAGCGCGACTCCCCCGGCCGGCGGCGTGGACGGCGAGACCCTGGCGCAGTGCAACGGCGACCTGCCGCACAGCTGGTCCTCGCAGCACGCCGCCTGGAACAAGGGCCGGATGGACAACTGGGTCACCGGTGTCGGCAACACCCGCACCCTGGGCCACCTGGACCGCGGCGACATCCCGTTCCACTACGCGCTGGCCGACAACTACACCATCTGCGACGCCTACTTCTGCTCGACGCTCAGCGCCACCGGCCCCAACCGCACCTTCCTGTGGAGCGGCAAGGTCGACGCCTCCAGCAAGGACGGCGGCGACGAGTCGGGGCTGACCTGGGAGACGTACGCGGAGGCGCTGCAGCGCGCCGGGATGAGCTGGAAGGTCTACCAGAACGCCCAGGACAACTACGGCGACAACGGGCTGGCGTACTTCAAGAGGTTCACCGACGCCAAGCCCGGCGACCCGCTGTACGACCGGGGCATGGGCTCGGTCCCGAAGGTCACCGGCTCGACCCCGGACGACATCGCCGCCGCCATCCGCGCGGACGTCGTCGCGGGCACCCTGCCGCAGGTCTCCTGGGTGGTCGCCAACGAGGCGTTCTCGGAGCACCCGTACGCCCCGCCCGGCGACGGCGCGCACTTCGTGGACCTGGTGTACCGGGCGCTGGCCGCGAACCCCGAGGTCTTCGACTCGACGGTGCTCTTCCTCAACTACGACGAGAACGACGGCTTCTTCGACCACGTGCCGCCGCCGGTCGCCCCGCCCGGGACCCCCGGCGAGTACATCGACGGGATACCGGTCGGCCTCGGCTTCCGGGTCCCGATGATCGTCATGTCGCCGTGGACCCGCGGCGGCTGGGTCAGCTCCGAGGTCTTCGACCACACCTCCGTGCTGCGCTTCATGGAGACCTGGACGGCGGCCCTCGGCACCCCGGCCGCCTGCCCCAACATCAGCGCCTGGCGGCGCAAGGTGGTCGGCGACCTGACCGGCGTCTTCGACTTCACCCGCCCGGTGTACGGCGTCCCCGCGAACCTCCCCTCGACCGCCAAGGTCATCGGCCAGTCCACCTGCGGCCCGCTGCCCAACCCGGTCCCCCAGGACAACGCGCTGCCGCCGCAGGAGCCGGGGACGCGTCCCGCGCGGGCGGTCCCGTACCAGGTCAACGGCAATCTCGACCGCTTCGAGTTCGGCGCCGCCGGGAAGATCCTGGCCTGGTTCTCGATGACCAACCAGGGCACCGAGGCGCGCCGTCCCGCGCACTTCTCGATCCACCCGCACCAGCACCGGGACACCGCCGCCTGGCAGTACACCGTGGACCCCGGCGGCACGGCGAGCGACTACTTCAACATCGGGCTCGGCTCGGGCTCGGGGAAGTACGACATCTCGATGATGGGCCCCAACCGCTTCCTGCGCCGCTTCATCGGCGACGCCTCCAAGGCGGGCAAGGACATCGAGGTGGCGGCCCGGTTCGCCGTCGAGTCCGGCACCGGCAAGACCGCGATCTGGTTCCGGATGACCAACGCGTCGGGCTCCCCGGTCACCTTCACGATCCGCCCCAACGCCTACCGCACGGACGGCCCCTGGAGGTACACGGTCCCGGCGAACTCCTCCCGCGAGGACTACTTCAACGCCGTGGCGTACAGCGACGGCTGGTACGACTTCACGGTCCTCGCCGACTCCGACGGCACTTGGTCGCGGCGGTACACCGGCCACATCGAGACGGGGGCGCCCAGCATCAGCGGCTGAGCCGCCCGGCACCCGGCGTCCGGCGTCCGGCACCCGCCCGCCGGGCGCCGGGCGCCGCGCCCGTCAGAGCCCGACGATGAGCTGGATGCAGACGATCTTCACCAGGATCGCGAGGGCGAAGAGCGTCGCGTAGCCGGTGTTCACCCGGCTGTCGGAGACCCTGCTGTTCGCGTACGCGGTGATGGCGGGGTTTCCGACGTAGCCGGCCAGCAGGCCCATGGTCCGGGGGCGGCTCTGGCCCAGCAGCCGGGCCACCAGCACCATCAGGGCGTAGCTCAGAACGGCGCTCACCAGCAGGACCAGCAGCAGCTTCAGGCCGAACACCGAGAAGGCGTCGCGCCGGAAGGCGTAGCCGGAGGTGAGCCCGACGCAGGCCAGGAAGACCAGCAGGCCGATCTGGCGCAGGGTCAGGTTGGCGCGGGTGGGCAGCACCCACACCAGGGGTCCGGTGCGCCGCAGCCGCCCCAGGATCATCGCCATCACCAGGGGTCCGGCGGCGGTGCCGAGGGACAGGGTGGTGGAGCCGAGGGTCAGCTTGGGGATGCCGATGAGGAATCCGGCGGCGAGGCCGAGGCCCATGCTGACGGCGCTGACCTCGCTCACCTTGGCCTCGGTGTCGCCGAGGTAGCCGGTGACCTCGGGGGTGCGCTCGCGCGGCATGACCACCCGGACCCGGTCGTCGAGCTGGAGCAGCAGGTCGTCGTGGGCGAGGAGGTCCTGGTCGCCTCGGCGGACCCGGGTCGCCATCGCCCCGAAGCGGTCCGCGAGGCCGAGCTCGCCGACGGTGCGCCCGGCCAGGTCGGGGTTGGTGAGCAGGATGCGGCGGTAGTCGACGATGTCGCGGCGTTCCAGCAGGTGGTGGGGGTCCTCCCGGCCGAGGGCCGCGGTGCCCGCGTCGACGGCCTCGGGGCCGCCGACCAGGACGACCCGGTCGCCGGGGGCGAGCGCGCCCAGCCCCTCGGCGACCTGCGGGGGCCCGCCCGCGGGCTGGTGGACGCTGGCCAGGAGCTGCCCGTCGGCGACACCGGGGACCTCGTCCCAGCGCGCCGCCCGGTCGACGGTGACCGTGCGGGTGACGAGCCGGTCGGGCAGGCCGGTGCCGGGGTCGCGGCGGCCGGGCCAGGAGCGGACGGCGGCGATGCCCGCGACGAACAGGATGGTGAGCACGACCGCGAGCGGATAGCCGATGGCGTATCCGGTGGCCGGTTCGGTGGGCTCGGCGGAGGACGCCTGGGCGGCGGCCAGGCCGGGGGTGGTGGTGCCGATGCCGGCGTAGCCGCCGGCCAGGTAGCTGCCCGGGATGTCGAAGACCTTGTTGCCGAGGAGGCCGACCGCGACGGCGGTGAGGACGAGCGCGAGGATCGCGCCGGTCATCACGCCGAGCTGGGGGCGCAGCTCGCGGAAGAAGGCGGGGCCCGCCTCCAGGCCGACGGTGTACACGTACAGGGCGAGGCCGAAGACGGCCAGCCCCGCGGGCACGGCGGGGCCGATGTCGGGGTCGAGGGCGCCGAGCAGCAGCCCGATGAAGAGCACCCCGGCGGCGCCGAGCCGGACGGGTCCGAAACGGACCATGCCGAAGAGGGAGCCGGCGGCGATGACGAGGAACAGCGTGAACCAGGGGTTGTCCGCGAAGAACTGCCACATGGTCCCACTCAGCCACACCCCCGGGCGGGTCGCACCCGTTCACCACTCTTTCGGACGATACAAATACTTTCATCACTGTATGCCCGGTTACGGTTGGTCAATCCCCAAGGGCCGTCGACGGCCGGCAACGCGGAAAGGCGGGCTGACATCGTGTCTCGACCGAGGATCCTCGTGGTGGGCGCAGGTTTCGCGGGAGTCGGCTGCGTAAGGCGACTGGAACGGCGGCTGACCGCGCGGGAGGCGGCGATCTCGCTGCTGTCGCCCTTCTCGTACCAGCTGTACCTGCCGCTGCTGCCGCAGGTCGCCTCCGGCGTGCTCACCCCGCAGTCGGTGGCCCTGTCGCTGCGGCGCAGCGAGCGGCACCGGACCCGGATCATCCCGGGCGGCGCGGTCGGCGTGGACCCGGCCGCCAAGGCGGTCGTGGTGCGCACGATCTCGGGCGAGCTGGAGACGGAGCCGTACGACCACCTGGTGCTGGCGCCCGGCAGCGTGACCAGGAGCTTCGACATCCCGGGGCTCGCGGACCACGCCCGGGGCATGAAGACGCTCGCCGAGGCCGCGTACATCCGCGATCACGTCATCGCCCAGCTGGACCTCGCGGACGCGAGCCAGGACGAGGCCGAGCGGGCGGCCCGGCTGTGCTTCGTGGTGGTCGGCGGCGGCTACGCGGGCACCGAGACGGCCGCCTGCCTGCAACTGCTCACCCGCAACGCGGTCAAGCGCTACCCGCGCCTGGACCCGAGGCTCATCAAGTGGCACCTGGTGGACATCGCGCCCACGCTCATGCCGGAGCTCGGCGCCAAGCTCGGCGGCGCCGCCCTGGAGATCCTGCGCAAGCGCGGGATCGAGGTCTCCCTGGGGGTGTCGGTGGCCTCCGTCGACGACGAGAACGTCACCCTCACCGACGGGCGCGTGCTGCCCTGCCGCACCCTCATCTGGACGGCGGGCGTCGCCGCGAGCCCGCTCATCGGCACCCTCGGCGCCGAGACGCTGCGCGGCCGGCTGGTGGTCGGCTCCGACATGGCGGTGCCCGGCCTGGACGGCGTGTGGGCGCTCGGCGACGCGGCGGCGGTGCCGGACCTCGCCAAGGGCGAGGCGGGCGCGATCTGCCCGCCCACCGCCCAGCACGCCATGCGCCAGGGCAAGGCGGTCGCCGACAACCTGGTGGCGACGCTGCGGGGCGAGGCCACCCGGCCGTACGTCCACAAGGACCTGGGCCTGGTCGTCGACCTGGGCGGCCTCGACGGCGTCTCCAAGCCGCTCGGCGTCGAACTGCACGGCGTCCCGGCGCAGGCGGTCGCCCGCGCCTACCACTGGGCGGCGCTGCGCACGAACGTCGCCAAGACCCGGGTGATGACCAACTGGCTGCTGAACGCGGTCGCCGGCGACGACTTCGTACGCACCGGCTTCCTCTCCTCGAAGTCGGGCACCCTGCGGGACTTCGAGTACACGGACGCCTATCTGACCCCGGACCAGATCCGCTCCCACACGGCACCGCTGCGGGCGGCGGGGTCCTGAGCCCGCGCCAGCGCCGTCCCGGCGAGGACGGCGCCGGTGAGCGCCGCTCTGGTCAGCGTCTTCCTGAAACGCATGGGTCTCCTCCTGTCCGGTCCGCAGCCCGGAGCGGCGGCGGGTCTCGCCCGTCAGGAGACCAGGACCCGGCCGCCGTCGGCCGCCGCGCGGGTCGGGTCCTGCCCGAAGGGGCCGCGTTCCCGCCCCTCAGCGCGCGAGTTCGGCCGCCGGACCCATCATCACCACCGGCTCGCGCGCGGGGTCGAGGGCACGCAGCAGCGCGGCCATGTCCTCGCGCGGCAGCGAGACGCACGCCTGGGTGGGGCCGCCGTGGTCGACGTGGATCCACACCCCGCCGCCCCGCTCCGGTCCCAGCGGGCGCTCCTTGTTCAGCGGGGTGGTCCCGGACACGCGGTTGTAGTCGATGGCGACGACGTAGTCGAAGGAGCCCTCCAGGGGCTCGCCGAGGAACCCGGTGCCCGAGACGGCGAACTCCTCGTCCTGGTCGTACGGGATCCGGGCGCCCGGATCCGGCAGCCGGCCGCCCGCGTCGCCGAGCCGGAAGACCCCGGTGGGCGAGCGCAGGTCCCCGGCGACATGGGCGTCGGTCCAGCCGCGCAGGGCGTTGTGACCCGTCCAGGGCCCGCCGATGGTACGCCAGCCGCCCCTCCCGTCGCGCTCGTGGAGGACGGCGGTCGCCACGTTGCCGTCGGGGCCGTCGCCGCTCACCATGAGGACCTGGCTGGTGCCGTCCGGGACGCGGGCGTACGTCACGGGCCCGGTGCCCGGGATCCGGGCCGGCCGCTGCGGCGGTGTCGGCGCGGCGCCGGGGCCCGCGCCCCCGTCCCGGCCGTCGTGCCGGGCCTGGGCGGTGGGCGGCGCCGGGGCCGGGGCCGGGGAGCGCCCGGCGGAGCAGCCGGTCAGCACCAGGGCCGCGGACAGGGCGCAGGTCAGCACCGTTGTGGTGCCCTTGCGGACGGGCATGGGTCGGGCCACCTCCGAGATCGGGGCAATGCGGGCATCCGTACCCGGTCGGCCGCTTCCCTGTCACCCCGTCGCCGCCTCCTCACCCGTCCGGGTCAGACCGGGAAAGAAGTTGACCGCGCGGGACGCGCACGGTTTCCTGCGCCCATGAACGATCTTCGCTTCGAGACGGCCGGGCCCGCGAACCCCGCCGGCACCGCGCCCGCGCTCCTGGAGGACTGGCGACTGATCCACAACGCGATCATCCCGACCGCCCCGCTCTCCCCCGGGGACGTCCGCGAACGCGCGGGCCGCAACCGGCTCGACGTCGTCTACGTCGACGGCGTCGCCGTCGGCTGCTCCACCGTCCGCCCGCCCGACGAGGAGACCCCCGCGGCCACCGTCATCGCGCGCGTGCTGCCGGAGTACCGGGGGCGCGGCTACGGAACGGCGCTGTACGCGCACGGGCTCGCGCACGCCCGGACGCTGAGCGACGCGGGCGTGGAGACCGTCGTCCTCGCGAGCAACGAGGAGGGGCTGCGCTTCGCGCTGGCCCGCGGCTTCGTGGAGACCGAGCGGTATGTCCTGCCGGGCGACACCGTGCCGTTCGTGACCCTCCGGCTGGCCGAGAACGAGACCGCCGGGACCGACGTCGCCGCCGATTAGGGCCGGAAGACCTGGACGGACCGGCCTCCCGTACGGCAGCATCGGAAGCATGATCGACGGAATCGAGTACACCTCCGCCCGGTGAGCGCCCCGGACGAGCGCGCGACGCTCACCCCCCGGCCCGCTCCCCTCTCCCTGCACGCGTACGTACGCGCCCGGCTCGACACAGAGCCGGGCGGGCGTCTTCCCGAGCACTGCTACGAGCCTCCGGACGGCGCCGTCCGGCCGGACGACCCCGAAACAGAGGACGACGCCGAGGAGCCGACGTACGAGGAGGAACGGGCCGCCGTCCTGGCGGCCCTGGAACCCCCCCTCGCACCACCCGGCACGGCCCCGGCCGCCTCAACCGCACCCGCGTCACCCACATCACCCGCCCACCCCGCTCCTCCCGCCTGCCCCGACCGCACCACCCGCATCCTGCGCGACCGCCTGGCCGAGCTCTCGGCCGAGGACACGACCCTGTGCGCGGCCGTCGCCGACGTCCCCCTGCCCGACGAGCCCACCGCCCGCGCGCTCGCCCGCCGACTGGTGCGCACGGCGCCCGAGATGCGGAGCGTCCTGGTCGGCATCTGCCTGCTGAGACGACTGGGCGAGCCCGAGGACGTGCCGTATCTGAGCGCGCTGGGCCTGCTGGACGGGCTCACCCATCCCGCCGTGGCCGCGCTGGCGCGCCTCGACGTGCGCGCCGCCGCCCTGCTGCGGCTCGCCTGCGGCGCGGCCCGCAGCACGCACCGCGCCCTCGTCGACGCGCTCGCCTCCGGCGATCCGCGCGCCGCCGCGACCGCGTTCGCGGAGCAGTCGCCCGGCCGCCGCGAGCAGGCCCCGAACGGCGCCCGGAGCCTCGCCGAGGCGGTCGGCCTGGCCGCGCTGCTGCGCGCCCCGCGCGTCGACCCGAGGATCCTCGTCCACGCCGGGCGCCTGCTCGTCCGGATGGGCCTGCCGCACGACTACGCCTGCGAGCTGCTGTGCTACGCCGACGCCGCCGAGGTCGTCGAGGCCGTCGTCCGGCGGGGCTGCTCGCTGCCGCCGACGGTCGAGCGGGCGGCCCTGCTGCTCGCGCTCGCCCAGGAGCTGCACAGCGGGCCCGCCCATCTGCTGCCCTGGCGGGAAGGGCAGCGCGAACAGCTCCTGGACGCGCTCGGCGCGCTGCTCACCTCGCCCGAGTGGGCCGCCGTCCCCGACCGGATCCGTGAGTCGGCGCCGCCCGAGGAGCGGCACCGCGCGGCCTGGCTGCGGGCCACGGCGGAACGTCTCTTCGCCCCGCGCCCGGCCGCTCCCCCGCGCCTGCGGATCGAGGTGGCCGCCCACGACCCGGTGGACCGGCAGTACGTCGAGACCCGGTTCCTGATCGACGGCCGGCCGCTCGTGCCGGAGGTGTTCCGGCGCGGTGCGGGCCTCTCCCCCGAGGAACTGCTCGGCACCGGGGCGCTGGTCGCGACCGAGGAGCCCCGGCAGGTGCTGCTGGCCGAGGCGTGGTGCACCGAGGGGTGCTGCGGGGCGCTGCGCGTCACCGTCGTGCGCGAGGGCCCCGAGGTGGTGTGGCGGGACTGGTCGCACCCCGTCGTGCTGCCCGGCGGCGAGCCGCCGCCGCCCCTTCCCCCGTACCGCTTCGACGCCGTCGCGTACGACGCGGAGCTCGCCCGGGAGGACCCTCGGGGCTACGCCGGGGACGGCCCACGGCACTGGATCTGATAGACCGTCAGCAAATCGCGGCACGGCTCTGGGAACCTCGCACCCCCGGCGCTACCCTCCGCGCATGATTCCGACGGTGGTGTGGGGAACCGGAAATGTCGGGCGGGCGGCCATCCGTGCCGTCGCGGCCCATCCGGAGCTCGAACTCTCGGCCGTCCTCGTCGCCAACCCGGAGAAGGTCGGCCGCGACGCCGGCCGGCTCGCCGGGCTCGGGCACGACCTGGGCGTCGCCGCCCGGGACGACGTCGAGGCGGTCCTCGCGCAGGCACCGGGCGCCGTGGTGTACGCGGCCTCCGGTGACATGCGCCCCGACGAGGCGCTCGCCGACGTCGTACGGGCGGTACGGGCGGGCGCGGTGGTCGTGACACCCGCGCTGTACCCGCTGTACGACCCGCGGGGCGCGCCCGACGAGTTCCGCGATCCGGTCCTGGCGGCGGTGAAGGAGGGCGGCGGCTCGCTGTTCGCCTCCGGCGTCGACCCGGGCTGGGGCAACGACGTGCTGCCGCTGCTGCTCAGCGGGCTCGGCAGCACGGTGGACGCGATCCGCTGCCAGGAGGTCTTCGACTACTCGACGTACGAGCAGGAGGAGTCGGTCCGCTATCTCATCGGCATGGGGCAGCCCATGGAGTACGAGCCGCCGATGCTGCTGCCCTCGGTGCCCACGATGGTGTGGGGCGGGCAGTTGCGGCTGATGGCGCGGGCGCTCGGCGTGGAGCTGGAGGAGATCCGCGAGACGCTCCAGCGGCGCCCGCTGGAGGCGACCGTGCGGACCCGGACGATGGGCGAGTTCGCGGCCGGCACCCAGGGCGCGGTCCGCTTCGAGGTGCAGGGGATCGTCGACGGCGAGCCGCGGCTGGTCATCGAGCACGTGACCCGGATCCATCCCGACTGCGCCCCGGACTGGCCGGTGCCGCCGGACGGTTCGGGGGCGCACCGGGTGATCGTCGAGGGGCGGCCCCGGATCGAGGTCACGGTCGAGGCGACGGACGAGGGCGAGAACCGTTCCGCGGGCGGCAACGCCACGGCCGTGGGGCGGCTGGTGGGGGCGATCGACTGGCTCGTGGCCGCCGAGCCGGGACTGTACGACGCGCTGGACGTGCCGCTGCGGCCGGCGACCGGACGACTGGGAAGGAGCGCGCGGTGATCATCGACATCCCCGAGGGCCAGGAGCCGATCGGGTACGTATGGGGCGACATGGTGCCCGGGATCGGGATGGCGGCGGCGAACTTCTCGCTGTCCGTGTACGCCCATACGACCCTCGGGCTGCGCGAGTTCGAGGCGGCCCGGCTGCGGATCGCACAGATCAACGGCTGCGGGTTCTGCCTGGACTGGCGGACCGACCGGGACGGCGAGAAGGTCGAGGAGGAGTTCGCTGAGGCCGTCGAGGCATGGCGGACCACCGACACTTTCGACGAGCGCACCCGGCTGGCCGCGGAGTACGCGGAGCGGTACGCACTGGACCACCACGGCCTGGACGAGGAGTTCTGGGCTCGGATGACGGCCGCGTACAGCCAGGTGGAGATCGTGGAGCTGACCATGAGCCTGGGCTCGTGGCTGGCGTTCGGGCGGCTCAACCGGGTGCTGGGGCTGGACACGGTCTGCGTGCTGCCGACCCACTGATCGGGCGGGAACGCCGAGGGGGCCGGCCGGGCCCGAAGCCCGGCCGGCCCCCTCGCGTCGGCCCCGTCACAGGTCGGTGGCGATGATCTTCTCGATGTTGCGCTCGGCGAGCGCGGTGATGGTGACGAAGGGGTTGACGGTGGTGCTGCCCGGGATGAGGGCGCCGTCGATGACGTACAGGCCGTCGTAGCCGTGCAGCCGCCCGTAGTTGTCGGTGGCCTCGCCGAGGACGGCGCCGCCGAGCGGGTGGTACGTGAGGTGGTCGCCCCAGATCTTGTACGTGCCGAAGAGGTCGGTGCGGTAGATCGTCCCCTCCTTGGAGTTGATCTTGTCGAAGATGGTCTTCGCCGCGTCGATGGAGGTCTGCTTCCAGGCCCGGTCCCAGTTGAGGTCGACGCGCCCGGCGGCCGCGTTCCAGCTGAACTCGGCGCGGTGCGGGGTCTTGGTGATGGAGAGGTAGAAGGACGCGTAGGTCTCGATGCCGGTGGGCAGCGGGGCGACCTCGGCGAACGCGCCGCCGGCGTCCCAGTTGTCGATGCCGGCCGTCGGCATCGAGGACTGGAGCTTCCCGGTGGCGTCCCACATGTGGTTGGCCCGGCCGCACATGACGTTGCCGTTGTCGCCCCAGTTCTTGCCGATCCGGTCGTTCAGGGCGGGCAGGGCGCCGGTGGCCTTCAGCTTGGTGAGCAGCTTGCTGGTGCCGACGCTGCCGGCGGCGAAGAAGACCCGGTCGGCGGTGACGGACTTGGTCTCGACGACGTTGCCCGCGTTGTCGATCCGCTCCATGACGACGGTGTAGCCGCCGCCGGTGGCCTGGGTGACGGTGGTGACCCGGTGCAGCGGCGAGATGTCGACCCGGCCGGTCTCGGCGGCGCGGGCCAGATAGGACTTCTGGAGGCTCTTCTTGCCGTGGTTGTTGCCGTAGATGACCTCGGCCACGAGCGCGGACTTGGGGACGGTGCCGATGGCCTCCTGCTTCATGTAGTCCCAGTCGTAGACGTTGGGCACGAAGACGAAGGGGAAGCCGGAGCGTTCGGCGTGCTTGCGGCCGACGCGCGCGTACTGGTAGCAGTCGGCGCTCTCCCACCAGGACCGGTCCACCTCGGTGACGCCGAGTCCGGCGTTGGCGCGCGGGTAGTACGTGCCGTACATCTCGGCCGGGTCGACGGTCGGGAGGATGCCCGGGAAGAGCTCCCGGCGCGGGGTGACGGCCATGCCGCCGTTCACGAGCGAGCCGCCGCCGACGCCGCGGCCCTGGTAGACGGTGATGCCCGCGAAGTCCTCGGCGTCGAGGATGCCGGTGTAGCGGGGCACGTCCTTGTCGAGCGGGAAGCCCAGGAAGTTACTGAGGGGCTGCTTGGTGCGGGTGCGCAGCCAGAAGGAACGGTAGTCCGGCTTGGTGGTGTTGGCGAAGATGTTCCCGTCGGGTCCGGCCGTGTCCCAGGCCATCCCCATCTCCACCATGTGGACGTCGACACCGGCCTGGGCGAGCCGGAGCGCGGCGACGGAGCCGCCGTAGCCGCTGCCGACGACGAGGACGGGGACGTGGGAGCCGTTCGGGATGGGGGCGGAGAGGGCGCCGAGCTCGGCGGCGCTCGCCGGGGTGGCGGCAGTCGCGGCGGCGACCTGCCCGGCGAGGGCGAGGCCGCCGATAAGGGAACCGGTTCCACTGACGAACCGACGCCGGGTGATGCCTCCGGAAGGCGAGGCCGGAATGGGTGTGTCACTCACGTGATGCCCCTCACTCTTGAGCGAATGGGAACACGTTCTACTGGGGGGTTCTCACGAAGTCACGAGAAACCGACCGGTAACTTACGGCCGAAAACCTTCACCATGATCACGGTCCGGTAAAAATGCCCACCCCGCCGCCCCGAACACAAGTGCGGGACTGATACATCTTCACTCCTGGTCGTCGCACCGGCGCGTGACATGTGCGCGGGAACGGCACCGGGGGGACCCACGCGTCCCGGCCGACGGCATCCGTACGCCGCGGCCGGAGCACCGGCACGACACCTCTCCTTCCCGGGCCGCCTCCTGCCCGCGCGACGCCGCGACGCGGAACGTGAAAAGGGAGCGTGTGCATGGGCCGAACCGCCCGTGAGAAGGCATTCAGATGGGGTGCGGCCACCGTCGCCGCCCTGGCCGTCGCCACGGCCGCAGTCCCGGCCACCGCCACCGCGGCCCCCGCCGCGGGCGACCCCGGCCCGCAGCGGGTCGGCGCCGCGCCGCGGGTGCCGCAGGGCGCCGTCCGCACGGCCGACCCGGCCCCCGGCAAGCCGCTCGACCTGAGCGTCGTCCTGGAGCCCCGCGACCCGGCCGCCCTCCAGCGCTTCGTCGCCGAGGTCTCCACACCCGGGTCCCCGCGCTACCGCCAGTACCTCGGTACGGGCGAGTTCGCGAAGGTCTTCGGCGCCGAGCCGGCCACCGTCGCCCGCGTGCGCGCGGAGCTGGAGGCGCAGGGCCTGACCGTCGGCGAGCTGGCGGCCGACGGCCTCACGCTGCCGGTGAAGACGACCGTCGAGGGGGCGGGCGAGGCGTTCCGCACCGACTTCGACGGCTACCGGCTGACGGACGGCACCACCGGCGTCACCAACACCGCCGCCCCGGCCCTCGACGGCCGGATAGCCGGCGAGGTCCGCACGGTCGTGGGCCTGAGCACGCTGGGCTCGTACAAGCCGCGCAACGCCGGCGCCAAGGCCAAGGCCCGCCAGAAGGGCACCGAGCGGGCGGGCGCCGCCCAGACCGGCCCCCAGCCGCGGCTGACCGGCACCACGCCGGCGATGTGCGCCGACGTCAAGAACCTGTTCGCGACGGACTTCCCGAACTCCCCGGCGCTGTACGACACCCAGGACTACTGGGCGCCGCGCTCGCTGGCCACGCAGTACAACATGGCGAACCAGCCGAACGTGCAGACCGGCAGCACGATCGCCGTGTACTCCCTGGAGAACTACGACCCCCGGGACAACGCGGAGTTCCAGCGCTGCTTCGGCACCAAGGTGCCGGTCACCCCGGTGAAGGTCAACGGCGGCCCGACCGTGCCGGTGACCTCGACCAACGGCGTCGGCCTGGAGACCGCGCTCGACGTCCAGACCATCATCGGTCAGGCCCCGCAGTCCAAGATCCTCGTCTACCAGGGCCCCAACACCTGGAACGACGCCACGGCCGTCTACCGCCAGATCGTCACCGAGAACCGCGCCAAGGTCATCTCGGTGAGCTGGGGCCTGTGCGAGCTGAACACGCCGACCTCCGCGCAGGACGCCGAGAACCTGGTCTTCCAGCAGGCCGCGGCGCAGGGCCAGACGATCGTCGTCGCCTCCGGTGACAGCGGCTCGACCGGCTGCTTCGTCCCGGACGAGTACGGCAACCCGACCTCGGGCGTCCTCAACCAGGACAAGCTCGCCGTCGACTTCCCGTCCTCCTCGCCGTACGTCCTGAGCGTCGGCGGCACCACCATGCAGGGCTCCGTCGCCAACCAGACCACCTGGGTGGGCTCGGGCGGCGGCGTCTCGACCCGCTACACCGTCGCCGCCGACGGCTTCCAGTCCGGCGTCAGCGGCGCCGGCTACTCCGACGCCTGCAAGACGGCGGCCGGAAGCTGCCGCCAGGTCCCGGACGTCGCTGGTGTCGGCGACTACAACACCGGCTACCCCGTCGCGTACGGCGCCGGCGAGTACTGGAACGTCATCGGCGGCACCAGCGGCGCGGCCCCAGTCTGGGCGGCGCTCCTCGGCCAGGCCAACCAGGACCTCGCCTGCCAGGCCAACGGCCCCGTGGGCTACGTCCACCCGGCGCTGTACAAGCTGCCCGCGAGCGCCTTCCGCGACGTCACCACCGGCGACAACACGGTGCTCCAGTCCGGCTACAAGGGCGACCTCTACAAGGCCGGCCCCGGCTACGACCTCGCCACCGGCCTCGGCACGCCCAACGGGCGCGCCATCGTCAGCGGCCTGTGCCAGGCCGTCGCGCCCACCCCGGCCACCGCGTTCAACGCGCTCACCCCGGCCCGGATCCTCGACACCCGCTACGGCATCGGCCGCACCGGCACCGCGCCGGTCGCCGCCAACGGCACCGTCAAGCTGAAGGTCGCCGGCGTCGGCGGCGTCCCGACGACCGGTGTGACCTCCGTGGTCATGAACGTCACCGCCGTGAACCCCACCGCCGCCGGCTACCTCATCGCGTACCCGACCGGCACCACCCGCCCGGCCTCGTCGAACATGAACTGGCTGAAGGGCCAGGTCGTCCCGAACCTGGTGACCGTCCCGGTCGGCAAGGACGGCACGGTCTCCCTGTTCGCCGCGGGCGGCGGCACGACCCACCTCATCGCCGACGTCTCCGGCTACTTCTCCGCGGCGCCCGGCGGCGGCACCTACCTGCCGACCGGCCCGGCCCGCATCCTCGACACCCGCTCCGCCATCGGCGTCCCCGGCACCACGCCGGTCGCCGGCAAGGGCACCGTCGGCCTGACGGTCGCCGGCCAGGGCGGCGTCCCGGCGACCGGCGCCACCGCGGTGGTCCTCAACGTGACGGCGACCGCGCCGAAGTCGGACGGGCACCTCATCACGTACCCGAGCGGCTCGACCCGCCCGACCGCGTCGAACATCAACTGGCTGGCCGGCCAGACGCGGCCCAACATGGTCGTCCTGCCGATCGGCGCCGACGGCAAGGTGAACCTGTACAACGCCGGTTCCGGCACCGTGCACCTCATCGCCGACGTCTTCGGCTACTACACCCCCGGCACGGACGGCGCGAGCTTCCACTCCGCCGGACCGGCCCGGCTGCTCGACACCCGCTCGGCCCTCGGCGCGGCCACCGCCAACCCGATGAAGGGCGGCGTCACCCAGGTCCTCGACCTGAACGACGGCCACACCCTGAAGAACGCCAAGGCGGTCGTGCTCAACGTCACCGTCACCGCTCCCACCGCGGGCGGCTTCCTGACGGTCTGGCCCGACGGCACCCCCCTGCCCAACGCGTCCAACATCAACTGGACCGCCGGGCAGACGGTGGCGAACCTGGTGACCGTCCCGGTCGTCAACGGAAAGATCGACTTCCGTCCGAACACCGGCACCGCGCACGTCATCGCCGACCTCTTCGGCTACTACTCCTGATCCCGGGAGCCCTCGGGCCCCGTCCCCCGCGCACGCGCGCGGAGGGCGGGGCCCTTCCCGTTTGCCGGAGCGTCCGCCGCCCGCTCAGCCCGCCAGGAAGCCCTCGATGGCGTCCGCGAGAGCCTTCGGGGTCTCCTCGGGGGCGTAGTGGCCCGCGTCGGGCAGCACCTCCAGGCGCGCGTTCGGGTACCAGCGCAGCCAGGTGGCCTCCATCGCCTCCTTGCCGAGCGCCGGGTCGTGGGCGCCGACCACGAGGAGGACGGGCGCCGGGTTGTCGCGGACCCGCTCGTGGAAGTCGGTGCGCGACCAGGAGTCCAGGTAGGCGCGGAAGGCGGCCGGGGAGGAGCGCCGCACCGAACGCTCGACGAGCCCGCCGAGCCAGTCGTCGCCGTACCGGCCGCCGGTGGTGTTGTCGATGATGGCCCGCCGACGGCCGTGGTCCTCGGCGGCGCCGGCGAACAGCTCCCAGGTCTCCGCGTCGAGCGGGAAGCCGGCCGCGGAGACCGGCGAGATCCCGACGATCGAGCGCACCCGCTCCGGCGCGTCGAGCAGCATCAGCTGGGCCGCCTTGCCGCCCATGGAGTGCCCGATGACCGAGAACGCGTCCCAGCCGAGCTCGTCCGCGACGGCCAGCGCGTCGGCCGCGACCTCCTCCATCGTGTACGCCCCGTCGGCGTCGATCGCCTCCCCGTAACCGCGGCAGTCGAGGAAGGCGTAGGACCCGGCGCCGTCGTCGAGCTCGGCCCGCAGCGGGTCGAAGCTCGTGCGGTCGCCGAACCAGTTGTGCAGCACGAGCGCGCGGTGCGGACCGCTGCCGTGGACGTCGTACGGAAGAACCCGGCCGGTCATCAGGCCCCCTGGTCGCGAGGTGGTGGGGCTGCGCGCCCGCCGCGGCAGCCGAGGACCGAGTCTGGCGAGCGCCCGGGGACCCGGTCAATGGGGCCGTCGGGCGGTTCACACGTTCGTACCTCGGGATGCGTGGGCCGTCGGGGCCGGAGCATCCTGGCTGTGTGACGTCGTACGGCGCGGCCGGACCCGCCCCGTCGGCCGAGTCCGGTCCCCCGTCCCGGGGCGCCGGCGTCGACGGGCCGGTCCCCGACGCCCTGGCGCTGGTCCTCACGGAGGCGGCGCTGCGGGCCGTGGAGGCGGTCGGCGGGTACGCGGGCGGGGTCTATCTGCGCTCGGGTACGCAGGGGCTGCTGCGGCTCGCGATGCTGGCGGGGCTGCCGGGGTCGCTGTTCCGCCCGTGGTGGCGGATGCATGTGAACCGGCCGTTTCCGGTCGCCGAGGCCCACCGCTCCGGGCAGCCGGTGCACCTGGCGGACGTGGAGGAGGCCATGCGGCTCTTCCCGCAGATGGTGGCGAGCCTCCCGTTCCCCTTCGCCTCGATGTTCGCGCCGGTCGTCGGCGGGCGGGAGCGGTACGGGGTCCTGGTGGTGCTGCGGGCGCCCACCCCGGGTGTCCCGGTGGCCGCGCGGGACCGCGGCAGGATCCTGCACGAGGCCCGGCGGCTGGGCACGGAGCTGGCGGCGCTGGAGGGCGCCGGGACGCCCGTCGAGTGGCGCGGGGAGCCGGTCTGCGTGCAGGTCCCGACCCGGACGTCGCCGCCGGTGCGGATCGGCTACTTCGACTGGGACCTGGACACCGACGAGGTGACCGCCGACGCCGGGCTGCGGGCGATCCTGGGCGAGGCCACCCCGCTGCCCTGGACCGTCGGCGCGCTCACCTCCCGGCTGACGCCGGAGGACGCGTACGCGCTGTGGGCGCTGGCCCGGCAGGCGGCGGGTTCGGGCGGCCCGGCGGCGCGCCGGATCCGGCTGAAGGGGCCGGACGGCGGCCTGCACCTGCTGGAGGTGACCGCGCGCCCGGTGGAGGGCGGCAGCGGCGGGAAGGTGCTCACCGGCTCACTGGTCGACCTCGGGACCGGTCTGGTGGGCTCGGACGCCACCGACCGGCTGCCGCGCGCGATCCTCGCGATCGACCGGCTCGGCCGGATCACCTACGTCAACGCCCGCACCGAGTCGCTGCTGGGCGTCCCGCGCCGCGCGCTGGCCGGGCGCCCACTGTGGGAGGCGCTGCCGTGGTTCGGGCACCCGTACCACGAGGAGCAGTTGCGCGGGGCGCTGCTCTCGGACCGGGCCACGCACTTCCTGGCCCACCCGGGGCACGACGAGTGGCTGTCGGTGTCGCTCTACCCGGGGCACGACGGGGTGACGATGGTGCTGGTCCCGGAGAGCGACCCGGCGCACCGGCCGGCGGACGCCGAGGCGGACGACACGGACGGGCTCGCCTCCCCCGAGGGGCGGGCCGAAGAGCTGTACCGTCCGGTGGCGCTCGCCATCGCGCTGTCCGAGGCGGTGACGGCCCGCCAGGTGTCGGCGGTGGTCACGGAGGAGCTGCTGCCCGCGTTCGGGGGGCGGCAGCTGGCGATCTACCTGCTGAGCGAGCGGCACCTGTACCTGGCCTGGGAGACGGGCTTCCCGCCGGGTTTCCTGGAGCCCTTCGACGGGGTGCGGCTGGACGCGCGGGTGCCCGGCGTGGAGACGCTGACCACGGGCCGCCCGCTGTTCTTCGAGTCGATGTCGCAGCTGGGCGCCGCCTATCCGGGGCTGCCGCTGGACGCGCACTCGGGCGCGCGGGCCTTCCTGCCGCTGATCGCCTCGGGGCGGCCCGTGGGCTCCTGCATCCTCGGCTTCGACCGGCCGCGCGGCTTCACGGCGGAGGAGCGCACGGTGCTCACCGCCCTGGCCGGGCTGATCGCCCAGGCGCTCGAACGGGCCCAGCGGTACGACTCGGAGGCGGCGCTCGCCCGGGGGCTCCAGGACGCGCTGCTGCCCCACCGGCTGCCGGTGCACGAGGGTGTGGACACCATCGGGCGGTATCTGCCGGGCACCGAGGGCATGGACGTGGGCGGCGACTGGTACGACGTGATCGAGACGGGCCACGGGCAGCTCGCCCTGGTCATCGGCGACGTCCAGGGGCACGGGGTGGCCGCCGCCGCGACGATGGGTCAGCTGCGCAGCGCGGTACGGGCCTTCGCGCTGGGCGGGCACCGCCCGCAGGACGTGGTGCGGGGCACCAACCGGCTGCTGATCGACCTGGACCCCGGCCAGTTCGCGAGCTGCTGCTACGTGGTCCTCGACGCGGCGACGGGCGGCCTGCACGCGGTCCGCGCGGGGCATCCGCAGCCGCTGCTGCGCCGGGCCGACGGGAGCACCGAGGTGGTGGAGCTGGCGGGCGGCGTGGTGCTCGGCGTGGACAGCGCCGCGACCTATCCGGTGACCCGGCTGCGGCTCGACCCGGGCGAGGTGCTCGCCCTGTTCACGGACGGCCTGGTGGAGCGGCCGGGCACGGACATCGACGAGGGCGTCGAGAGCCTGCGCCGCGTCTTCGCCTCGACGGGCTCGGCCGCCCTCGCGGACACCGCCGACCGGCTGATCCGCGACGCCCGCCAGGCCCCGGACCGCCCGGACGACATCGCCCTCCTGCTGGCGGCCCGCTGGGGGCCGCACGGGCACGGGTCCTGAGGGTCCCGTCACCCGCTCGGGCCTGCGGCGCTGGTCGTGCGGGCCGGGCCCGGGGAGGCTGGGCGGACCGGGGGAAGTGCGCCACCGCGTCCGAGGAGGACAAGTGCAGCAGGACAAGCAGCCGGAGTACGGGCCCGTGGTCTTCCGGGACCGTTCCGCGGGGTTCGCCTTTCTGACCCGCTCCACGGCGGGCAGCGACGAGACGATCGAGTGGGACGACGGCAACACCTATCCGGTGGTGGACGTCGAGATCTCCTCGGAGAGCCACCCCTTCTACACGGGCAAGGCGCGGACCGTGGACAGCGAGGGCCGGATCGCGAAGTTCGAGCGCCGCTACGGCGAAGGGGCCGCGGGGAGCTGAGCCCCGGGCCGTTGTCGGTGGCGCCTCGTAGGGTGGCCGGTGCCGGTGGGGAGCCGGCGGGCGAGGCGTGACGAAGGGGTGTGGGGCGATGCGGGAGCTGTTCCTGGCGGAGGCGGCGGGGCACGTGCGCTGGCTGGACCTGCCCGGCGGGGGCCCCGCGCGGGTCTTCGTGCACGGTCTGGGCTGCACGGGCGGTTCCGACTTCGCGCACATCGCCGCGCATCCGGCGCTGGCCGGGCGCCGCTCGCTCCTGGTGGACCTGCTGGGGTTCGGGCTGAGCGACCGGCCGGCCGCCTTCGACTACCGGATGGAGTCGCAGGCGGCGGCGGTCGCCCGGATCCTCGACCACGAGGGGCTGTCCGGCGTCGAGCTGGTCGGGCACTCGATGGGCGGGGCGGTCGCCGTGCACCTGGCGGCGTCCCGGCCGGACCTGGTGGACCGCCTGGTGGTGGCGGAGCCGAATCTCCGACCGGGCGGGGGCGCCTTCTCCTCCCCCGTCGCCGCGCAGGACGAGGCGTTCTTCGTCCGCGAGGGCTTCGCCGCGATGCTGGCGGGCGCGGACGCGGAGCGGCCGGACTGGGCGGCGCGGCTGCGGCTCGCCGACCCGCTGGCGGTGCACCGCAGCGCGGTGGCGCTGGTGGCGGGCTCGGTCCCGGCGGCGGGCGAGCTGCTCGCCGCGCTGCCGCGCCCGAAGACCTTCCTGGTGGGCGGGCTGAGCCTGCCGGACCCCGACGCCGAGAAGGCGGCGGGGCTCGGCATACCCGTGGTCGAGGTCCCGGCGGCGGGTCACAACATGATGATCGACAACCCGGACGGCTTCGCCCGCGCCCTGGCGCTGGCGTTCAGCGCAGGGGCTTGAAGAAGTCCCGCAGTTCCCCGGCGACCTGGTCCGGCTCCTCGTGGGCCATGAAGTGGCCGCCCCGGCCGGGGGTACTCCAGTGCCTCAGGTCGCGGAAGACCCGCTCGGCGAGGCTGCGGGGGTAGTCGGCGTAGGCGGGCTCGTGGCTGAGGGTGACGGCCGCGGGGACGTGGACGGGCGGCACGGGGCGGTTGTGCCGGTGGTAGTCGTAGTACTGCCGGAAGGAGGAGCCGATCGTGCCGGTCGCCCAGTAGAGGGTGACGACGGTGAGCAGGGTGTCGCGGTCCCAGCGCTTCTCCAGGTCCCCGCCGCAGTCGCTCCAGTCGCGGTATTTGTCGGAGATCCAGGCGAGCAGTCCGGCGGGCGAGTCCCGCAGGGCCGCCGCGAGGGTGTCGGGCCGGGTGCACATGATCTCGCTGTAGCCCTGGTCCTCGCGGTCGTAGGTGTCGAGGGCGTCGAGGTAGACGCTCTCGCGGGCGGTCGGCGGCTGGGCCTCGAAGTCGGCGGAGACGACGGCGGAGGTGATGTGGACACCCGCCACGGCCTCGGGGTGGAGGGCGCCCAGCCACTGGGTCACGCCGCCTCCGATGTCGCCGCCGAAGGCGCCGTAGCGCCGGTAGCCGAGGACCTCGGTCATCATGGTGTGCCAGGTCTCGGCGACGCCTCGCCGGGTGAAGGGTCCGGCGGGCAGCTCGGAGTAGAGGAAGCCCGGCAGGGAGGGCACGACGACGTCGACGGCGTCGGCCGGGTCGCCGCCGTACGCGGCGGGGTCGGCCAGCCGCTCGGCGAGCTGCAGCATCTCCACGAAGCTGCTCGGCCAGCCGTGGCTGAGGACGAGCGGCAGCGGGGCGGGCCCTTCGGGGGCGGCGGCGCGCCGGGCGCGCAGGTGGACGAAGTGCGTGGACCGGCCGGCGATGTCGGCGCGGTACTGCGGGAAGGCGTTGAGCCGGGCCTCGGCGGCGGCCCAGTCGAAGCCGTCGGCCCAGTAGGCGACGGTCTCGCGGAGCCAGCCGGGGTCGGTGCCGGCGGCCCAGTAGGCGGAGTCGGAGGGCTCGGTGAAGAGCGTGCGGGTGAGCCGGGCGCGCAGATCGCGCAGGACGTCCTCGGACACGGAGATCCGGAAAGGGGTGGCGTTCATGATTCCTTCGCTGGGGAGTGCTCGACGGTGCGGGCGCTCCCGGCGCGGATCAGTGCGACGCGGCGGTGGGGAGGGCCCGGACGGGGTACTGCTCGCGCATCTGGGGTTCACCTCCCGGTACGGCGTGGGTCGGACGCGGCGGGTGCCGCGGACCGTGCTGGACTCGAACCTACCCGCCGGGGCGGCGCGGCGCATCCCGATAAGGGCCGGCCGGCGGCGGGGGACGTTCGACCGCCCCCGGCCCTGGTGGGCGCGGGGGCGGTTCGACGGACTGCTCGGCGTGCGCCGTGCGGTCGGGTCAGGCTTCGACGGTGCCGGAGGCGGCGACCTTGATGGTGCCGCGGGTGGCACCGGTCTGGGAGCCGAGCGCCTCGATCTTCTTGACGAGGTCGGAGCCCTCGACGACCTCGCCGAAGACGACGTGCTTGCCGTCGAGCCAGTCGGTCACGATCGTGGTGATGAAGAACTGCGAGCCGTTGGTGTTCTTGCCGGCGTTCGCCATCGAGAGCAGGAACGGGCGGTCGTGCTTGAGGGTGAAGTTCTCGTCCTCGAACTTCTCGCCGTAGATGCTCTTGCCGCCCGTGCCGTTGCCGCGGGTGAAGTCGCCGCCCTGGAGCATGAAGGCGGGGATGACGCGGTGGAACGGGGAGCCCGCGTAGCCGAAGCCGTGCTCGCCGGTGGCCAGCTCGCGGAAGTTGCGCGCCGTCTTCGGGACGACCTCGTCGAACAGCTTGAAGACGATCCGGCCGGCCGGCTCGTCGTTGATGGTGATGTCGAAGTACACGTTGTTCTTGTTGTCGCTCATGGGGACATCCTGTCATTCCCCCGGCACTCCACGCGCACGGGCCACCCCCGCCCGGGGGGCGGGGTGCGGGGAATCAGGCGAGGTCACCCGCCCCGGGGGCCTGGACGAGGCTCGCGGCGCCGCCGGTGCCCTGGACGGTGTCCTCCACGAGCGAGTCGATCTGGGTGTCGTCCTGGAGGAGCTGGTCCTCCTGGAGCAGGCCGGTGACGGAGTCGGCGGGGCCGTGCTCGGCGGCGTCGGCGTGCGGGGCCGGGGAGACCAGGGCGGTGACGACGCCGGCGGCCAGGGAGGCGATGGCGAGCATGCTGCGCTTCTTCATGGCCTGGTCAACTGCGGAGGGGCGCGGAGGTTACGGCCGCCGCGCGGATTCGCGCGGCGGCGCGGCCGGGACCGTCGGTGTCCGTCAGGGCCCGTCAGGGTCCGTCGGTGACCGTCAGTGGTCCCCGGCGCTCTCCACGTACAGGGTCGTGCCCGTGCGGCGGGCACCGTCGATCTCGGCGAGGCGCCGGAAGGCGCTCGGGGTCATCTCCCGCTCCCATGCGGCGAGGGTCAGCAGCCGGTACTCGCTGTGTTCCTCGGGGTCGAGGACGACGGAGGCGATCTGGGCGTCGGTCAGCTCGCCGCCGTCGAAGTAGAAGCCGATGGTGTTGGCCGGCCAGTGGTCGCCCCGGTCGGAGATGAAGTGGGTGGCGAGCAGCCGGGGTTCGCCCTCGAAGACCAGTCCGGTCTCCTCGCGGCACTCCCGTACCGCGGTCTCCCAGGGGGTCTCCCCCGGGTCCATGTTCCCGCCGGGCGAGTGCCACAGCCCGGTCTCGTAGGTGGTGCGCAGCTGGAAGGGTCGGCCCTGGGTGTCGGTGAAGTAGAGACACGCGTACGCGGTCGCTCGCGGCAGCGTCGCGATGTACTCGGCGGGCGGCAGCCAGGTGTGGGCCATGGGCGGCTCTCTTTCGACGGAGCGTGGGGTGGGGGTCGTCTCCCATCCAAGCGGTCCGGGCGGCCCTTCCGGGCGTCGCGCGGCGGCGTCACCGGATCGTGTGATCACCGGGGTGGCCGAATCCGCGGGTCACCCCGGGACCGGCGGTTCCGGGGTCAGCGGTGCCGGGGGCCCGGGCGGAGCGCCTCCCGGGCGGCCCGGTCCAGGCGGCGCAGGACGAGGTGCTCGTGGACGAGGCGCCCGGCGAGGGCGCCGCCGTAGACGACGAAGCCGACGCCGACGAGCCAGGACTGCAGGACGAGGACGGTGCCGAACTGTCCGTAGGTGACGGCGTTGGAGGCGATCAGCGGGGAGAAGACGAACTGGGAGAAGATCCGCAGGCCGAGCAGGCCGAGGGCGGTCAGGACGGCGCCGGGGAGCAGGGCTCGCCAGCGGATGCGGCCGCAGACCAGGAGCCGTTGGGACCACCAGAAGAAGAGGAAGGTGCCGACGAGGTCGCCGAGGGCGACGAGGAGGGTGACTCCGGCGGGGGACGTGTCGGGGGTGGGGCTGGCGACGAAGAGGAGCAGGGCGGCGACGAGGACGGCGAGCCAGACGACGTGGCGCCAGGCGGTGTGCCAGCGGGCGGTGGGCAGGTCCCAGACGCGTTCGTAGCCGGTCTGGACGGCGGAGCCGAAGGTCACGCCGAAGGCGGCGAGGGCGGCGAGGCCGAAGGCGGTGGTGCGCTGGAGCGCCTGTCCCGGCTGTCCGAAGAGCCGCTCGACCTCCTCCTGGGAGACCTGGGAGACGCCGAGGCCCTGGATGAGCCAGCGGGCGAAGCCCTGGCCGCTGGCGAGGTCGGCGGCGGCCACGACGATGAGCAGGGGGACGAGAGTGAGCAGGCTGAGCGCGGCGAACCCCATGGCGCGGTGCATGAGTTCCATCTCCCGCCCGCGGTTCCAGGCGAGTCCGGCGGGCGAGGCGAGGACGCGTGCGTGGAGCCGGTGGAACCAGTGGCCGTGCTCGGCGGGGGCAGTGTCGTGCGGCGCACCGGAATCGGGGGACATGTCTCGTGGGGTACCCCGCTCGCCGCCCGAACCCGCCCGGGGTGCCGCCGATCGGGTGCAGCGGGGTCAGGCGGGGCGGGGGCGGGCGGCGGGTCCTGGGCGGACGGTGACCTCGTACGGGGTGAGGACGGCGTGCTCCTCGTCGGCGCAGACGACCTCGACGCGGACGGGGGCGTCGCAGCCGGAGTGGCGGATGTCGAGCGGGGTCCCGGCGGGGTCGCCCGCGTGGCTGTCGCCCCACTGCTTGAGGGCGAGCAGGACGGGCCAGAGGTCGCGGCCCTTGGCGGTGAGGCGGTACCGGGAGCGGGTGCGGGCGCCGGGTTCGCGGTAGGGCTCGGCGCGCAGGATGCCGGCGGCGACCAGTTTGCGGAGCCGGTCGGCGAGGACGGCCTCGGAGAGGCCGAGGTGGCGGCGGAAGTCGTCGTAGCGGCGCACCCCGTTGAAGGCGTCCCGCAGGATCAGCAGGGACCACTTCTCGCCGACGAGGTCGAGCGTCCGGCGGACCGGGCAGTTCTCGGTGTCCATCTCCAGGTACCGCATCGCCCCACTGTAGAGGGCTGGCTGCGTTGTTGACAGTCAGCCGAGGCCCCCCTAACTTCGATCTTCGAAGTCAGAAGGCATTCAGAAGGCAGAGGCGCACGGCCCGCCGGACGGTCGGCACGGGCACGGCCCCGGCGAAAGGATGGCGCGATGGAGCGGTCACGGACGGTCCACTGGCAGGACGCGGCGGCCACCGCCGACGCCGCGGGCACGATGGCGGGCCTGGACTTCCTGCGGGAGATCGCCGCGGGCCGGCTGCCCCCGGCGCCGCTCGGCTCGCTGCTGGGCTTCGGCCTGGAGGAGGTGGAGCACGGCAGGGCCGTGTTCGGCTTCGAGCCGGGCGAGGAGCACTACAACCCGATCGGCAGCGTGCACGGCGGGGTCTACGCGACGCTGCTCGACTCGGCGGCGGGCTGCGCGGTGCACTCCACGCTGCCGCGGGGCATGGCGTACACCTCGCTGGACCTGTCCACCCGGTTCCTGCGGCCGATCACCAAGGACACCGGGAAGGTGCGGGCGATCGGCACGGTGCTCAGCCAGGGGCGGCGCACGGCGCTGGCGGAGGCGGGGCTGTACGACGCGGAGGACCGGCTGCTCGGCCACGCCACCAGCACGTGCATGATCTTCCCGATGCCGTAGGCGCGGGTCAGCAGGGTATGCGGGTCCTGGTGCAGTGGTCGGGGGCCGGGTCGTGGGCGGGGTAGGGGGCGCCGGTCGCCTGGAGGGCGGCGCTCACCAGGGTGGCCAGCAGGTCGATGTCCGAGCCCATGTCCAGACGGACCGTCACCCAGCCGGAGCCGGCCCGCAGGCGCAGGGCGCTCGACCCGAGGAGGGCCGGGCGCAGCCGGGCGATCATGGCGCGGGTCAGGTGGACGTCGGCCTCGTGTTCGCTGTGGAAGTGCACGATCTCCTGCGTCGCGGTGCGCAGTCCGAGCTCGGCGCCGCAGGGCGCGCGGTCGGCGATCAGCGAGGGCCAGCTCATCAGGCGTTCACTGGCGTGCCTGGCTGTGTTCATACGAGGAGCGTGCCCCTCCCGGGGGTGCCGCACAAGCGTCCTGCTGGAAAGAATCGCGCCGAGGCGAGAAATCGCCGATTCCGTTCAGGGCGCGGGGCGTTCGCGGACCCGGGCCGCCAGTACGGCGACGTCGTCCTCGGCGGTGTGCGCGTCGAGTCCGCGGAGCACTTCGTCGACGACCGCAGCCGGGCCGGAACCCGCCGGCAGCCGCAGGGCGGCGAGGCGGGCGAGGGAGTGGTCGATGTCCTCGCCGCGCCGTTCGACGAGCCCGTCGGTGAAGAGCAGCAGGGTGTCGGCCGGGGTGAGGGTGCGGACGGCCGGTTCGTAGCCGCCGAGGCCGGTGCCGAGCGGCGGGCCGACCGGGAGGTCCACCAGTTCGGCGGAGCCGTCGGCGGCGAAGACGGCCGGCGGGAGGTGGCCGGCGCTGGCGAAGGTCGCGGTGGAGCGGGCCGGGTCGACCTGGATCAGCAGGCAGGTGGCGGGGCGGCGGCCCTCGTCCTCGGCGACGACGGCGTCGAGCTGGCGCAGCACCCGGTGCGGGGGCAGGTCGGTGGCGGCCACCTCGCGCAGGGCGCCCCGGTAGGCGTTCATGTCGACGGCGGCGTCCAGGCCGTGCCCCATGACGTCGCCGACGACGAGGAGGCTGCGCCCGAAGTGCAGCCGGACCGTCTCGAACCAGTCGCCGCCGACGAGGGTGCGCGGCCCGGCCGGGAGGTAGCGTCCGGCGATCTCCAGGTTGGGGTGCGGGCGGCCCGGTTCGGCGACCAGCGCGCGCTGGAGGTGCAGCGCGGTGGCCTCGGTGGCGGCGAGCGTGCGGGCGTGGCCGAGGTGGAGGGCGGCGAGGCGGGCGGCGTGGGCCACGACGGCGGTCTCGTGCGCGGTGAGCCCGCGCCCGGCCCTGGCGGCCCGTACCCGGCCGAGGACCGTGCCGTCGCCGGCGGTCAGGGGCAGCGCGAGCGGCGGGCGCGGGCCGTCGAGGAGCGCGGTGTCGCCGGCCGCGGCGACCGGGGCGGACGCGGCGGCCGGGGTGCCGTCCGGGGGCCCGAGGGTGACATCGGCGGCGTCGGCGACCCGGCGGACCAGGAAGGCGGCGAGCTCGGCGCAGACGGTCCGCTCGTCGAGCGCGGTGCCGATCTCGGCCGCCGCGTGCTCCAGGGCGTCGAGCCGGGCCAGGACGGCCTCGTGCTCCCCCTCCGGCCAGGCCGCCCGCTCCCCAGCTCGCTCCGCCACCGCACCTCCACCGCCGTTCCCCTCACCCCCAGCTTCACCCCCCATTCCATCAGCGGCCCGTCCGCCCCGCGCGCGGCACCCCCCGGACCAGCGCCGGGTCACCCTGCGTGAAGGCCGGCGGAAGGATCCCGGCGGCGGGGCGCCCCAGGCGGGTACGCTGCCACTACTGGGCGGTAACTCACCTGCGCATCTCGGGGGGACAGCATGACGACCGGGTACTTCCACTCCGTCGACGAGGTCGCCGAACGGCTCGCCGCCACCGGCTACCTGGCCTCGCCCGCCGTCGCCACCACCGTCTTCCTGGCCGACCGGCTCGGCAAGCCGCTGCTCGTCGAGGGGCCCGCCGGGGTCGGCAAGACCGAGCTCGCCAAGGCCGTCGCCCGGGTCGCCGGGGCCCGCCTGGTCCGGCTCCAGTGCTACGAGGGCGTCGACGAGGCCCGCGCCCTGTACGAGTGGAACCACGCCAAGCAGCTGCTGCGGATCACCGCCGGGCGCGGCGAGAGCTGGGACGAGGCCCGCACCGACGTCTTCGGCGAGGAGTTCCTGCTCCCCCGCCCGCTGCTCACCGCGATCCGCTCCGAGGAGCCCACCGTGCTGCTCGTCGACGAGACCGACAAGGCGGACGTCGAGATCGAGGGGCTGCTCCTGGAGGTGCTGAGCGACTTCCAGGTCACCGTGCCCGAGCTCGGCACCATCACCGCCACCCGCCGCCCCTTCGTCGTCCTCACCTCCAACGCGAGCCGCGAGCTCTCGGAGGCGCTGCGCCGCCGCTGCCTCTTCCTGCACATCGGCTTCCCCGACGAGGAGCTGGAGCGTCGGATCGTCCGGGAGAAGGTGCCGGGCCTCGACGCGGCCCTCACCGCCTCGGTGGTCCGGGTCGTGAACGCGCTGCGCGCGATGGACCTGCGCAAGGCGCCCTCCGTGGCGGAGACCGTCGACTGGGCCCGCACCCTGCTCGCGCTCGGCGCGGACACGCTGTCCGAGGAGGTCGTGCGGACCAGCCTCGGGGTGCTCCTCAAGCACCAGGAGGACATCCGGAAGGCGGCGGGCAAGCTGGACCTGGGCACGCCGTGACCGCCGCCGACCGGGTCACCGGTCTGGTGCGGGCGCTGCGGGAGCACGGCTTCCGGATCGGCACCGGGGAGACCGTCGACGCGGGCCTGGCGCTGGCGGCGGTCGGCTTCGCGGACCGGGAGCGGACGCGGGCCGCGCTCGCCGCGACGCTGCTGCGCGGCGAGGCCCAGCGGCCGGTGTTCGACCGGGTCTTCGACCTGTACTTCCCGCTGGTGGAGGACCTGCCGGACGGAACGGCGGGGGCGCCCCGGGAGCCGCGCGACGCCGCCGCCGTATCGCCCGGGGAGCTCGCCCGGCTGCGCGAGGAGCTGCGCGAGCGGCTGGCCCTCGCGCTCGCCGCGGGCGACGACGCGGCCCTGAACCGGCTGGCCGGGGAGGCGGTGGGCGGGCTCGGGGCGTACGGCTCCGGCGCCGCGCCCGGCTCGGACGGCTGGTCCTCGTACCAGACGCTGTCCCGGCTGCGGCCCGAGACGCTGCTGGCCCGGGTCCGGGCGATGCTGCGCGAAGGGGCCGCCGGGGAGGCGGAGTTCGCCGACCGGCTGACCGACGACGAGATCCGGCGCCGCATCGAGGGCTTCCGGGAGCGGGTGCGCACCGAGGCGCGCCGCCGGGTGGCCGAGCGCCAGGGCCGGGACCGGGTGGCCCGCCGGGCCGTCGGCACGACGCCGGACCGGATCGACTTCCTGCTCGCCGGGCGGGACCAGCTCGACGAACTGCGGCGTACGGTACGGCCGCTGGCCCGGCTGCTCGCGACCCGGCTGGCCGCCCGCCGCCGCCGGGCCGCGCGCGGCGAGATCGATCTGCGGCGCACCCTGCGGCGCTCGCTGGCCACCGGGGGCGTGCCGGTGCGCCCGGTGCTGCGGCGCAGGCGGCCCGCGCGGCCGGAGCTGGTGCTGCTGTGCGACGTCTCCGGTTCCGTCGCGGGTTTCGCGAGCTTCACGATGCTGCTGGTGCGGGCGCTGCACGACCAGTTCAGCCGCGTCCGGGTGTTCGCCTTCGTCAACCGGACCGACGAGGTGACGGACCTGGTGGCGCGGCACCGGGACGACCCGGCCGGGCTCGGCGCGCGGATCCTGGCCGAGGCGGCGGTGACCGGCTGGCACGGGCAGAGCGACTACGGGACGGCGCTCGACGAGTTCGCCGAGCGCTACGCGGACGCGCTGGGGCCCCGTACCGTCGTGTTCGTGCTCGGCGACGCCCGCACCAACCACAGCGACCCCCGGCTCCCGGCGCTCGCGCTGATCGCCGCGCGGGTCCGCCGGGTGTACTGGCTCAACCCCGAGCAGCGCGCCCTGTGGTCCACCGGCGACTCGGTCGCCCACACCTACGCGGAGCTCGTCGACATGCGGCCCTGCCGGGACGCCCGGCAGCTCGGGGAGCTCATCGGACGCCTGCTCCCGGTCTGAGCGCCGCCCGCTAGGGCCTGTCGTCACACTCCCGTCTGCCTCGGGCGACGACGGGAGGGACTTCATGACCGGCGACGAGGAGCAGATCCTGCTCAACAAGGCATACGGCTCCGTCCCGCCGGTCAAGACCGCGCAGGCCGACGCGGCC
>NZ_JBEZHM010000023.1:0-116512 GCF_040650575.1 Streptomyces sp. NPDC048659 | reverse complement strand
TTCTGGAGGAGCTCGCGGAGGTAGACCCGGGGGCTGGAGTACAGGTGGTGGGAGAGCAGGTCCACCAGGCCACGCAGATCGACCTGGAACGTGTGGGGCTTGTCGGGGGCGATCTCGGGTTCCTCGGGTTGCTCGGGGTCCGCGGACGTGCGCGGGCCGGTCCTGGCGGACCCGCGCACCGGTCGGTCCGCAGGCGCGCGCACGGTCGGTCCGGGGACGCGTATCGACACGTATCCCTCGTCGGCTTTCCGCAGACTCTTTCAGAACGACACGGGTTCGTACATCCGTAGAACTACGGAATCATGACCCCCGGGGGGGTATGCGGCCGAGGGTCGTGCGCGCCCCGCTCCCCGCCGCTCGGCGCACCGCCGTCGCCACCGGGCGGCGTGGTCGTGGAGTCCCGAGAAGCGTCGTCGTGGAGTCCCGAGCAGCCTGGTCGCGGAGTCCCGCGCAGCGCCCGCCCGTAATGTCTCGGATAGGGTGATTCGAAAGGTATTGCGGTAGGGATAGTGCGGTAGGAATTGCGCCCCTCGGGGCCAGGCTGATGCGTAGGTAGATGCGTTGCACACTCACCAGTCGCCGGGCAGGGTGCCGCAGCCGCCCCGCGCGGCCGTCGGCTACGCGGGCGTGCTCAACGACCTGCTGCCCATCGCGCTCTGGCGCGAGGACGCCGGGGGGCGGATCGTCGAGTGGTCGCTCGCCGCCCAGGACCTCCTCGGGCACCGCCCCGAGGACGTGATCGGCCGCCTCGCCACCCCGCTCCTCGTCCCCGACACCAACCGCGAGCTGGCCGACCGGCTGACCCGCCAGGTGCAGGCGGGGGAGACCGTCGTCGGCACCCTCCCGGTCCGGCACCGCGACGGCCACCAGGTCGTCATGGAGATGTGGATCGTGCCCGCCGCCGACCCCGAGGGCCGCCCCGGCGCGATGCTGATCGCCGTCGAGACCTCCGAGGTCCTGCGCATGAGGGACTCGCTGGCCGCGCTGGAGTCCCTCTTCACCCAGTCGCCCATCGGCCTCGCGACCCTCGGCCCCGACCTGCGCTTCCTGCGCGTCAACGACGCCCTGGCCCGCATGAACGGCGTGCCGCCCGCCGACCACCTCGGCCGCCGCCTCACCGAGGTCGTGCCTGGCGTGAACGCGGGCGCCCTGGAGGCCCTGATGCGCCAGGTGCTCGACACCGGCACCGCCGTCGTCGACGCCCGCCGGGTCGGCCGTACCCCCGCCGACCCCGACCACGACCACATCTGGTCCTGCTCGTACGCCCCGCTCCTCGACCACGGCGGGCGCCCGCTCGGCGTCATCGCCTCCCTCATCGACGTCACCGACAGCCAGCGGGCCCACGTCGAGGTCGAACGCGCCCGGCACCGCTTCACCCTGCTGGCCGAGGCGGGCGCCCGGATCGGCACCACCCTGGACCTCCGGCAGACCGCCGAGGAGGTCGTCTCCTTCCTGGTGCCGAGGCTGGCCGACTCCGCCGACGTCCAGCTCCTCGAATCGGTCCTGGACCCCGACGAGTCCACCGCCGCCACCCGGGGCGTGCTGCGCCGCCTCGCCGCCGCCTTCCCCGACCCGGCCGCCCCCACCGCCCTCCTCGGCGTCGGGCGCACCTTCCGGATCCCGCTCGGCTCCGTGTACGAGGCGGTCATCACCGAGGCGCGGGCCATGGACCTGCGGGTCTCCGACATCCCCGCGCTCATCCGGGACCCCCGGATGGAGGCCCTGCGCAGCTATCTCGCCACCCGCATCGGCTCCGCGCGGCTGGTCCCGCTGGTCGCGCGCGGCACGGTCCTCGGCACGGTCTCGGTGACCCGGCTGCGCGGCCGGGAGCCGTTCGACGAGGAGGACCGCATCCTCATCGACGAGGTCGCCGCGCGCGCGGCCCTCAACATCGACAACGCCCGCCTCTACACGACCCAGCGACAGGCCGCCCTCACCCTCCAGCGCAGCCTCACCAACAACGCGCTGCCCGACGTGACCGGCCTGGAGCTCACCGGGCGCTACCTCCCGGCGAGCGAGCACGACGTCGGCGGCGACTGGTTCGACGTGGTCGCGCTCCCCGGCGGGCGCACCGGCCTCGTCATAGGCGACGTGATGGGCCACGGCATCCACGCCGCCGCCGTGATGGGCCAGCTCCGCACCGCCGTGCGCACGCTGGCCCGGCACGACATCGCGCCCGCGCGGATGCTCCGCTCGCTCGACGCGGTCGTGGCCGACCTGGGCGAGGACGAGATGGCGACCTGCGTGTACGCCGTGTACGACCCCCTCACCCGGAGCTGGACCATCGCCCGCGCGGGCCACCCGCCGCCGGCCGTAGCCGTCCCCGGCGGGGCCGTCACCTTCCTCGACGGCCAGCCCGGCACCCCGCTCGGCACCGGGGCCCACGAGTTCGGCACGCAGGAGGTGGCGGTGCCCGCCGGGGGCCTGCTCGTCCTCTACACGGACGGCCTGATCGAGGCCCGCGACCGCGACCTGGAACAGGGCATGGACCAGCTCGCCGCCGCCCTCCACGACACGGACCGCCCGCTGGAGGAGCTGTGCGACGACGTGCTGGCCCGGCTGCTGGACGGCCGGGCCCAGGACGACGTGGCGATGCTGCTGGCCCGGACGACGGGCTGACGGCCGCTCAGCCGGCCGCGCCCGCGCCCGGCCCCGCGCCCGCCCCGGAGCCCTCCAGGATCGCCTTCAGCCTCCGCTCGTCCCGCACCAGTTCCCTGCGGGCGTGCGGTCGTACGACGAGGGGGACGAGCGCCCGCCCGGCCCCGTGGCCCTCGAAGTCGAGGGAGAGCGTCAGGCGGGACCGCTCGCCGCCGTCGAGCGGCTCGATCGTGCCCTGGGCGTCCGCGCGCACCGGTCCGTCCACCCCGTGGACGTGCCAGGTGCGCGGCGGGTCGAGCTGGGTCAGCTCCATGGTCGTGTCGAGGTCCCGGCGCCCCATGCGCCGGGTGACGGCGACCTGCCCGCCGACCGTGCCGGGGGCCCCGGCGGTCGGGCGGACGGCGACCGCGCTCTCCTGCCACTCCGGCAGGTGCGCGGGATCGGTCACGTACGCGAAGACGTCTTCGGGCCGACGGGAGATGTCGACGGAGGCGTTGATCCTGGACATGGCGCCTCCCGGCTGGCGGAGGGGGGATCCCTCCCATCGTCCCACGCGCACCGCGCCCGGGCCCGGTCCCGGGCGCCGGTCAGCCGGCCTCGCCCCGGGCCCGGTGGAGGTCCCTGAGCAGGGCGATCTCCGCGCCGTGGTGGAGCAGTTCCTGGTTCATCCACCAGACGACGTCGAGCAGGGGCAGCTCCGGGTCGCCGCCGTGCGGGTAGGTGCAGTAGCCGACCGTGTCGAGCGCGGCGTCGTCGAGCGTGCCCAGCATCGCGTGCCAGGCGGCGGAGGACCGCGCGAGGTCGGCGAGCGCGGGGGCGGCCTCGCCCTGGCAGCGGAAGTCGTCGCGGTTCAGGCTGCGGCTGCCGGCGGTGTGGTCGGTGCGCAGCGTGAACATCTCGGTGAGGTGGTTCAGCCGCCAGGCGATCGTGGTGAACGGCGCCGGCTCGGGGTGCGGCGGCGGGGTGGTGTCACGGCCCCAGGCCCCGGCCCCGACCAGCAGCGTGGCCCGGGGCCCCGGCCCGTCCCGGTGGCGGCGGACCGACCAGCAGCCCGGCACCGGCTCCCACAGCAGCTCGGCGTCGGTGAGCGGGCCGACGGGGACCTCCGTGCCGTTGCCGCTGTCCACCAGCGGTCCGGTCAGCCGGTTGAGCAGCCGCTCGCGCGCGAACTCGAACTGTTCGAGCAAGGGGGCGAGACGGGGCGGGGTCGTCATGGAGGCTCCTGGGTCGGCGTGGTGGGGTGCGGTGCGGTGCGCTCGGATCGCGCGCCGCCCCGGAGGCGGGCGCGCGTGCCGGAGCCTGGCACAGGGCACCCGCCCAGGGCACGTGATTTCAGGCGCGGTCGATGTGCACGCTGGTCGACTTCACACGGGCCGTGGCCCGCATCCCGACCTCGAGCCCGAGTTCCTCGACGGCCTCCCGGGTGAGCAGCGAGACCAGCCGGTGCGGGCCCGCCTGGATCTCCACCTGGGCCGCGACGTCGCCGAGCTTGACGGCCGTGACGATCCCGGGGAAGGCGTTGCGGACGGAGGTGTACGTGTCGTCCTCGTCGCCCGGCGCGGCCTGGGCGAGCTCGACGGAGAAGGCGGCGAGGTCGGGGCCCTCGATGAGGCGCCGCCCGCTGTCGTCGCGATGGGTGGCGACCCGGCCGGCGTCGGCCCAGCGCCGTGCGGTGTCCGGGCTGACGCCGAGGAGCCGCGCCGCCTGCCCGATGGTGTAGGTCTGCATGGCCACCAGCCTAGGCGGCACGGAATGGCATCTGCAAGGAAAATCAGCCAATATGCCTAGCGAATGCTAGCCTACTCAAGGTCGGTGTGCCGGAATGTCGGCCCCGATCGTCCCCTCCCACCCGGCCAGCCACGCCAGCGCCGCCTCCGCCGTGAACTCCCGCTGCCCGCCGCGGAAGACCAGGTCCGCGGTGGCGAAGGCGGGATCGTCCGCCGTCCCCGGTACGTACGGCAGGGCGAGGCAGCGCATCCCCGCGGCGTGCGCGGCGGCGGCGCCCGGCGGCGCGTCCTCCAGGACCACGCACCGCTCCGGGGCCGCGCCCAGGCGGCGGGCCGCCTCCAGGAAGACGTCCGGCGCGGGCTTGCCCCGCTCGACCTCCTCGGCCGAGACGACCGTCTTCAGATACGCGTCAAGGCCCGTCCCCGTCAGGACGGCCTCGATCGCGGCCGGCGAGGAACCCGAGGCGACCGCCATCGGCACCCCCCGCGCGGACAGCCGCTCCACGAAGGCGCGCATCTCGGGGAAGCCGGGCGTCGCCGCCCGGGCGAGCTCCAGGTAGTGCCAGTTCGTGGCGTCGAGGAGGTCCTCGGCCGGGGCGGTCACGCCGTACTCGGCGGCCAGCGCGCGCAGCGACTCCAGGGTGCCGATCCCGATGAAGTCCGTGTGGCGCGCCCAGTCGAAGGCCGTCACCCCGTGCGCGGCGAGGGCGCGGCGGGTCGCCTCGAAGTAGTTGGGCTCGCTGTCGACCAGCGTGCCGTCGAGATCGAAGACGACCGAAACGCGCGGGGTGCTCATGCGCCCACCCTGTCAGAGGGTCCGGCGGAAACGGAGGGTCCTTGGTCCCTCCCGGTCCCCTGGCCGCCCCGCCGCCCCACCGACTCCACCAGCGGCAGCAGCCGGTGCGCCACCCGCTCGCGCAGCGCGATCTCGGTCCGGGTGCGGACCACGCCGGGGAGCTGGATCAGCCGCTGGATGACGTCCTCCAGATGGCCCGCGTCCCGCGCGACCACCCGGGTCCACAGATCGCCGCCGCCCGTGATCGAGAAGGCTTCCACGATCTCCGGGACGGTCGCCAGCGCGTCACCGACCTCGTCGAGGTGTCCCTGGGTGACCTCGATGTGCACGAAGGCCAGCACCGGGTGCCCGAGGGCCGCGGGGGAGAGCACCGGGCCCGTCGCCGTGATCACGCCGTCCCGTTCCAGCCGGTCGATCCGGGCCTGGACGGTGCCCCGGGCGACCCCGAGGACACGCGCGTACTCGCGCACGCTGGTGCGCGGCTGCTCGATGAGGAGCCGCAGGATGCGGGTGTCGAGCTCGTCCACCGCCATGGTCCGTTGGCCTCCCTGTGGCCGGTCATCCGTCGCCTCGACTGTACCAATGGCCCACTCATCGGGCCGCCGGTTGAGCCACTGGGCGGAGGGATGCTTTCCTCTTCGGAGAGTTGGACAGATGGCGCCGCGCACGCGCCGGACCGGCGAGGTGGCCGGTCCCGGACCCGCGGCGCCATCGCCATGTCCAGAGGGCATCGCGCGACGACGAAGAGGGTGTGTGTACGGCAGCGGGGGCGGATCGACCGCCGTGAAGAAGGGCCTGGCGGCCGGGGGCAGGCTGTTCCGGCTCGTGTGCGTGGCACCCGACCCGGGCAGGGTGCGGCTGCGGGTGGCCTCGCGGGCCGTCCTCGGCGTCGGACTGGCCGTCGCCGCGGCCGAACTGGCGGGGCTGTCCCTGACCGCCTCCATCACCGCGGGGCTCGCCGCGCTCCTGGCGCTGTTCACGGTGGGCGACCCGACCGTGCGCCGCCAGGCCGTCACCACGGCCCTGCTGCCGCTGGCCGGCTTCCCCGTCCTCGCCCTCGCGACCGCGCTGCACGGGCTGCCCGCCCTGCGCGACGCCGCCTGGCTGCTCGTCGTCTTCGCCGGCGTGTACGCGCGCCGCTGGGGGCCGCGCGGGCACGCGCTCGGCATCTTCGCCTTCATGCAGTTCTTCGTGACCCAGTTCCTGCACGCCGTGCCCGCGCAGCTCCCCGAGCTGTACGCGGCCGTCCTGCTGGCGCTCGGCGCCGCGAGCGCGGTCCGCTTCGTCGCCTGGTGCATCGAGCGGCGCGTCCCGCCGCCCGCCGCGCCCGCCCCGCTGCCCGGCACCGGGCTGGCCCGCGCCACCACGCGACAGGCGTTCCAGGCCACCGTCGCCTGCGCCGTCGCCCTCGTCGCCGGACAGCTCGTCTCCCCGGACCGCTGGTACTGGGCCGTCGGCACCGCCTGGTGGATCTTCGTCAACACCGCCTCGCGCGGCGAGACCCTCGTCCGCGGCTTCCGCCGGGTCGTCGGCACCGTCACCGGCATCGCCGCCGGACTGCTGATCGCCCTGCCGCTGGGCGGCGCCGGCGCCCCGACGGCCGTCCTGGTCGCCGTGTGCGTCTTCGGCATCTTCTACACGGCCCCGCTCTCGTACAGCTGGATGATGTTCTTCGTCACCGTCATGGCGGGGCTGCTGTACGGGCTGCTCGGCGTCCTGCACCCCGGGCTGCTGCTGCTCCGCTTCCAGGAGACCGCGGTCGGCGCGCTCGGCGCGGCCGTCGGCGTCGCGCTGCTGCCGGTCACCACGCACGCCGCGACCAACGCCTGGATCCAGCGGGCCGTCGGCTCCGTGCACGCCTGCACCACGGCCGCCGCCCGGCGGCTGGCCGGCGACCCGGCCGCCGACCCGGCGTCGCACGCCGCCGAACTGGAGCTGCTGCTCGGCCGCGCCCGCCTCTCGCTGGCCCCCCTCGTCCACCCGCTGAGCCCGCTGCGCGCCCGCAAGGCCCGCGCCCGCCGGGTCCTCGCGCTGCTCGACGACTGCGCCCGGGAGACCCGGGGGCTCGCCGCCGTCGCCGCCGACCCGGACGCCTCGCACGACGCCCGCCTGGTCGCCGCGGCCTGGCGCGTCGAGGCCGCCGTGCACGCCCTCGTACCCCCGGCCGAGGCGGCGGCCGGACGTGTCGAGGCCCTCTCGCCCGCCCTCCCGCCCCACCACCCGGGCGCCGAGGCGGCCCTGCACCACCTGCACGGCCTGGAGCGCGCCCTCGTCGACCTGGCGGGGCCCCTCCGCACCTCGCCCCGCGCGCCCCTCGTCCCGGCGGCCTGACGGCCCGCCGTACCCGGTGATCCACCGGCACCCCGCCACCCCCTGGTCTAGACCTGCTAACGTCGCCCCGACGGACGGCCGGTCCGCCGCGACCGGCCAGGGGACACCGCACAGGGGAGGCGCCGTGGGCGACGCACGCCGGACACGGGCATACATCGGATCGTTCACCTCGGCCGGCGGCCGGGGCGTGCTCGTCGCCGAGCTGGCGCCGGACGGCGCCGCGCTGGAGGTCGTCGGGGAGAGCGACGCCGTCGCCGACCCCTCGTACCTCGCCCTCGCCCCCGGCGGCGCGCTGCTCTACGCCGTCTCCGAGACCACCGAAGGCGCCGCGGCGGCCTTCGCGGTCGGCGCCGCCGAAGACCCCGCGCCCCGGCTGCTCGGCGCCCCCGTCCCGGTCGACGGCGCCGCCCCCACCCACCTGGCCCTCGCCGCCGGGCACCTCCTCACCGCCAACTACACCTCCGGCAGCGTCAGCGTGCTGCCCCTCGCCGCCGACGGCTCCCCGGGCCCCGTCGCCGACGTGGCCCGCCACCGGGGCTCCGGCCCGGTCGCGGGACGCCAGGAGGCGCCGCACGCCCACCAGGTGCTGCCCGACCCCAGCGGACGCTGGGTGCTCGCCGTGGACCTCGGCACCGACTCCGTGACCGTCTCCGCCCTGGACCCGGCCACCGGCACCCTGCGCCCGCACGGCACGACGGCGCTGCGCCCCGGCACCGGGCCCCGGCACCTCGCCTTCCACCCGGACGGCGGCCACGCCTACGTCCTCAACGAGCTGGAGCCCACGGTCACCGTCTGCCGCTGGGACGCCGCCGCCGGCGTCCTCGAAGCGCTCCGCGAGACCCCGGTCGTCCCCGAGGACGCCACCGGGGACCGCTACCCCTCCGAGCTCGTCGTCGCCCCCGACGGGCGCTTCCTGTGGGCGGCTGTGCGCGGCCACGACAGCCTCGCCGTCCTCGCCCTCGACGCGAGCGGCGAGAAGGCCGAGCTGACCGCCTCCGTGCCCTGCGGCGGCCACTGGCCCCGCGACCTCGCCCTCGGCCCCTCCGGCCGTCACCTGTACGCGGCGAACGAGCGCTCCGGAGACGTCACCTGGTTCACGGTGGACCAGGAGACCGGCCTGCCGTCCCGCGCGGGCTCGGTTCCCGCGCCCGCCGCCTCCTGCGTCGTCTTCGGCTGACCGCTGACCGCTGCCCGCCTCCCGCGCGGGCGGCGGTCAACGGGAAGGGCCCGCTCCGGAATCCTCCGGTGCGGGCCCTTCCCGTCACTGCCTCCGCCGTCCCCCGCGGCGCCGTCCGTCAGTGGACGGGCGCGCCCTGCTGCGGGGAGATCCCCAGCGCCGAGGCGTACTGCGAGAGCACCAGCTTGCCGATGGCCGGGTACGCGCCGAGCGCCTCCGCCGTCGCGCAGTCGGCCTCCTTGGCCGCCGCGTCGAGCAGGCCGTCGGCCAGCTCCGGGCCGATCAGGTACGGGGCCAGCGCGAGCTGCTCCGCACCGGCGGCGCGCAGCTGCTCGGAGATCGAGGCGATCGAGCCCTCCTGGTCGAGCGCCGCCGCCATCACGGGCACGGCCAGCCGGGCCGCCAGCAGCATTCCGGTGATACCGGCGGCCTGCACCGCCTCCTCGCCGCCGACCGTGGCCAGGATGATGCCGTCGGCCGCCGTGGCGACCGTGAACAGGCGCGCCCGGTCGGCCCGCGCCAGACCGGCCTCCGAGAGGCGTACGTGCAGGGCCTCGGCGAGCAGCGGGTGCGGGCCGAGCACGTCGGTCAGCTCCGCCGTGTTGCCGTCGTCCATCACGGCCTGCCGGACCTGCCGGAGCAGGGCGCTGTCGGGGCCCGCGAGCAGCGGGACGACGACGGCGGCCGGGCCCTCGGGGGCGGTGACCTCACGGCCGGCCGCGACGGCCAGCTCGTAGCGCTCGGTGCGCAGCGCGGCGGCGCGCGCGAGGACGCCGCCGAGGCTCGGGTACTCGGTGGCGTCGTCGCCGTCCAGGTAGCCGATCACGGCCTCCAGGCCGGGCAGCTCCGAGCGGGCGATGCTCACGACCTCCTCGGCCAGCGAGCGTATGGCGGCCGACGGCACGCCGGGAACGGCGAGGACGAGCGCGGGAGCGCCCTCGGGCGCCACCACGGGTTCGGGGCGCCGGTGCCGCCCGGACTGGCGGGGGCGCGGCATTCGTACAGGCAGGCCGGGAGTAGGCCCAGTGGGGGAGCTCATGGCGCCGTATGCTACTGCGCTTGCCCGTCCCGCACTGCGGTGAGGTGCGGCTGAGCGACTTCTGCCCCTGTATGTCCGAGTCGCCGGGAACCGCCGATTACCTGGTGAGTTGGAGGAGGCGTGGATCCTCCGGCAGCCGCAGCGTCCCGTCCGCGAGCGCGGCGGCGATCGTCACCGCCCCGGCGAGCGGATCACCCGCGGCGGGCACCTCGCGGGCCCGCGGCAGCAGCCCGCCGAGCTCCGCGCGGAGCGGGCCCAGCAGGGGCTCGCCCATCTTGAACAGGCCGCCCGTCAGGGCCACTTCGACGTCCGCCTCGGGCGGGCAGACGGCCTCCGCGGCCTCCGCGATGTGCCGGGCGGCCCGCGCCAGGACGTCCGCCGCGACCGGGTCGCCGGCGGCGGCGCAGGCGCTCACCCGGGGCGCGAAGGAGGCGAGGACGGCGGGCCGGTCGCTTCGGGGGTAGAGGGCGCCCGGCAGCCCGGCCACCGGGCCGAACAGGTCCTCGGCGCACGCCAGGAGCGCCGCCGAACCGCCGCGTCTGCCGTCGTGCGCCCGCATCGCCGCTTCGAGCCCGGCGCGCCCGATCCACGCCCCGCTGCCGCAGTCGCCGAGGAGATGGCCCCAGCCGTCGGCCCGGCGCCAGCCGGTCAGGTCGGTGCCCATCGCGATCAGGCCCGTGCCGCCCGCGACGACGGCGCCCGGGCGCTGGCCCAGCGCCCCCGCGTAGGCGGTGACGGCGTCGGCGGCCAGCGCGAGCCGCCGCACACCCCAGGCGCGCGCGAAGGCGCCCGGCAGTTCGGCCCGCAGCCCGTCGCCGAGGGTCGCCATCCCGGCCGCCCCGACGGCGACCGCCACGATCCGGCCCGCGCCGCCGGGGTCTGTGCCACCGGAGTCGCCGCCGGGGTCTGCGCCCTCGGCCCGTGCCGTCAGCGACGCGACGGCGGGCAGCAACTGGGCCAGCAGATGGCCCGCGTCGATGCCGCCCGCCCCGGTGCGTACGGGTTCGGCGGAGGCGGTCGTCTCCAGCACCCGGCCGTCGGCGGCGCGGGCGAGCGCGATCCGCAGCCCCGAGCCGCCGGAGTCGACGCCGAGGACCAGCCCGCGCTCCGCCCCGTCCGTCACGGCAGCTGCCAGTCCACCGGCTCGGCGCCCTGACGGAGCAGCAGCTCGTTGGTGCGGCTGAAGGGGCGCGAGCCGAAGAAGCCCCGGTCCGCCGACATCGGCGAGGGGTGCGAGGACTCGATCGCGGGCAGGTCGCCGAGGAGCGGGCGCAGGTTGCGCGCGTCCCGGCCCCACAGCACCGACACCAGCGGCTTGCCGCGCGCGGCGAGCGCCCGGATGGCCTGCTCGGTGACGGCCTCCCAGCCCTTGTCCCGGTGCGCGCCGGGCCGCCGCGGGGCGGTGGTGAGCGCCCTGTTGAGCAGGAGGACACCCTGCCGGGTCCACGGCGTCAGGTCGCCGTTCGACGGGCGGGGGTGCCCGAGGTCCCGGTGCATCTCCAGGAAGATGTTGTCCAGGCTCGGCGGCACCGGGCGCACGTCGGGCGCCACGGAGAAGCTCAGCCCCACGGCGTGCCCGGGGGTCGGATAGGGGTCCTGGCCGACGATGAGGACCCGCACCTCGTCGAAGGGCTGCTGGAAGGCCCTGAGGACATTGGCCCCCGAGGGTAGATAGGTGCGCCCCGCGGCGACCTCCTGCCGGAGGAAGTCGCCCATGGAGGCGATGCGTTCGGCCACCGGTGCGAGCGCCTGCGCCCACCCGGCCTCGACGATTTCGTTCAACGGTCGTGCTGCCACGTCCGTCACTCTACTGGCGCACTCCGACAACGGGTCCCGCAGCTCAGCCCAGCACCGCCGCGCGCACGCACAGCACGTCGGGCAGGTGCTCGGCGAGGAGCCGCCAGCTGTCGCCGTCGTCGGCGCTCGCGTACACCTCCCCGTTGCGGTTGCCGAAGTAGACGCCCGCCGGGTCCCCGTCGTCGGTGCACAGGGCGTCGCGGAGCACCGTGCCGTAGTGGTCGCCCTCCGGCAGCCCCTCGCTGAGCGGCTGCCAGCTCCCGCCCGCGTCCGTGGTGCGGTAGACGCGGCAGCGGTGCCCGGCGGGGACCCGGTCGGAGTCGGCGTTGATGGGGAACACATAGGCGGTGTCGGGGCGGTGCGGGTGGGCCGCGACGGTGAAGCCGAAGTCGGAGGGGAGCCCGGCGCCGATGTCGGTCCACCGGCCGCCGGCGTCGTCGCTGCGGAAGACGCCCCAGTGGTTCTGCAGATAGAGCCGGTCGAGGTCGCCCGCGTCCTGCGCGATCTTGTGGACGCACTGGCCGAACTCCGGGTGCGGGTCGGGCAGGAAGACCGCGGAGACGCCCTCGTTGGCCGGGTCCCAGCTCGCCCCGCCGTCCCGGGAGCGGAAGACGCCCGCCGTGGACACGGCGACGGTCACGGCGTCGGGATCGCGGGGGTCGGTGACGACGGTGTGCACCGCCTCGCCGCCGCCGCCCGGCACCCAGCGGTCCCGGGTCGGGTGCTCCCACAGCGGGCGGACCAGCTCGAAGGACTCGCCGCCGTCGGCGGACCGGAAGAGCGCGGCCGGTTCGGTCCCCGCGTACACGACGCCGGGGGAGTGCGCGGGCGCCGGGTGGAGCTGCCACACCCGCTCCAGGGAGGCGCCGGTGTCCTGGGGGAACCTGACGGCGGGTGCGGCCGGTTCGGTCCAGGTGGCGCCGAGGTCGTCGGAGTGGAAGACGGACGGGCCCCAGTGGGCGCTGTCCCCGCCGACCAGGATCCGGGGCGCGGGGCCTCTGGTGTCGATGCCGATCGAATAGATCGCCTGCGCGTGGAAACGGGGTTCGCCGAACTCCCAGCGGTCCTCACGGTAGTGGCCGATGAACAGACCCTTGCGGGTGCCTACGGTCAGTAGCACCTCGGACATGCCGACACCTCCAGGACGCCGTCGTCGCGGATACGGGCCAGTCTGCACCCGTGCACTGACAACGGCCCCCGGAGACGGCCGCGCCCCAGGTCAGCGGCGTGTTGAAGCCCCCGACCCCGAGGCCGGGGCCCGTCCCGCCCGGCCGGTCCTCAGATCGCCCAGGCGTACGGGGCCGGGGCGTGGGTCTCGGCGTCCAGCTCGCGGGCGGCGCGCCGGGCCCAGGAGGCGTCGCGGAGCAGCTCGCGGCCGAGGAGGACGGCGTCCGCGTCCCCGCCGGCGACGATCTCCTCGGCCTGGCGGCTCTCGGTGATCAGCCCGACCGCCGCGACCGGCAGCCCGGTCTCCGCCTTCACCCGCGCGGCGAACGGCACCTGGTAGCCGGGGCCGACGGGGATGCGCGGGGCGCCGCCGTTGCCGCCCGTGGAGACGTCGAGCAGGTCGACGCCGTGCGCGCGGAGCAGCGCGGCGAAGCGGACGGTCTCGTCCGCGGTCCAGCCGTGCTCGTCGAGCCAGTCGGTGGCGGAGATCCGGAAGAACACCGGCAGGTCGGCGGGCCACACCGCGCGGACCGCGTCGACGACCTCCAGGGCGAAGCGGACGCGGTTCTCGAACGAGCCGCCGTAGGTGTCAGTGCGCCGGTTGCTGTGCGGGGAGAGGAACTCGCCGATCAGATAGCCGTGGGCGCCGTGCACCTCCACGACCTCGAAGCCGGCGGCGAGCGCGCGCCGGGCCGCGTCGGCGAACTGTCCGGCGATCTCGTGGATCCGCTCCACGGTCAGCTCGGTCGGCACGGGGTGGTCGTCGGCGAAGGCGACCGGGCTCGGCCCGACCGGCTGCCAGGCCAGTCCGGTGGCCGGGTCCACGGGGCCGCGGCCGTCCCAGGGGCGGTTGGTCGACGCCTTGCGCCCGGCGTGGGCGATCTGGATGCCGGGGACGGTGCCGTGCTCCTTCAGGAAGTCGGTGATCCGGCGCAGGCCCTCGATCTGGCCGTCGTCCCAGAGGCCGAGGTCGGCGGGGCTGATCCGGCCCTCGGGGGCGACGGCCGTCGCCTCGACGAGGATCAGTCCGGTGCCGCCCGTGGCGCGGGCCGCGTAGTGGGCGAAGTGCCAGTCGCGGGCCACACCGGCGCAGGGGCCCGAGGGCTCAGCCGAGTACTGGCACATCGGGGCCATCCACACCCGGTTGGGGATCGTGAGGGACCTCAGGGTGAGGGGCTCGAAGAGGGCGCTGCTCATGGGGGACTCCGTTTCCGGGACGGTGGTACGGCCTGGGAGGGCTTACTACGATACTTCTCGTAGTACGGCGCCTGTCAAACTACGAGGGCGCTCGTACAATGGCCGCACACCTTCCCGAGAGCCGCCCGACAGCCCGCACACCCCCCGGACAGAAGTGGAGCCGCAGCCGTGACGACCGCGACCAACGCCAGAGTCCTGGAGCACCCCGCGCGCGAGGACATCCGGCTCGAAGCCGTGCTGCACGCCCTGTCGGACGCCGTCCGGCTGCGGATCGTGCGCTGCATGGCCCTCGCCGACACCGGGGCCGAACTGAGCTGCTCCTACTTCGAGCTGCCGGTCACCAAGTCCACCAGCACCCACCACTTCCGGGTGCTGCGCGAGAGCGGCGTCGTCCAGCAGATCTACCGGGGCACCGCCAAGCTGAACAAGCTGCGCCGCGACGACCTGGAGGCGCTCTTCCCGGGGCTCCTCGACAGCGTCCTGACCGCCGCGGGCGCCCAGGCCGAACGCCTCGGCGCCCCCACGCGCGCCACCTCCTGAGGGCACCCCTGCCTGCCGGGAGGCTTCCGGCGTACCACTGCCGAAGCCTCCCGGGAGGACTTCCCGGACTACAGGGAGCGCATCCGGTCGATCTCCACGGTCTGCTGGGCGATGACGTCGTTCGCCATCTCCTCCACCAGCACGTTGTTGCCCTGGCTGAGCACCTCGCCCGCCATCGTCACGGCCCCCTCGTGATGCGTGATCATCAACTTGATGAAGAGCGTGTCGAACGCCTTCCCCTTGGCGGCGCGCAACTCGGCCAGCTGTGCCTCGGTCGCCATCCCCGGCATCGTGTGGTGGTCGTGGCCGGACTGCGGGCGCGGCCCGCCGTTGTTCTTCAGCCAGCCCTCCATGGCGCCGATCTCCGGGCCCTGCGCCGCCGAGATCCGCTCGGCGACCTTCCGCACCTGGCGCGACTCGCCGCGCTCCGCCACCAGTGAGGTCATGGTGAGCGCCTGCCGGTGGTGCTCGATCATCATCTGGACGTACATGTAGTCGGCGCCGTTGGGGCGTTCGTCGGGCATCAGCCGCGCCGCCTCCTCGGGGGACACCTTCCTCGCCGGCTCGCCCGGCTTGCCCGGCGCGATCACCGAGGGGCCGCTCGGCTTCGCGGCCGGGGGCGCGGCCGTCCCCGCCCCCGACTCGCACGCGGCGAGCGCGAACACGGCGGCGACGGCGAGCGCGGCCGAGGCCGCTCCACGGACACGGTGCTTCGACAACACGACCTCCACGGGCACTTGGGCGACTCGGATCACTTCGATGACTCGGACCACTCGGACCACTCGGACGACTCGGGCGGCGCGGGCGGGCTGGAACAGGTGTTTCTTCATTACGTCTCTGTTGCCATCTGTTGAGATGTGCACAGCAAGGAAGATACTGCCGACGTCCCACCCTCGTTCAACTGTGCGACACCAGATGAGGACGGAGAGACTTCCTTGCGTACCACGAGTACCCCGCGCGCACGGATCAGAGGCTTGGCCGTGGTGACCGCCGCGGCCGGGCTGCTGGTCAGCCTGCTCGCCGCCGGCCCCGCAGCCGCCACCCCCGACCCGGGCGACGCCGGCGCGCCCGCCACCGTCTCCGCGGAGCGGGTGGCGGAAGCGCGCGCCGCCATCGCGGCGGGCGAGATACCCGGTGTGGACGAGATCGTCCACAGCCCCAACATCGCACACCTGGCGAACGTCCCGAAGGACGCCCTGAAGGGCATCAACTCGGACCTCGCCTTCCAGGGCAAGTACGCCTTCGCCGGCAACTACGACGGCTTCCGCATCTTCGACATCAGCAACCCCAAGTCGCCCAAGACGGTGGCCCAGGTGCTGTGCCCCGGCTCCCAGAACGACGTCTCGGTCTCCGGGAACCTGCTCTTCCTGTCCACCGACTCCTCCCGCAGCGACAACTCCTGTGCCAGCGTTCCCCAGCCCGCCTCGGTGAAGGAATCCTGGGAGGGCATGAAGATCTTCGACATCAGCGACATCGCGAACCCGAAGTACGTGGCCGCCGTCGAGACGGCCTGCGGTTCGCACACCCACACGCTGGTGCCGAAGCGCAAGGACGTGTACGTCTACGTCTCCTCGTACTCGCCCAACGCCGCCTTCCCCGATTGCCAGCCCCCGCACGACGGCATCTCCGTCATCAAGGTGCCGCGCAAGGCCCCGCAGCAGGCCAAGGTCGTCAACTTCCCCGTCCTGTTCCCCGGTGAGGGCCCGGACGGCGGCGGCAACCCCGGTGAGCCCACCAACCCGGGCGTCTCCAAGACCACCGGCTGCCACGACCTGACCGTGCTGCCCGAGGAGGACCTGGCCGCCGGCGCGTGCATGGGCGACGGCATCCTCTTCGACATCAAGGACCCGGAGCACCCGCGGGTCATCGACCGCGTCCAGGACAACGTCAACTTCGCGTTCTGGCACTCCGCCACCTTCAACCAGAAGGCCAACAAGGTCGTCTTCACCGACGAGCTCGGCGGCGGCGGCGCGGCCACCTGCAACGCGGTCGTCGGCCCGAACCGCGGCGCGGACGGCATCTACGACATCGTCGGCAAGGGCGACAAGCGCAAGCTCGTCTTCCGCAGCTACTTCAAGATCCCGCGCCACCAGGCCGACACCGAGAACTGCGTCGCCCACAACGGCTCGCTGATCCCGGTCAAGGGCAAGGACATCATGGTCCAGGCGTGGTACCAGGGCGGCGTCTCCGTCTGGGACTTCACCGACTCCCGCCGCCCGAAGGAGATCGCGTACTTCGAGCGCGGCCCGGTCTCCGCGACCACCCCCGTCACCGGCGGCTCCTGGTCGGCCTACTACTACAACGGCTACATCTACTCGAACGACATCGCCAAGGGCTTCGACGTCCTGAAGCTCAGCGACAAGCGCACCGACAAGGCGGCCCGGGTCCGTCTCGACGAGCTCAACGTCCAGACGCAGCCCGACTACTTCGACTAGCCGACCCCTGGCGCGGCACCCGGTCCGGCGGGACCGGTAACGCCGTACGCGCACCCGGGGCGCCGTCGGGCGGACGAGGTCCGTCCGGCGGCGCCCCCCGCTCCCACTCCAGCCCGTAGCGCTGGAACAGCTCGGAGCGCAGCCGCGCCCCCGGCATCGGGGCCCCCGGCAGCAGCACCGCCACCACCGCCCCCATCAGAAGCGCCCGCAACAGCGGATAGTCGGTGTCCACGTCCTCCGAGCCGTACCGGACCACGGTGTCCCGCAGCAGCTCCGCGAGCCGCTGCTGCTCGGGGCAGCGCACGAAGCCCTCGGCCTGCAGGATCCCCGCCATGTGCGTCCGCATCAGCACCGGCCGGTCCTCCGCGAGCCCCAGGATCGCGTCGATCGCCCGCGCCATGCGCTCCCGGCCGTCCTCCGTGCGCGGCTCCCGCTCCAGCGCCTCCGCCAGCGTCAGATGCATCAGCCGGTGCACCGCGGACTGCAGCAACTGGCGCTTGCCCGGGAAGTAGTACGAGATGAGGCCGCGCGCCGAGCCGGCCCGGGCGGCGATGTCCGCGAGGGTCGTCGCCTCGTAGCCGCGCTCGTCGACCAGCTCCACCGTCGCCTGAAGGATCCGCTCACGGGAGCGCCGCCGAAGCTCTTCATTGACCTGTGCGCTACGCGGGGACATGCTGGACTCCTGCGTTGACTGGCTGGCAGCCAATATACTCAGCGCGTCCTGCCGTCGTGCCCTCGTGGCCCGAAGCGGGACATGCCGTCTGTTCTGGGCGACGCGGGGGATCGTCCAGGACAGGCGGCTTCAACGCCTCTCTCCCATGATGCTCCCGGCGTCCGCCCGCGGGCCGCCGCTCCGACGGCGCTCGACCTCCCGGTACGCGAGGACCGACCCGGCCACGCAGGCCCAGCCGAAGAGCCAGCCGCCCAGCACGTCCGAGGGCCAGTGCACCCCCAGGTACACCCGGGTCCAGCCGACCCCGACGACCGACACCAGGGCGGCCCCGGTGAGCGTGCCCCAGCCCCGCCGGGTCTCGGTCCAGTGCAGCGCCAGCACCCACAGCAGCAGCCCGCAGGTGACCGTCGCCGTCATCACGTGCCCGGACGGGAACGAGGAGTAGTTCGCCGAGTCGACCGGGTCGGGCCAGACGGGCCGCGGCCGGTCCACGGCGGCCTTCAGCGCCTGCTGGAAGCCCACCGCGAACAGGCTGGTGCCCGCCACCCACAGCGCGAGCAGCCGCTCGCGCCGCCACCACAGCCAGCCGACGGCGACGGCGGTCAGCGCGCGCATGGTCCACGGGTCCCAGACCCAGTCGGTCAGGATCCGGTTGAGATGGGTGATCCCGGGCTCGGCGACCGCGCTGCGGTGCAGCGCCTCGGCGACGTCCCGGTCGAAGGAGAGCAGCGGTGGCCACCCCAGGACCACGAGGACGAGCAGCAGCACGGCCAGGGCGCCGGAGACGACGGCGGAGATACGCATGGCCCCGATCCTGCCCGACGCCCCCACCACGCCCCGCGCCCGGCCCCACCCCGGCGGGTCGGGTCCGGGCCGGGCTCGGGGCCGGGCTTCCGGGGCGGGGCCGGGCCTCCGGGGCGGGGCCGGGCGTCGGCCGCCGAGCCGGGCGCGGTCCCCAGACCGCCGGTCCGGGCGCGGGACCGGCCGCGGGCCGCGGCGCCTAGTTCAGCGCGCGCAGCGCCGGTACGAAGGCGACCAGGACCGGGACCACCGGCACCAGCGCCGCCGCGGCCGTCAGGCGCAGCCGGCGGGCGGCGGTCAGCCGGGGCGCCGCGGCCAGCAGCCGGTCGACGCGCTGCGGGAGCCCCGTCCCGGGGCCCGGCGCGCGGCCGAACGCCCCCCGGTCCTCGTTGAGTTCGACCAGCGCGAGCGCGATCGTCAGCCGCCCGAAGCGGCGCGAGGCCACGTCGTCCGCCGCCAGTTCCACCAGCCGGTGCATCTCGCCCCGGAAGGCCGCGAAGACCGGCACCCCCGGGAAACCCTCGGCCAGCGCGCCCGAGCAGTGCAGCAGCCAGTCGTGCCGCGCCCGGGCGTGCCCCTGCTCGTGCGCGAGGACCGCGTCGAGCTGCCGGCCCTTGAGCCGCCGCAGCGCCCCCGTCGTGATCACCAGGCGCGGCGCCCCGCCCGGCAGCCACCAGGCGTCCGCCCGCTCGCCCTCCAGGATCACCAGGCGCTCGCCGCCCGCGGCCTCCTCGCCGGGCAACAGCGGGGCGCGCACCAGCAGTTCGCAGCGGCGCTGCCGCCGGCGGGCGCGGGCGAGGCCGATCTCGCGGCCCAGCATCGCCCCGCTCCACAGCCCGGCGGCGGCGAGCAGCACGGCCAGCGCCGCCGACCAGGGACCGCCGGCGCCCAGCTCGTACGCCTCGATCACCGCGTGCGGCGCGGGCGCGAAGACCTGCCCGCGCACCGCCTGCCAGGCGGCCGAGGCGCTGAACGTCATCGACAGGGCGAAGCTGACGAGCACCGCCGCCACGACGCACTGCCACACCCACAGCGCCACCACGGGTTCCCGCTCCGCCCAGTCGGCCCGGGACAGGAGCCGCGGGGCCACGGCGGCGGTCAGGACGCCGAGCGCGAGCAGCGCGAGGGAGACCAACATGGCGCCACCTTATGGAGCGGGTACCGCGCCGGGGTATGCCCTCGTCGATCAAGTGACGCACGCCACGTTTGCCGTGCCCGCCCGTCAGAGCGTGAGCAGCATCGCGAGCATCGCGAGGGCCATCGACAGGCGGCACACCAGCGTCAGCTCCGCACCGGCGGCCGGCCGCCCCGCCCCGGCGGCGCCCGAGGGCACCGCGACCGGCACCAGACGGGTGCCCGACCGCAGCACGTACGCCCCGAAGTAGGCGAGCAGCGCCCCGGTCAGCAGGGGTACGCCCCCGGTGCCGGGCGCCGCGCCCCCGTGCCCCGCGTGCGCCCCCGCGCCGGGCGCCACGACCATCGCCACCGCCATGTAGACCATCGCCAGCGAGCCCACCAGGTGGTGCGCGTGGTGGCCCTCCCCCCGCAGCGCCCCGGACAGGCCCGGCAGGGCCGCGAGGCCGAAGACCGCCACGTACAGCAGCAGCACCCACTCCGGCGGGGCCGCCACCGTGGCGGGCAGCGCCATCGCGGCCATCCCGAAGCCCATCACCGCCTCGCCGCCCGCGGCCCGCCGCTCCTCCCCGGAGCTGCGGCGCATCCGCAGCAGGCAGTACGCCCCGCCGGCCGCGCAGACCACCACGAGCAGCCAGCCGGACAGCGCCGGTCCATGCATACGGGACCCCTCCTCGCCGACCGGGAACCCTCCCCGTCCGGGTAAGGGGATGCCCGGCTCCCCTCCCGGGCACGCGGGCGCACGGGCGCGCACAGGTGTACGAGGGGGAGTGCGGGGCGCGCGCTAGGCTCGGGGTGATCGCGCCCGCCGATCGTCAGCGCCCGAGGGGAGCCCCGTACACATGGACACCGCCGCGTCCCAGCACACCGGCCGGATCACCTACCGCGACGCCGAGACGGGCGACGTCCCGGCGCTCGTGCCGCTCGTCGAGTCGGCCTACCGGGGCGACTCCAGCCGGACCGGCTGGACCACCGAGGCGGACATCCTCCAGGGCCAGCGGACCGACGCCGAGGGCGTGGCGGCGGTCATCACCGCGCCCGGCAGCCGGCTGATGGTGGTCGAGCGCGACGGCGAGCTCGTCGCCTGCTGCCAGCTCGAACACCGCGGCGACGCGGCCTACTTCGGCATGTTCGCGGTCCGCCCGGAGCTCCAGGGCGCGGGCCTCGGCCGGCAGATCATCGCAGAGGCGGAGCGCCGGGTGCGCGAGCTGTGGGACGTGGCCGAGATGCACATGACCGTCATCTCGGTGCGCGAGGAGCTCATCGCCTGGTACGAGCGGCGCGGCTACCGCCGCACCGGCCGGATGACCCCCTTCCCGTACGGCGACGAGCGCTTCGGCCTGCCGCAGCGCGACGACCTGCAGTTCGAGCTGCTGGTGAAGCAGCTCGGCTGACCTCAGGCGGTGCGGGCGACCGCGGCCCGGATCGCGGGCTCGTCGGTCGTCACCCCGTCGAGCCCCAGCGCGTACGCGAGGCGCAGCTCGTCCTCGGTGTTCACCGTCCACGCGGTGACCCGCAGCCCCGCCGCGTGGGCCCGCCGCACGGTGTCCAGGCTGAGGAAGCGCAGCTCCAGGACGAGCGCCCCGGCGCCCACCGCCAGGGCCCGCTCCACCACCTCGGACTGGCGCCGCCCGGCGACCAGCGCCGTGCGCACCTCGGGGAGTAGCGCGCGCGTCTCGGCCAGGGCCTCGTCGTGGAACGAGATCACCTCGACCCGGTCCGCGAGCCCGCGCGCGGAGAACACCCCGGCGAGCGTCCGCGCCGCCGCGACGTCCTTGATCTCCGCCTGGAGCGGCGTGCCGACCGCGTCCAGGACCTCCTCGAAGACCGGCACCCGCTCGCCCGAGCCCGCGTCGAGCTCGCGCAGCTCCGCCAGGGTCTTCTCGTGGATCGGGCCGCTGCCGTCGGTGGTGCGGTCCACCTCCGCGTCGTGCATGACGACCAGCGCGCCGTCCTTGCTGAGGTGCAGGTCGAGCTCGATGACGTCCAGGCCCTCCCGCGCGGCCCGGACGAAGGAGCGCAGGGTGTTCTCGGGCTCGACGCCCATGACCCCGCGGTGACCGATGGTGAGGAAACCCAAGACCTTCTCGCTTCCCTTGTCCGGCGGAGCTACGCGCCCGGCGGAGTGCCGCGCCCGGAGGAGTGGTGCCCGAGGCAGCCTAATCGCTGGGCCGCCGCTCACCCGTGACCCGGCGGAACGCCGCATTTCTCGGGTGTCACCCCCACGAGACAGGAAAAAGAGCGGTCGATCAGGGGGTTTGACAGGAGAATTTCCCATACCCCTCTTGTGGCCGGGAAGCGTCGATGGTTACGGTGTCTTGACGCGAGGTTCTCCTGTGGAGGAAGAGGCATGACGGAAATTCTTGTGCAGGACGTGACCGGTGGGGGGATATCCGCCGACGCACCCGTGGTCGACCACCCTGCCTGGCCCGAGCTCAAGAATGCCGTGGAGGAGCTCCGCCCCTGGCAGAGCGCGGACGGCTCCATCGACTTCCGGGCCGAGGGCGCCCCCGCCCTCGCCCACGCCGAGCGGACCGTCGCGCGTGTCGTCGCCGCGGTCGAAGCGCTCTCCCCGCTGCTCCCGCACGACGCGGAGTACCACCGCGCGCTCGTCGCCGACCTGCGCAAGTGGGCCGAGGGCGGCTTCGCGGTCCCCGACTTCCTCGACGCGCTGCTCGCCTTCCAGCCGGCCGCCAACCGCGTGGACGGGCTCCAGCACCTGGTGCTCTTCCCGATGTACACGCAGAACGGCAACCCGGACCGCAACTTCGAGGCCGTCGTGCTGCGCATGGTGTGGCCCGAGTGGCTCTCCGAGCTGGAGGCCACCCGCTACGACAACCCGCTGTTCTGCGGCATCTCCTTCGAGGACTTCACCGCCGGGTACGACACCAACTCGGCCGTCCTCTTCCCGGAGACCATCGCCGTCCGCGAGGCCCCCGAGCGCTTCAGCTGGGGCGGCATCTTCTGCGACCGCGAGGCCGCCCGCTTCCGCAAGGTCACCGAGGCCGCCGTCGACACCCTGGGCATCGAGCTGCCCGAGGACATCGCCGCCATGGTCCAGGACCAGGACCGCTGCGAGAAGGCGTTCGTCCTGTGGGACATGGTCCACGACCGCACCCACAGCCACGGCGACCTGCCCTTCGACCCCTTCATGATCAAGCAGCGCCAGCCGTTCTGGATGTACGGCCTGGAGGAGCTCCGCTGCGACCTCACCGCCTTCAAGGAGGCCGTGAAGCTGGAGGGCGAGGGCAACGAGCACGGCCGCGACGTGCAGTACGCGGTCCTCTTCGACCGCATGTTCCGCTTCCCGCTCTCCGGCGACCGCAACCGCAACTACGACGGTCTCGGCGGCCAGCTCCTCTTCGCGTACCTCCACAAGCACGACGTGGTGCGCTGGACCGACAACACGCTGAAGATCGACTGGCAGCGCGCCCCCGAGGTCACCAACCGCCTCTGCGGCGAGATCGAGCAGCTCTACCGCGACGGCATCGACCGCCCGAAGCTGGTCCACTGGTTCAAGGCGTACGAGCTGGTCTCCACCTACCTCGCCCCGCACCCCGGCTCCACCTGGGCCAAGGGCCCCGACGCCCTCGACCTGAGCCTGCCGCCCCGCAAGCTCGTCGACGACGTGCTTCCGGACGAGTTTCCGCTCAGCATGTTCTATGAGGCCCTCGCCAAGAAGCTCAAGGGCGTGATCGCCGCGACCAAGGGCATCACCGCCACCAGCGCTTCGGACCCCGCGCGGGCCGCCGCGTGACCGAGCAGACCGAGGAGGCGGCGACCATGAACGCCAACGGAAACGGTGGGCCCCTCGACGGCGCCGTCGTCGCCGTCGCCGGAGCGGCCGGCCCCGCCGGCCGGGCGACCCTGCTCCGCCTCGCCGAGGCCGGCGCCACCGTCGTCGCCTCCGACGCCGACCCGGCGCGCCTCGCGGAGGCCGTCGACGCCGCCCGTTACGCCCACGGCGGCGCCCGGGTCGTCGGCGACACGGTCGACCTGCTCGACCTGGCCGCGACCAAGGAGTGGGCCGAGAAGACCGAGAAGGAATTCGGCCGGATCGACGGCCTGGTGCACCTGGTCGGCGGCTGGCGCGGCAGCCAGTCCTTCGTCGAGACCGACCTCAAGGACTGGGACTTCCTGGAGAAGCTCCTGATCCGCACGGTCCAGCACACCTCGCTCGCCTTCCACGACGGCCTGCTGCGCAGCGGCGGCCGCGGCCGCTACGCCCTGATCAGCCAGGTCGGCGCGCACAAGCCGGTCGCCAACAACGCCGCGTACAACGCCGGCAAGGCGGCGGCCGAGGCGTGGACCCTCGCCATGGCCGACTCCTTCCGCAAGGCGGGGGGCGACGACGGCGCCCAGGCCGCGGCTGCCATCCTGGTGATCAAGGCACTGGTGCACGACGCCATGCGCGCCGAACGCCCCAATGCGAAGTTCGCGGGCTTCACCGACGTCAAGGACCTGGCCGACGCCATCGCCGGACTGTGGGACCGGCCCGCACAGGAAGTGAATGGACAGCGCCTGTGGCTGACCCCCAAGCCGTGACCGCGGCCCTGGGCCCGAAGACCGACGCCCGTCGTCACCACGACCCGTCGGTCCGGGGCTTCGCCAGCGACAACTACGCCGGCGTGCACCCCGAGATCCTCGCGGCCATCGCCCTCGCCAACGACGGCCATCAGGTCGCCTACGGCGAGGACCAGTACACCGACCACCTCCAGCGGATCATGCACAGCCACTTCGGCCCCTCGGCCGAGGCGTTCCCGGTCTTCAACGGGACCGGGGCCAACGTGACCGCGCTCCAGGCGCTCACCGACCGCTGGGGCGCGGTGATCTGCGCCGAGTCCGCGCACATCAACGTGGACGAGGGCGGTGCCCCCGAGCGCATGGGCGGCCTCAAGCTGCTCACCGTGGCCACCCCGGACGGCAAGCTCACCCCCGAGCTGATCGACCGGCAGGCGTGGGGCTGGGAGGACGAGCACCGGGCGATGCCCCAGGTCGTCTCGATCACCCAGAACACCGAGCTGGGCACCGTCTACACCGTGGACGAGATCAAGGCCGTCGTCGAGCACGCCCACGCCAAGGGCATGAAGGTCCACCTCGACGGCGCCCGGATAGCCAACGCCGCCGCCTCGCTCGACGTGCCCATGCGCGCGTTCACCAGCGCGGCCGGCGTGGACGTCATCTCGTACGGCGGCACCAAGAACGGGATGATGTTCGGCGAGGCCGTCGTCGTGCTCAACCCCGACGCCGTCAGCCACATGAAGCACCTGCGCAAGCTGTCCATGCAGCTCGCCTCCAAGATGCGCTTCGTCTCCGTCCAGCTGGAGGCGCTGCTCGCCAAGGACCTGTGGCTGCGCAACGCCCGCCACGCCAACACGATGGCCCGGCGCCTCGCGGCCGGCGTGCGCGGCGTGGACGGGGTGGAGATCCTCTACCCGGTCCAGGCCAACGCGGTCTTCGCGCGGCTGCCGCACGAGGTCAGCAGGCGGCTCCAGGAGCGGTTCCGCTTCTACTTCTGGGACGAGGCGGCCGGCGACGTGCGCTGGATGTGCTCCTTCGACACCACGGAGGACGACGTCGACGCCTTCCTCCAGGCGCTGAAGGAAGAGATGGCGCGGTAGTCCCGCGCGGGCCCGAGGGGCCCCGAGGCCGACGGCCGGGCGGAGGTGACGCACTTCCGCCCGGCCGTTCCGTCATGCCCCGCGCTTCCGGCGGGAAGTCCAGTGAAGTGGATTATCCGGTGCTCTATGCTGGACCGCACGCTCTGAAACCCGGAACACCGAACGGCGGACCATGACCCTGACGCTCACCGTCTCCGACGAGGTACGCACCCTCGTACCCGGCTTCACCCACCTCGCCGTCGAGGCGCGCGGACTCGTCAACGGACCCAGCGACGAGACCAGTTCGGCCCTGCTCGACGAGGCCGCCCGCCGGCTCGCCGAGCGGCTCGACGGGCAGGCCCCGGACAAGGACCCGCACGTGGCCGCCTGGCGCGCCGCCTACTCCGCGTTCGGCGCCAAGCCCTCCCGTACCCGCAACTCCGCCGAGGCGCTGGCCAAGCGCGCGCTCGCGGACGGCGGGCTGCCCCGGATCAACCGGCTCGTGGACGCGTACAACGCGGTCAGCGTGGCCCACCTGATCCCGGTCGGCGGCGAGGACCTGAACAAGATCCAGGGCTCCATGCGGCTCGTCCGGGCCACCGGCGAGGAGGAGTTCGTCACCGTCGCGGGCGGCGAGGAGAGCGTCGAGCACCCCGAGCCGGGCGAGGTGATCTGGTGCGACGAGGCGGGTGTCACCTGCCGCCGCTGGAACTGGCGCCAGGGCCCGCGCACCCGGATCGAGGACGACACCACCGACGCGATCTTCCTGCTGGAGTCGCTGGTGCCGATGACGCTCGACGAGCTGCGCGCGGCCGGCGAGGAGCTCGCCGAGGCGCTGCAGAAGGTCAGCCCCGGGGCACGGATCACGGTCCGCGACCCGGAGTGACGTTTCACCGGAGCGGCCGGGGCCGCCGCGGGACTACTTCTCGGCGGCCTTGACCTCGTCCGGGGTCGGCGCCGTGCCCCCGAGGTGCGCGGGCACCCACCAGGTGTCGGCCGCGTCCTTGGGGCGCACCGGATACGCCCGCTGAGCGGCCTCCAGCAGCTCCTGGACGCGCTCGCGCAGCCGCCGGGTGATGGCGCCCGCGTACTGGTCGGCCGGGGCCTCCAGGGGCTCGCCGACGCGGATGGTGACCGGGATGTGGCTGCGCTTGAAGTTGCGCGGGTGGCCCTTGGTCCAGATCCGCTGGGTGCCCCAGAGCGCCACCGGGATCAGCGGGACGCCGGCCTCCTGCGCCAGGCGCGCGGCGCCGGACTTGAAGCTCTTCAGGGTGAACGACGGGGAGATGGTCGCCTCGGGGAAGACGCCGACGAGCTCGCCCGCGCGCAGCGAGCGCAGCGCGTGCTCGTACGCGTGCTCGCCCTGGGCGCGGTCCACCGGGATGTGCTTCATGGCGCGCATCAGCGGGCCGGAGACCTTGTGCCGGAAGACCGACTCCTTGGCCATGAAGCGCACCAGCCGCTTCTGCGGCAGCGCGGCCAGCCCGGTGAAGATGAAGTCCAGATAGCTGATGTGGTTGCTGACGATCACCGCCCCGCCCTCGCGGGGGATGTGCTGCGAACCCTGAGTGTCGATCTTCAGGTCGAGCGCCTTGAACAGGGTGAGTGCGGCGCCGATGACCGGCCGATAGACGAGCTCTGCCATCTGGGAAGAACCCCTTCGTCAGTGCCTGGGGAGGGTTCTCCCGGCGAAGTTACGCGGCCGTAGGTTTTCGGCTTTGGGCAGATCGTGCCCCATGTGGGCCCCCGTGACCAGTCCAGGTGGCTTCGTACGGGGAGATTCTCGTCACTCCGGGTGCTCGTGGCGGGAATCGTTCGATTACCTGGGACGCTGCACCTGGCAGGACCACAGGAGGAGCAGAGGACATGACCGATGTCGTGGGCGCCGAGGAGCTGGGCGCGGAGCTGGGGGAGCGGGCCACCCTGGTGCAGTTCTCCACCGCCTTCTGCCAGCCCTGCCGGGCCACCCGCCGGACCCTCGCGGAGGTGGCCGCGATGGTGGAGGGGGTCGGACACGTCGAGATCGACGCCGAGGAGCGGCTGGACCTGGTGCGCGCGCTCGGCATCGTCCGTACGCCCACGGTACTCGTCCTCGACCGGTCCGGGCGGATCGTGCGGCGCGCCGCCGGGCAGCCCCGCCGGGCCGACGTCATCGCCGCGCTGGGCCGGGCGGTCTGACGGGGTGTGCGGCGCCGTCCCTGACGCGGTGACACATCTCCCACATCGCGGTACGCACTTGACTGCACGCGGCAACGATCGTCAGTCTGGCGTAGTGCCCCCAGAACTCCTTCTCTACGGGCGGGCCCATGTGGACCTGGCCCGCAACTCGAGCGCGCGCTGTCCGGGTGTCTGACCACCCCGCGACTCCTCTCACGCCGCCCTCGCAGAAGGACAATTCCATGACGGTCTCGCCCGAGCTCCGCACGCTCCCGACGTTTCCCGCCTTCGGTGCACCCAGGCCCGCCTCTCCCGACCTGCTCCGTTCCGTCTTCCGGCAGCACGCCGCCGGTGTCGCGGTGATCACCGCGCACGGCGAGCGCCCGGTCGGCTTCACGGCCACCTCGCTCAACTCCGTCGCCGCCGAGCCGCCGCTGATCTCCTTCGGCGTGGGCACCGGCTCCTCCAGCTGGCCCGTGGTGGCCGAGGCCGAGCACATCGGCGTCCACATACTCGGCGAGCATCAGGCGGAGCTCGCCGCGACCTTCGCCCGCAGCGGCGCCGACCGGTTCGGGGCTCCCACCCGGTGGAGCCGCGGCCCCGAGGGCGTGCCGGTGCTGGACGGCGTGCTGGCCTGGCTGGTGTGCCGGGTGGTGGCCCGGGTCCCCGCCGGGGACCACCGGATCGTGATAGCCGAGGCGATCGCGGGCGACCCGGCCGGGGGCGGCCGTCCGCTCCTCTACCACCAGGGTCGCTTCAACGCGCTGCGCGACTGAGAGTTCCCGCGCGGGCCGGTCGGGCCGCGTTGGCAAGGTCACACGGCTGAGCGCTTGCTTACTTGTAACGAACTGGGTGTACTGGCGAGTAATATTTCGGTCGGGGCGTTCGGCGGCGTCCGGATCCCCGACCGGAACCCCGCCCTTCAGGCGCCTATGCTGCGAGCAACAAGGCAGCCCGTTATGACGATGCAGTAGGAGAGCCGGCGTGAGCTTGAGGATCGTTGTCTGTGTGAAGTACGTGCCGGACGCCACCGGCGACCGGAAGTTCGCGGACGACCTGACCGTCGACCGCGACGACGTCGACGGCCTGCTGTCCGAGCTGGACGAGTACGCGGTGGAGCAGGCGCTCCAGATCGCGGAAGAGGCCGACGACGCCGAGGTCACCGTGCTGACCGTCGGCCCCGAGGACGCCAAGGACGCGCTGCGCAAGGCGCTCTCCATGGGCGCCGACAAGGCCGTCCACGTCGAGGACGACGACCTGCACGGCACCGACGTCATGGGCACCTCGCTGGTGCTCGCCAAGGCGATCGAGAAGACCGGCTACGACCTCGTCATCGCGGGCATGGCCTCCACCGACGGCACCATGGGCGTCCTGCCCGCCATCCTGGCCGAGCGCCTCGGTGTCCCGCAGGTCACCCTGCTCTCCGAGGTCTCCGTCGAGGACGGCACCGTCAAGGGCCGCCGCGACGGCGACACCGCCTCCGAGCAGCTGGAGGCGTCCCTCCCCGCCGTGGTCTCCGTGACCGACCAGTCGGGCGAGGCGCGCTACCCCTCCTTCAAGGGCATCATGGCCGCCAAGAAGAAGCCGGTGGAGTCCCTGGACCTGTCCGACCTGGACATCGAGGCGGACGAGGTCGGCCTGGAGGGCTCCTGGACCAAGGTCGACTCGGCGGACGAGCGCCCGGCGCGCACCGCGGGCACGATCGTCAAGGACGAGGGCGAGGGCGGCAAGCAGCTCGCGGAGTTCCTCGCGAGCCAGAAGTTCATCTAGGGGCCCGGGCGCCCCGCGCCGACCCCTCAGGCCGTCCCCGTTTCTTCCGCAGGAGATTGAAGTCCCATGGCTGAGATTCTCGTCTACGTCGACCACGTCGACGGAGCCGTCCGCAAGCCCACCCTGGAGCTGCTCACGCTGGCCCGCCGCCTCGGCGAGCCCGTCGCCGTCGCGCTCGGCAACGGCGCCGCCGACACCGCCGCGGCCCTCGCCGAGCACGGCGCCGTGAAGGTCCTCACCGCCGACGCCCCCGAGTTCGGCGAGTACCTCGTCGTCCCGAAGGTCGACGCGCTCCAGGCCGCCTACGAGGCCGTGTCCCCGGCCGCCGTGCTCGTCCCGTCCTCCGCCGAGGGCAAGGAGATCGCGGCCCGCCTCGCCGTCCGCATCGGCTCCGGCATCATCACCGACGCCGTGGACCTGGAGGCCGGTGACGAGGGTCCGGTCGCGACGCAGTCCGCGTTCGCCGCCTCCTTCACCACCAAGTCCCGCGTCTCCAAGGGCACCCCGGTCATCACGGTCAAGCCGAACTCGGCCGCCGTCGAGGCCGCCCCCGCCGCCGGCGCCGTCGAGGCCCTCGCGGTCTCCTTCTCGGCGCAGGCCACCGGCACCAAGGTCGTCGCCCGCACCCCGCGCGAGTCGACCGGCCGCCCGGAGCTGACCGAGGCCGCGATCGTGGTCTCCGGCGGCCGTGGCGTCAACGGCGCCGAGAACTTCGCGATCATCGAGGCGCTCGCCGACTCCCTCGGTGCCGCCGTCGGCGCCTCCCGCGCCGCCGTCGACGCCGGCTGGTACCCGCACTCCAGCCAGGTCGGCCAGACCGGCAAGTCGGTCTCGCCGCAGCTGTACATCGCCTCCGGCATCTCCGGCGCGATCCAGCACCGCGCGGGCATGCAGACCTCGAAGACCATCGTGGCCATCAACAAGGACGCCGAGGCCCCGATCTTCGACCTGGTCGACTACGGCGTCGTCGGCGACCTGTTCGACGTCGTGCCGCAGCTGACCGACGAGGTCAAGGCCCGCAAGGGCTAAGGGCTGACCTGCGGTTCTTCTGCGGTCCGGGGGCCGCGTGGTGATCTTCACCGCGCGGCCCCCGGTCGTTTCGGACAGCCATTGACGCGGGTCCGGCCGGGACATTAACTTCGCTATACGGATTGTTGATTCCGTGCAGCGGAAAACAGGAGGATCTGGGATGGGTCAGCAGGAGAAGGTGTCGACGAGCCTCGCGGGCGCGGTCAGCGAGGAGATCAGCGCCTCCCTCGCCACGGTCGACGCCGAGCTGGACCGGCGCTACCCGGGAGACCCCGGCACCCGTCAGCCCGTCCACACCGTCTACGTACCCGGCAACGTCTTCGACGCCGGGACGATCCGCTCCTGGGGCGACCAGGCCCTCGCCGCCCTCGACGAGCACGCCCCCGACGCCGCCACCTTCGCCGGCGTCCTCGGCCTCTCCGACGAGCTCGCCGAGGACGTGTACGGCCGCGTCCGCGCCAAGCTGGAGCGCGAGCCCGTCGAGGACCTCCGGGTCGACTTCGAGGACGGCTACGGGGGCACCGACGAGGACCACGACGCCGCCCGCGCCGCGCGGATCATCACCGAGGCGTACGCGGACCTCAGCGCCGCCCCGTACATGGGCATCCGGATGAAGTGCATGGAGTCCGCCGTACGCGACCGGGGCATCCGCACCACCGACGTCTTCCTCACCGGCCTCATGGAGAACGGCGGCCTGCCCGACGGGCTCGTCCTCACCCTCCCCAAGGTCACCTACCCCGAGCAGGTCACCGCCTTCGTCCGGCTCCTCGAAGCCTTCGAGAAGGCCCACGGCCTCGACGAGGGCCGGCTCGGCTTCGAGATCCAGATCGAGACCAGCCAGTCCATCCTCGCCGCCGACGGCACCGCCGCCGTCGCCCGGATGATCGACGCCGCCGAGGGCCGCGCCACCGGCCTCCACTACGGCACCTTCGACTACAGCGCCTGCCTCGGCGTCTCCGCCGCCTACCAGGCCAGCGACCACCCCGCCGCCGACCACGCCAAGGCGATCATGCAGGTCGCCGCAGCCGGCACCGGCGTCCGCGTCTCCGACGGCTCCACCAACGTCCTCCCGGTCGGCTCCACCGCCCACGTCCACGAGGCGTGGAAGCTCCACTACGGGCTCACCCGCCGCGCCCTCGCCCGCGCCTACTACCAGGGCTGGGACATGCACCCGGGGCACATCCCCACCCGCTACGCCGCCGTCTTCGCCTTCTACCGCGAGGGCTTCCAGGCCGCCGCCAAGCGCCTGTCCGCCTACGCCAACCACGCGGGCGGCGACGTCATGGACGAGCCCGCCACCGCCAAGGCGCTCTCCTCCTACCTGCTGCGCGGCATCGACTGCGGCGCCCTCGACACCGCCGAGGTCGACGCCCTCACCGGGCTCACCCGCGCGGACCTCGACCGGTTCTCCGCCCCCCGGCGCGGCGATCTGACCGCCCAGGCGCAGTGACCTCCCGGTAAACGTCGTTTTCGCGCCAACTGCCCCGTACTCTGTGCGTGTTCATGATTTTTTGGTTCATGAGTCCGGACGGGGAACGGGGCAGCGGTGTCATCGGGGGAGAACGGGCGGCTCGCGGGCCGCTACCGCATCGTGCGCAGACTCGGCCGCGGCGGCATGGGAGTCGTCTGGCAGGCCGTCGACGAGATCCTCGGCCGCGAGGTCGCCGTCAAGGAACTGCGCACCTACACCGACACGGCGGCGCCCGAACTCGACGCCATGCGCCAGCGGATGCGGCGCGAGGCCCGCGCCGCCGCCCGGGTCCGCCACCCCGGAGTCGTCGCCGTCCACGACGTGACCGAGCACGAGGGGCGCCCCGTCATCGTCATGGAGCTCGTCGACGGGCCCTCCCTCGACGACCTCCTCGCCGCCGAAGGACCCCTGGACCCCGTCGAGGCCGCCCGGATCGGCGCCCGCGTCCTGGAGGCGCTCGCCGCCGCGCACGAGGCCGGGGTGCTGCACCGGGACGTGAAGCCCGGCAACATCCTGCTCGACCGCTCGGGGCGGGTCCTCCTCACCGACTTCGGCATCGCCACCATCGAGGACCCCGCCGACGGGACCGCCGCCCGGCTCACCCGCAGCGGCGAGATCGTCGGCTCCCTCGACTACCTCTCCCCGGAACGCGCCCGGGGCGCCGCGCCCGCACCCGCCGCCGACGTGTGGGCGCTCGGCGCCACCCTGTTCGCCGCCGTCGAGGGCGCGGTGCCGTTCCGGCGCACCTCCACCTGGTCCACCCTCGCCGCCATCGTCACCGACCCGCTCCCCGAACCCGTACGCTCCGGCCCGCTCGCCCCCGCCCTGCTCCGGCTCCTCGCCAAGGACCCGGCGGAGCGGCCGGGGGCGCGGGAGGCGGCGCTGCTGCTGGGGGCGGTGGCGCGGGGGGACGCGGGGGCCCCGGGAGCGGAGGGGGCCGCCGCCGCCGCGGTCGCCACGCCCGCTCCCGTGCCTGCTCCTCTACCTGTTGTGCCTGCTCATGTGCCTGCGCCGGTGCTAGTACCTGCGCCCGTCCCCGTCCCCGTACCGCCCTCCCCTGTCGTCGGTCCCGGTTTCGGGCCGCCCGTGCCGCCGCCTTCGTCGCCCCCGCCGCGTCGGCGTGCCCGGGGGCTGGTCGCCGCCGCCGTGGCCGGGGTGGTGCTCGTCGGGGGAGGTGTCACGTACGCCGTGATGGAGCGGGACACCGGCGGGACCGCCGTCGCGGGCGAGCGCCCGGCCGGGGGCGGCACCGGCGATCCCGGGCACGTGCTGGACGGGGGCGAGCCGGCGGACGGCGGCCCCACCACCGGCACCGCCGCCGCCCGTACCCCCGGGCCCGGGGAGAGCGCCTCGCCCGGCGCCGGTGCCGCCACGGAGGCCGGACGGCCCTCGGAGCCGGGCGCCGTGCCGTCCTCGCGGGGCGCCTCCGCCACCCCGCGCAAGGGAGGCGCCGGTGCGGCCACCTCCGGCGCCCGGCCCAGCGGCGGGGCCACCGCCGCCACCACGACCGCCGCGCCGCCTCCCGCCGTCTCCGGGTGCGCGGCCTCGGGGAGTTCGGCGACCTGCCAGGTCGTGCGGAGCGCCGTCACCAAGCGGTACGACGGCGGGGAGATGGGCTCCCTGGGGGCGGGACCGCACGTCTTCTACTGCCAGGTCGACCTCGACCACAGCGAGAGCTACGGCGGGCAGAGCAGCCGCTGGTGGGCCCGGACCGACGACGACAGCGGCAACACCAACGTGTACGTCAGCGTCCTGCACCTGAGGGGCGGCGCGGGCGGCGGGCCCGTCGACGGGCTGCGCGTCTGCTAGCCCGCACCGGGACCCCCGGAGTCAGGGGGCGAGCTCGCCCGAGCCCCGGGGGATGAGCCTGGTCGGCAGGACCGTGGTCGTGGGGGGCTCCTCGACGCCGTCCAGGCGGCGGAACAGGCGCTCGGCCGCCGTGCGGCCCAGGGCCGCCGCGTCCTGGGCGATGACCGTGATGCCGAGCAGGTCCGCCAGCTCGATGTCGTCGAAGCCGACCAGGGCGACCGGCGCCGCGTGCTCCGCCAGCACGCGGACCGCCGTCACGGTCACGCGGTTGTTGCCCGCGAACAGGGCCGTGACCGGGTCGGGACCCGACAGCATCGCGCGTACGGTCCCGGCGACCCGCTCCGGGTCGGTCGGGCCGAGGGAGACCCAGCTGTCGGCCACCTCCAGGCCCGCGTCCTCCATCGCCGCCCGGTAGCCGCGCAGGCGCTCGGTGGCGGTGTGGATGCGGGGGCGGTCGCCGACGAAGCCGATGCGGCGGTGGCCGTGCGCGATGAGGTGCGCCACGCCCTCGCGCGCGCCGCCGTAGCTGTCCGAGAGGACGACGTCCGCGTCGATGCGGCCCGCCGGACGGTCCACGAAGACCGTGGCGACGCCCGCCTGGATCTCCGGCTCCAGATAACGGTGGTCGGAGCCCGCCGGGATGACGATCAGTCCGTCCACGCGGCGCGCGCAGAGCGCCAGGGCCAGCTCCTGCTCGCGCTCCGGGTCCTCGGCGCTGGAGCCGTTGATGAGCAGGGCGCCGTGCGCGCGGGCGACCTCCTCGACCGCGCGGCTCAGCGGGCCGTAGAACGGGTCGGCCAGGTCCTCCAGGACCAGGCCGACCGACGCCGTGCGGCCCTTGCGGAGCACGCGCGCGCTGTCGTTGCGGCGGAAGCCCAGGGAGTCGATCGCCTCCTGGACCCGCCGCTCGGTGTCGGGGGTGACGCCCGGCTCGCCGTTGACCACGCGGGAGACCGTCTTGAGGCCGACACCCGCGCGGGCGGCCACGTCCTTCATGGTGGGCCGATTGCCGTATCGGTGCTCGGGGCGGCGGGCGGTGTCGGCCACGGTGCGCGGTTCCTTCGTCGGGGCGGGGGATCGGCGTCTCGATCTCGTTGCTGTCGAGCATAGGGCCTGGACAACGTTGTCAGCGGTGGGAAGACTGTAGGTCACAGTCACCTTCCTCATCGTCTGTCCCGTCCTTCCCGTCCATCCTGTCCTTGTCGTTCTCACCGCCCCACGGAGATCCGGAGCCCATGAGCACTGACCTCGTCGTCGCCCTCGACATCGGCGGTACCAAGATCGCCGGTGCGCTGGTCGACCGAGCCGGCCGGATCCTCGTGCGCGCGCAGCGGGCCACGCCCGCGCGGGAGGACGGCGAGACGGTCATGGCCGCCGTGTCCGGGGTCGTCGAGGAGCTGGCGCGGTCGGCGTCCTGGGGCGCGGTCCGTGCCGTCGGGATCGGGAGCGCGGGCCCCGTAGACGCCTCCGCGGGCACCGTCAGCCCCGTCAACGTGCCCGGCTGGCGGGGCTTCCCGGTCGTCGAGCGGGTGCGGCGGGCGGTGGGCGGACTGCCCGTCGTCCTGATCGGCGACGGGGTCGCGATGACCGCCGCCGAGCACTGGCTGGGCGCCGCCCGGGGCCATGACAACGCCCTGTGCCTCGTGGTCTCCACGGGTGTGGGCGGCGGGCTCGTCCTGGGCGGCCGGCTCCACACCGGGCCCACCGGCAACGCCGGGCACATCGGCCACATCAGCGTCGACCTCGACGGCGAGCCGTGCGCCTGCGGCGGGCGCGGCTGCGTCGAGCGGATCGCCAGCGGGCCGCACCTGGCCTGGCGCGCCCTCGCCGAGGGGTGGCGGCCCGGCCCCGACGGCGACGTCACGGCCGCCGCGGTGGCCGCCTCGGCGGCGGCGGGCGACCCCGTGGCCGTGGCCTCCTTCGAGCGCGCGGCGCAGGCGCTGGCCGCCGGGATCGCCGCCACCGCCAGCCTGGTCGAGGTGGACATCGCCGTCGTCGGCGGCGGCGTCGCGGGCGCGGGCGAGGTGCTGTTCGCGCCGCTGCGCCGCAGCCTGCGCTCGTACGCCACCCTGTCGTTCGTCCAGGGCCTCACCGTCGTCCCCGCCCTCACCGGCACCGACGCCGGACTCCTCGGCGCGGCGGCGGCGGCCTTCCCGGAGGACTGACCCGGGGACGGGCGCGGGCGAGCGGGCGCCGGACCTCTCACTCCTCCGGAACGCGCTGCTCCACGATCACCAGGAAGGCGTCGGACTCCAGGTCCATCACGACCCGCGCCGGCAGCCCCTCGGCGCGCCGCGCGCCGGCGAACTCCTCGGCGGGCCAACTGCCCCACGGACCTCCCGCGGGAAAGCGCTCCAGCACCGTACGACTCATCTCCGCACCCCCTCGTGCTCGCCGTCTCCAACGACGGCCCGTCCCGAAGTGTTACGCGCCCGGGGCGGGCCCGGTTCCGGCCCGCCGCCCCCGCCGGGGGTTTCCGTGGCAGGGTGGTGCGGGCAAGCCTCAGGGGGCATGACGAAGAGGGGGAGACGTGATCGTCTGGCTCAACGGCGCGTTCGGGGCGGGCAAGACCAGCACCGCGCGCGAACTGGTCGAGCTGATCCCGAACAGCACCCTGTACGACCCCGAGGTCGTCGGCGGCGGGCTCGGTCTGCTGCTGCCGAAGCAACGCCTCGCGGAGGTCGACGACTTCCAGGACCTGGCGATCTGGCGCCGGCTGGTCGTGGACACCGCCGCCGCGCTGCTCGCCGAGGTGGGCGGGGTGCTCGTGGTGCCGATGACCCTGCTGCGGCAGGAGTACCGCGACGAGATCTTCGGCGCGCTCGCCGCCCGCCGGATCGAGGTCCGGCACGTGGTGCTCACCGTGGATGAAACGATCCTGCGGGCGCGGATCGACGCCCGCGAGGAGCGGGCCGGCGACCCCGGGACCCGGACCCGCCGCTGGTGCCACACCCGCATCGAGCCGTACCGGACCGCCCTCGGCGGCTGGCTCGGCGAGGACGCCTACGCCGTCGACAACGGCGGGCGCACCCCGGCCGAGACGGCGCGGGCCGTCGCCGACGCCGTCGCCGCCGGGCTCGCGGGCCCCTGCGGCATCGTGCAGACCCCGGAGCCCACCGGCGAGACCCTGGCGGCGGGCGTGCTGCTCTTCGACGAGCAGGACCGTTTCCTCCTCGTCGACCCCACTTACAAGCCGGGCTGGGAGTTCCCCGGCGGCGTCGTCGAGCCCGGCGAACCGCCCGCCCGCGCCGGGATGCGCGAGGTCGCCGAGGAGATCGGGCTCGAACTCGACGCCGTACCCCGGCTGCTGCTCGTCGACTGGGAACGGCCCCAGCCGCCCGGCTACGGGGGCCTGCGGCTGCTGTTCGACGGCGGCCGGCTGCCCGCCGCCGAGGCCGGGCGGCTGCTGCTGCCCGGCGCCGAGCTGCGCGCCTGGCGGTTCGTCACCGAGGAGGAGGCGGCCGACCTGCTGCCCCCCGTCCGCTACCGCCGCCTGCGCTGGGCGCTGCGGGCCCGCGAGCGCGGCACCGTCCTCAACCTGGAGGCCGGCGACCCCGTCGGCTGACCGCCGCCCGCCCCGGGGAAGGGGCTGGTCAGGCCAGCGCCCCGCGCAGCTTCTCCGCCGTGTCCTCGGTCACCGGCTCGCCGTGGCCGCAGCACAGCACCGAGGGCGCCAGCTCCGCCAGCCGCCGCATCGACTCCATGGCCAGCGCCCGGTCCACGTGGAAGACGCCGAAGGTCACCCCCTGCACGGTCGCGACCGTGTCCCCCGTCAACAGCACACCGTGGCACGGGAGATGCACCGCGAGCGAGCCGGGGGTGTGGCCCGGGGTGTGCAGCACCACCGCACCGTCGCCGAAGTCCAGCACCTCGCCGTCCGCGAGCTCCCGGTCCACCTTGGTCGGCGGGGCCTCCGGGACGGTCAGCCCGTGCGCGTACAGCGGCACCTCCCAGTCGAGCAGATCCGGCTCCGGGACCGGGAGTTCACCCCGGATCACCGGGGCGTCCAGCGCGTGCGCCAGGATCTCGCAGCCGTACCGGTCGGCGAGCTCCTGCGCCGCGCCCACGTGGTCGCGGTGACAGTGCGTCAGCACGATGCGGCGGATCCGCGCGGGATCCAGGCCCGCGCCGCGCAGCGCCGCCTCCATCGCGTCCGCCGCGCCCACCCAGCCGGCGTCGACGAGGGTCAGTCCGGAGTCGTCCCGCCACACGTACGCCTGCCCGATGGGCAGCCGCAGCATGGACAGGCGGGGCGTGACCTCGACGAGTTCGACGAGGCCGGCCGGGTCGGCGGGGTCGGGGGAGTGGGGTGCGTGATCCGGAAGCGTCATGGGCCGAACGTAAGCGGCCCCGCCCGTCCGGAGCACGCGAGTACGCTCTGGGCGAGTTACGCCCAGAGCGTCATCCCCACGACAGGGTCGGGATCAACCCCGCTTGGACGCCGCGTAGTTCAGCAGGAAGTGCGCCTCGGCCACCGACAGGCGCTCCAGCTCCTGCGGGGACACCGACTCGTTCACCGCGTGGATCTGCGCCTCCGGCTCGCTCAGGCCGATCAGCAGGATCTCCGACTCCGGGTACAGCGCGGCGAGGGTGTTGCACAGCGGGATCGAGCCGCCCATGCCCGCCGCCTGCATCTCCTCGCCCGGGTACGCGAGCCGCATCGCCTCCGCCATCGAGGTGTACGCCGGGCTCGACGTGTCCGCCTGGAACGCCTGGCCCTGGCCGACCTGCTCCAGCTTCACGCGCGCGTTCCACGGCGTGTGCTTCTCGATGTGCGCGTACAGCAGCTCCGTCGCCTTCGCCGCGTCCTGGCCCGGCGGCACCCGCAGGCTGATCTGCGCGCGGGCGGTCGACGGGATCGACGGCGTGGCCCCGGCGACGGGGTGCGCGTCGATGCCGATCACGGTCACCGCCGGGCGCGCCCAGATCCGGTCCGCGACCGTGCCGACACCCGGCAGGTCCACCCCGTCCAGCACCTTGGCGTCCTTGCGGAAGTCGGCCTCCGGGTACTGCAGGCCCTCCCACACCGCGTCGGCCGGCAGCCCGTCGATGACCGTCGCGCCCGTCTCGTCGCGCAGCGAGTCCAGTACGCGGATGAGCGCGGCGAGCGCGTCCGGCGCCGCACCGCCGAACTGGCCCGAGTGCAGGTTGCCCTGGAGGGTGTCGATGGTCACCCGGATCATCGTCATGCCGCGCAGGGTCGCCGTCACGGTCGGCAGGCCGACCCGGAAGTTGCCCGCGTCGCCGATGACGATGGCGTCCGCGGTGAGCAGCTCCGGGTGCGCCTCCGCGTACCGCTCCAGGCCGCCGGTGCCCTGCTCCTCCGAGCCCTCCACGATCACCTTGACCGAGACCGGGATCCCGCCGTTCGCCTTCAGGGCGCGCAGCGCGAGCAGGTGCATGATGAACCCGCCCTTGCAGTCGGCGGCGCCGCGCCCGTACCAGCGCCCGTCCGCGCGCTCGGTGAGCTCGAACGGCGGGGTCACCCAGTCCGCCTCGACCAGCATCGGCTGCACGTCGTAGTGCGCGTAGAGGAGGACGGTCGGGGCGCCGTCCGGGCCGGGCAGCAGGCCGTACACCGACTGCGTGCCGTCGGGGGTGTCGAGCAGCGCCACGTCCTGGAAGCCCTCGGCGCGCAGCGCGTCCGCCACCCAGTTCGCGGCGCCCTCGCACTCGCTGCGCGGGGCGACGGCCTCGTCCGCTACCGACTGGAAGGCCACCAGCTCCGTCAGCTCCGCCTTGGCGCGGGGCATCAGGGATGCGACGGTCTCGGCGATCGGATTCGCGGTCATGGGCACGCTCCTGGTGGGTGCGACGTTGTGACGTGTGGGCGCGTCGCCGCGTATCGGTTGTACGGGCGAACGTACGGCCGATCCTACGGCGCGGGTCGGCGCGGGGCGGCGCGGTGACGCGTGACTACCGGGTCGTAGGATGCGTGCACAGCAGGAACCACCGGTCGGATCAGGAGCAGAAGCACATCGTGAGCAGCGAGAACGCAGACGCCGGAGCGGCGGAGTCGGGCACGGCCGCGGCGGGATCGACGGGACCGGACGGGGGTCCGGCCATGGTCTGGGACGTGGTCGTCGTGGGTGCCGGCCCCGCCGGAGCCTCCGCGGCGTACGCGGCGGCCGTCGCGGGGCGCCGGGTGCTGCTCCTGGAGAAGGCCGAGCTCCCGCGCTACAAGACCTGCGGCGGAGGCATCATCGGCCCCTCGCGCGACGCCCTGCCCCCCGGCTTCGAACTGCCCCTCCAGGACCGGGTCAAGGCCGTCACCTTCTCCCTCGACGGGCGCTTCACCCGCACCCGCCGCTCGCGCCGCATGCTGTTCGGGCTCATCAACCGGCCCGAGTTCGACGCCCAGCTGGTCGAGCACGCGCAGAAGGCGGGCGCCGAGCTGCGCACCGGAGCCACCGTCAGCCGCGTCGAGCAGCACGGCCCGGCCGTGCCCGACCGGCGCACGGTCGCCGTGGTCCTCGCGGACGGCGAGACCGTCCTCGCGCGCGCCGTCGTCGGCGCCGACGGAAGCGCCGGCCGGATAGGGGCGCACGTCGGCGTGAAGCTGGGCCAGGTGGACCTGGGTCTTGAGGCGGAGATCCCCGTCCCGGCGTCGGTGGCCGAGGACTGGCGGGGCCGCGTGCTCATCGACTGGGGCCCGCTGCCCGGGAGTTACGGCTGGGTCTTCCCCAAGGGCGACACCCTGACCGTCGGCGTCATCTCGGCGCGCGGCGAGGGCGCGGCGACCAAGCGCTATCTGGAGGACTTCGTGGCCCGGCTGGGCCTGGCGGGCTTCGAACCGGCCATCTCCTCCGGGCATCTGACCCGCTGCCGCACGGACGACTCGCCGCTCTCCCGCGGCCGGGTGCTGGTCTGCGGCGACGCGGCCGGTCTGCTCGAACCGTGGACCCGCGAGGGCATCTCCTTCGCGCTGCGCTCCGGCCGGCTCGCCGGCGAGTGGGCGGTGCGGGTCGCCGAGGCGGGCGACGCGGTGGACGCGCGCCGGCAGGCGCTGAACTACGCCTTCGCCATCAAGGCGGGCCTGGGTGTCGAGATGGCCGTGGGCCGCCGGATGCTGGCGCTGTTCGAGCGCCGCCCGGGGCTGCTGCACGCGACCATCACGGGCTTCCGTCCCGCGTGGAACGCGTTCGCCGACATCACGCGCGGCGCGGCCACCCTGGGCGGTCTGGTCCGGGGCAACGGCTTCGCGCGGCGCGCGATCGACCTGCTGGACCGGCGCATGGACACCGCCTCGGGCGTCGGCCCGGCGGGCCGGGGCGTCTCCCGCAAGGACGGGACGCCGGAGCCCGAGGCGGAGGCGGCGGACGTGGCGGGCGTGGCGGGTGCGCCGGAGGCGCCGGACGTGACGGCGGCTGCGGGGGCGACGGACGTGGTGGCCGTGCCCGACGCGGCGGACTCGGTGGTCGTGACGGACGCCGTGGTCGCGAAGGACGTGGTGGCCGAGCCGGATGACGTGAAGCTCGCCGACGCGGCCGAGGGCGCGCCCGATCGGCGTCCCGCCGACGGCGGGCAGGGGCCCGAGGGGGCCTGACGGACGGCCCGGCGGGCGGCCTCGGCCGCTCCCGCCGTGGCGGAGCGTGGGACGAGGGCGGTACGGAGCGGATCCGTGCCGCCCTCGTGGCGTACCGGCGTCACGCCGCGACCGTGATGCGGAAGACCGGGTGGTCGGCGGCGACGGCGGCCAGCTCCTCGTCGGTCGAGTCGGCGGTCACGCCCTGGAAGAACTGGCTGACCTGCCAGCCCCAGCGGCGCAGATACCCGCGCAGCACCTCGGGCTTCTCCGCGTCCGGCACCTCGACGGCGGTGAAGGGGCGGACCTTACGGCCGACCCGCAGCTCGCCGCCGCCGGCCGCCCGCATGTTGCGGACCCACTGGGAGTGCCCGCGCGCCGAGACCAGGTAGCGGGCGTCCCCGTGCTCGTACGGGTTGACGGGGATGCGCTGCATCTCGCCGCTCTTGCGGCCCCGGACGCTGAGCTCGGCCGAGCCGGCGAGGCTGACGCCGTGGCGGGCGAGCCAGCCGATGACGCTGTTGAGGCGGACGGCGAAGGGGCTGCCCTGGAGGTAGTAAGGCTTCGGCGTGGTCATCGCGGGCTCCCGGAGAGTGGTGGACGATCGAGCCGGAGCGATGCTCTGTTCCGTGAGCACTGCTCTCGCTTGACTTCAGTGTGCCTCGCCCGGCGCTCTCATGCAAGAGCACTGCTCTCGTTTCGGTTCGATGCTCCGATTTCGGTGCGGTGCTCTGATTCATGGCAGACTGCTCTCCATGACCACCGTTCAAGGAGCCCGCGCCCGCGCCCGCGTCGAGATCACCGCGGCCATCAAGGACGAGGCCCGGACCCAGCTCGCCGCCGAGGGCGCCGCCAAGCTCTCCTTGCGCGCCGTCGCCCGCGAGCTCGGCATGGTGTCCTCGGCCCTCTACCGCTACTTCCCGAGCCGCGACGACCTCCTGACCGCGCTGATCGTCGACGCCTACGACGCGGTCGGCGCCGCCGCCGAGGGGGCCGACGCCGCAGCCGCGGCCGCCGCGCCCGACGACCACCTGGCCCGCTGGACCGCCGTCTGCCGCGCCGTCCGGGCCTGGGCCCTCGCCCACCCCCACGAGTACGCGCTGATCTACGGCTCCCCGGTGCCCGGCTACACCGCGCCCCAGGACACCATCGGCCCCGCCGCCCGCGTCGGCCTCGTCCTCATCGGGCTGGCCCGGGGCGCCCACCGGGGCCGGGGCGTCGCCCTGCCGCCGCTGCCGGCCGGGCTGCGCCCGGAGGCCGAGCGGCTCGCCGCCGACCTGGCCCCCGACCTGCCGCCCGCCCTCGCCGTCGCCCTCGTCGCCGCCTGGGCCGAGCTCTTCGGGCTGGTTTCGTTCGAGCTGTTCGGCCAGTTCCACAACGTCGTCGAGGACCGGGACGCCTTCTTCGCCGCCTCCGCCGAGCGCCTCGGCCGCGAGGTCGGGCTGCTGCCCGCCCTCTGACCCGCCGCGGGCGAGCCCGTGCGCCCGTACTCCCGGGGGAGTACGGGCGGCCACCCCGCCCGGCGGACGCCCCGCCGCCCCCGGGGCGTCTAGCGTGGCGCCATGGACGCGCACCCGACGAGCACCCCCGGCCACGGCGGCCCGCCGTGGCCGCGCCCGTGGCGGTGGGCCGCCCGGGAACACGGCGGGGGCCTGGCCTGGCGCTCGACGCTCCCGATCACCGTCTTCGTGCTGGTCGGCACCGGTTTCGCCGCCCGCAACCAGCCCGACCGGCTCGCCCTCGACACCCTCGGCCGGGCGCTGCTCCTGCTCGCCTGCGCCCCGCTCCTGGTGCGCCACCGCCACCCCGTCCCGGTGGTGTTCGGCGTGGCGGCGGCCACCCTCGGGTACCTGGCCGCCGGTTACGCGTACGGCCCGGTCTTCGCCGCCGTGGCCGTCGCCTGCTTCGCCGCCGTCGTGCACGGGCACCGCCACGCGGCCTGGTGGGCCCTCGGCCTGCTCTGGGCCGGGCACCTGCTCCTCGCGCACTGGCTCTACCGGTGGCTGCCGCCGCCGGGCGACGGCCCCGCGCCCTGGGGGCAGGAGCTCCCGGTCGCCGCCTTCGCCGTCGCGATCCTCGCCGCCGCCGAGCTGGCCCGGGTGCGGCGCGAGCAGTGGGTGAAAGAGCGCGCCGAACGGGCCGCCGCCGAGCGCCGCAGGGCCGACGAGGAACGCCTGCGGATCGCCCGCGAACTCCACGACGTCCTCGCCCACTCGCTGTCCGTCATCAACGTCCAGGCCGGTGTCGGGCTCGCCCTGCTCGACGCGGACCCCGCCCAGGCCCGTACCGCCCTCACCGCCATCAAGGCGGCGAGCAAGGAGGCGCTCGGCGAGGTGCGGCAGGTGCTCGACACCCTGCGCGCCCCCGGCGACGCGCCCCGCGCCCCGGCCCCCGGCCTCGACCGGCTGCCCGAGCTCGTCGAACAGGCCGCCGCCGCCGGGCTCGCCGTGACCAGCCGGGTGGAGGGGCGGCGGCGGCACCTGCCGCCCGGCACCGAGCTCGCCGCCTTCCGGATCGCGCAGGAGGCGCTGACCAACGTCGTGCGCCACTCCGGCTCGCGCACCGCCGAACTCGTCCTCGGCTACGGGCCGGACGCGCTGACCGTACGGGTCGACGACGCGGGCCCGGCCACCGGCGGCGACGCGGGCGGCAGCGGCAACGGGCTGGCGGGGATGCGGGAGCGGGCCGCCGCGCTCGGTGGCACCATCGAGGCGGGCACCCGGCCCGACGGAGGTTTCCGGGTGCGCGCCACCCTCCCCGTACGTCCCGAGGAGTCCCCGTGATCCGCGTCGTGCTCGCCGACGACCAGTCGCTCGTCCGGGCGGGCTTCCGCGCCCTGCTGGACGCGCAGCCCGACATCGAGGTGGCCGGCGAGGCCGCCGACGGAGAGGAGGCCGTCGCCCGGGTGCGCGAACTGCGCCCGGACGTGGTCCTGATGGACATCCGGATGCCGCACCGGGACGGGCTCGCCGCCACCCGCCTGATCACCGGCGACCCGGGGCTCGGCGCGGTCCGGGTGGTCATGCTGACCACCTTCGAGCTCGACGAGTACGTCTTCGAGGCCATCCGCTCCGGCGCCTCCGGCTTCCTCGTCAAGGACACCGAACCGGAGGAGCTGGTGCGGGCGGTGCGCGCCGTGGTCGACGGCGACGCGCTGCTGTCGCCCGGGGTGACGCGGCGGCTCATCGAGGAGTTCGCCGCCCGGTCCAGGGCGCCGGAGCGCGTCGCCGGTCTGGACGGGCTCACCGAGCGCGAGCGGGAGGTGATGGCCCTGGTCGGCATCGGCCTGTCGAACGACGAGATCGCCCGCCGGCTGGTGGTCAGCCCGCTCACCGCCAAGACGCACGTGAGCCGCACCATGGTGAAGCTCGGCGCCCGCGACCGGGCCCAGCTCGTCGTCCTCGCCTACGAGTCGGGGCTGGTCCGGCCGGGCTGGCTCGGCTGAGGGCGGGGCGGGGGCGGGGCGGGAGCGGGGCGCCGCCCGGGCGCGGGACGGGGCGCGGACTCCGGCCTGGAACCCGGGCTCGGACCCCGGCGCGGGCCCGGGCGTGGACCCCGGCTCGGACCGGGACGTGGACCCCGGCTTGGACCTCCGCTCGGACCCGGGCTCGGGCCCCCGCTCGGACCCGGGCTCGGGCCCCGGCCCGGACCCGGGCTCGGGCCCCGGCCCGGATGCGGGCGCGGACCCCGGCTCGGACCGGGGCACCGCCCGGGGCGCCGCCCGGGGCGCGTCCCGGGGCGCGTCCCAGGGCGTTCAGATCCCCGAGTGCTCCCGCCACAGCCGCGCGAGGGCCGGGTCGCCGGTGACGGTGAGCGTGTCCTGCGGGAGCCGGTTCCACAGCGCGAGGTACAACACCGCCGCGGGGCCGCTCAGTTCGCAGTCGGCGGGGCCCTCGGCGCCCCGTTCGGTGCGCGGCGCCGCCTCGGACAGGTGCACGGTCCACACGGCGTCACCGTCCGTGGTGCGGACCCGCAGGGTGCGCGGCCGGTCGGTGCGGACCCGGCTGCGGTCGCGGGCGTGGAAGCCGCTCAGCAGCTCGTCGATGCCGTCGGCGGCGACGAGCGGGTCCACCGGCCCCGGCGCCGTGGCCAGCGAGGACTCGGCGTCGGCGCGGTGCACGGTGGTCTCGTGGTTCTGCCGCCGGGCCCAGAAGGCGCGCGGCGACGGGGCGGGCAGGAAGGTCCAGCAGTCCAGGTCGTCCGGGGCGGCGCGCAGCGCCCCGACGAGCCGCGCGTGGCTCTCGTGGGCGTACGCGAGGAGCGCGTCGCCGTCCAGCTCCTGCGGCGGCTCCGTGATCCCGGGGCGGAAGGACGGATCGCCGGTGGTCACGAGGTCGGTGGCCCAGCGGTGCACCATGCTGGTGTGCCGCAGCAGGTCGCGCACCCGCCAGTCCGGACAGGTCGGGACCTCGGCGTCGGTGCCGGCCTTCGCGGCGGCGGCCAGGAGGGCGGCGCCCGCCGCGTCGAGCGAGTCGATGTGGGTGTCGGTGCTCAGGGTGTCCATGGGGCGGATTATGGCCCGTCGGGGCGGTGGGCCGGGCCGGATTTTCGCGGCCCAGGCCACCCGGCCGGAGCGGGGCCCGGGCGGGGCCCCGCCTCGGTCAGGCCGGGCCCCGCCGGGTCCGGCAGGCCCCGCGCCGCTCCCTCAACTCGCGCTGTCGGCTCGCGGGTTGCGGGTGACGTAGCCCATGACGGCGGCGCCCGCGGCGAGGACGGCGACGGTGGTGAGGGCCACCGGCAGGGAGGACCACTCGGCGAGGAAGCCGATGGACGGCGGGCCCAGCAGCATCCCGCCGTAGCCGAGGGTGGAGGCGGTGGCGACCCCGCTCGGGCCCGCGAGGGCGCCCGCGCGGGCGACGGCGACGGGGAAGATGTTGGCGAGGCCGAGCCCGGTGACGGCGAAGCCGAGCAGCGCCGCCCAGACGGTCGGGGCGAGCGCGCCGAGCATCATGCCCGCGGCGGCGGTGAGCCCGCCGGCGACGAGGGTGCGGGTCTGGCCGAGCCGTTCGAGCAGGACGGTGCCGGACAGCCGCCCGGCCGTCATGGTGAGTGCGAACAGCGAGTAGCCCGCCGCCGCGACGCCGGGGTGCGCGCCCAGGTCCTGCGAGAGGTGCAGGGCGCCCCAGTCGGCGAGCGCCCCCTCCCCGTATGCCGTGCACAGCGCGATCACGCCGAACACCAGGACGGCGCGGCGGGCCCCGGCGGACGGGCGCCCTGTGGCGGGCCGGGCGGGCAGGCGCTCGGGCGGCGCGGGCGAGGGGTGCCGCAGGAGTACGGGGCCGGCGGCGGCCGTCAGGAGCAGTCCGGCGGCGGTCAGGGCGAGCAGGTGCGCGGTGGGCGAGAGCCCGGCGGCGACGAGCCCGCCGAGCCCGGCGCCGACCATGCCGCCGAGGCTGTAGGCGGCGTGGAAGCTCGGCATGACGGGCCTGCGGAGGGCGGCGACGAGATCGACGGCGGCGCTGTTCATGGCCACGTTGATGCCGCCGTACGCGGCGCCGAACAGCAGCAGGACGAGGCCGAGGGCGAGCGGGCTGCGGGTGAGCGGCGGCAGGGCGAGGGAGAGCGAGAGCAGGACGGCGGTGACGACGGTCACGGTGTGGCTGCCGTAGCGGCGGCAGAGGCGCCCGGTGAGGGTCATCGTGACGACTGCGCCCGCGGACACGCCGAGCAGGGCGAGGCCGAGGTCTCCGGCGGTGGCACCGGTCTGCTGCTTGATGGCCGGGATGCGGACCACCCAGCCGGCGAAGAGGAAGCCGTCGAGGGCGAAGAACAGGGTCAGGGCGGAGCGGAGGCGGGACAGGGGGAGTGAGGCGGTGTCTCCGCCGGGGCCCCCCGATACGGCCGTCCGTACTTTGTTTAGTAGCGGCACAAAGTCAGGATAGGGGGCATCGGGCTCCGGTTTCAAGACGGGTGCGCGGCGCCCCGCGCGGGCCGCGTACCCCGGCCGTTCCCGGGCGCGCGGCGGGCCGCCCCGCGCGCCCGGCCCGCTCGGGAGGCGGCGATACCCGGCCAAAGGGAGGCCGACAGGACCCCGGCACGGACCGATCAGCGGACCGATCATGGGAGACTCGCCCCCATGAACGGCAAGGCGACGACGACCACGCGGACACGGCTGGACAGGGGGCGCGGCGCGCTCGGACCCGCGCTGGAGCTGGTGCACACGGGCCGGGCGCCGACCCGGGCGGTGCTCACCGCCGAGCTCGGCGTGACCCGCGCCACCGCCGGAGCCGTCGCCGCCGAGCTGGAGGCCCTGGGCCTGATCCGGGTCGACTCCAACCCGGGCGCCGCCGCCGGTTCGCAGGGGCGGCCCTCGCACCGCCTGTCCGTCGACGAGAAGGGCCCCGTCGCCCTCGCCGCGCAGGTCCACGCCGACGGCTTCCGCGCCGCCCTGGTCGGCCTCGGCGGCACCCTGGTGGCCACCGCCCCCGGCTGCGTCACCGTCTCCGCCGACCCCGCGCAGGTCCTCGGCGCGGTCGTCGAGGCGGGCGCCGGGCTGCTCCGCGAGACCGGCCGCCGCTGCGTCGGCGCGGGCCTCGCCGCGCCCTCCGCCGTCGCCGAGCCCGAGGGCACCGCCCTCAACCCGCTCCACCTCGCCTGGCCCGCCGGGGCGCCGGTCCGCGAGATCTTCGCCGAGCAGGTCCGCGCGGCCGGCATCGAGGGCCCCGCCTTCACCGGCAACGACGTCAACCTCGCCGCCCTCGCCGAGCACCGCCACGGCGCCGGGCGCGGCGCGAAGGACCTGCTGTGCGTGGCGACCGGCCACCGCGGCGTCGGCGGCGCCCTCGTCCTCGACGGGCGCCTGCACACCGGGAGTTCGGGCCTCGCCCTGGAGGTCGGCCACCTCACCGTCAACCCCGAGGGCCGCCCCTGCCACTGCGGCTCGCGCGGCTGCCTCGACGTCGAGACCGACCCGCTCGCCTTCCTCACCGCCGCCGGCCGCGCCCCCGGACCCGAGGTCTCCCTGCTCCAGCAGGCCCGCGACCTGCTGCGCGACCAGCGCGACGACCCCGGCGTCCGGGTCGCGACGGAGGAGCTGATCGACCGGCTCGGCCTCGGGCTCGCGGGCCTGGTGAACATCCTCAACCCGGACCGGATCATCCTCGGCGGCCTGCACCGCGAACTCCTCAACGCCGACCCCGGCCGCCTCCGCGCCGTCGTCGCCGACCGCAGCCTCTGGGGCCGCAGCGGCGGCGTCCCGATCCTCCCCGCGACCCTGGACCACAACAGCCTGGTCGGCGCCGCCGAACTCGCCTGGCAGCCGGTCCTGGACGACCCGCTGACGGCGCTCGGCGGGGCGTCGGGGGAGTAGGGCGGGGCCCCCGGAGAACCCCCGCCGGACCCCGTGCGTCGGGCCCCGCCGGGCCGGAAAACCGGTGGGGCGGTGCCCGGCGGGTCTGCCACGATCGCCGCATGGGTGTACTGGACGGGGTGGCGAGCAGGCTCGCGGCCGGGGCGGAGGCGGGCTTCCGGCCCACCGGCTCCTCGATGGTCCCGCTGATCCGCAGCAGGCAGCGGGTGCTCGTCGTGCCTGTCGACCCGGCGCGGCTGACCCCCGGCGACATCGTCCTCGCCCGCGTCGCCGGGACGGTGTACCTGCACCTCGTCTCGGCCGTGGACCACGCCAGGCGGCGGGTGCAGATCAGCAACAACCGCGGCCACGTCAACGGCTGGACGGGGCACGCCCGCGTCTTCGGCATCTGCGTCTCGGTCGACGGCGTCCCCCGCCCGGGAGCCGCGGAGAAGGCCCGCCGGGCCACCGCACCGGACGCCGGGGCCTGACCGCGCGGCGATCGGCGGGGGTACGGGAGGGGGCTGTGCCGCGCCGGTACGGGGTGCGGGGCGGGGCCGCCGTGCCTTGTACGGGGTTACGGGGCCGCCGTACCGTGCCGCGCCTGCACGTGTCTGGGGGGCGCCGTACCGTGCCGCGCCCCTGCGGGCTCGTGCCGCCGCGCTCGCACGGGTCCGGGGCGCCGCCTCGCCCGTTCAGTTCAGCCGGTCGGCCGTGCCGCCAGGAGTTCGGCTCCCCTGCGTACCGCCTCGTCCGGGTCCTCGGCCAGTGCGTCCCGTGGGGCGGTGGGCTCGGTGGTCGTCTCCGGGAGGGCGTCGTGGGCGCCCGTCGCCAGCCAGTCGGCCTGCTGGGCGTCCGCCCGGGCCGCCGCGCGGGCGACGAAGCGCAAGGCGTCCGCCGTGCCCGCCCGGGTCAGGGCCTCCGCCGTCGCGCGCGTCACGGCCGTGTCCTCGGGGTCCAGCAGCAGCGCGAGGAGCGCCTCCGCCGCCCGGGGCAGCCCGGCGTACGGGGCCAGGTCGCGCCCGGCCCGTACCCGGGTCGTCCACGCGGGGGCCGAGGCGTCGGCCACGGCCCGGTCCAGGTCGTCCGTCGTCGCTTCCGTCATCCCCGGACCCTCTCACGCCCCGGGCGCCGCCCGTGCCCGAGGCCCCGGAGACGCGCTGGTCGCAGCCCGTGCCGAGGCCCGGGAAAAGCGCTGGTCGCCGCCGTGCGGGGCGCATAGGGTCGCGCCCCATGACCGCACACGACCTTCCGCCGCGCCTCGGCAGCGGCCTCACCTTCCACGGTCCGCTCTCCGAGGACCGGGCCCGCGGGCTCGTGGCCCGGGTCGCGGCGAGTTCGCCCGCGCGTGTGCTCGACATCGGCTGCGGCCAGGGCGAGTTGATGCTGCGGGTCCTGGAGGCCACGCCCGGCGCCACCGGGACCGGCGTCGACATCGACGGCGCCGACCTGGCCCTCGGCCGCGAACGCGCCGCCCGGCGCGGGCTGTCCGAGCGGGTCCGGTACGTCGAGGAGTCCGCGCGTGGCACCACGCGCGAGCCCGCCGACGCGGTGCTGTGCCTCGGCTCGGGCCAGGCCCTGTGCGCGGACGGCACGTACGATCTCGGCCTCGTGCTGCGGGAGTTGCGGCGCCTGGTGCGGCCGGGCGGGCGGGTCGTGCTGGGAGAGGGCTACTGGCGGCGCACCCCCACCGACGCGGAGCTCGCCACGATGTGGCCCGGCGCCCGCGCCGACGACCACCCGTCCCTCGCCGGGCTCGTCGACCTCGCGATCGACGCGGGCTTCCGGCCGCTGTGGACCGAGACGGCGAGCGAGGAGGAGTGGGACGCCTTCGAATCCGGCTACCGCCACGACGCCGAACTCTGGCTCGCCCGCCACCCCCGCCACCCGGAGGCCGCCGCGCTCCGCGCCCGCGTGGACCGCCAGCGCTCGGCCTGGCTCGGCTACCGGGGGCTGCTCGGGATCGCGTACCTGACGCTGGTGCCGGTCGACTGAGAGGCCGGGCCTGCACCGCTCCCGCCCTCCGGGGCCTGCACCGCTCCCGCCTTCCCGGGCCCGCACCGCTCCCGGCCCCCGGTCCCCGCCCGGCTCCCGCTCCCGCCCTCGGGCCCCTTCGCGCCCAGGAGCAGCCGTCGCCCTCTCCGGTACTCCCCGTGGCGTACCGGAGGAGCCGCCGGCCGCACGACGACCCGGAGGGGTCCCTCGGGTGAGTCTCGAAGCATCGACCACCCGAGGAGCTGAGCACCATGAACACCCTCGCCCACGCGGGACCCGGACCCTGGGTCCTCCTCTTCCCGCTCGTCTGGGCGGCGGTGATCGTCACCGTCGTCACCGCCCTGCGCCGTTTCGGCCCGCGCCGCCGCCGCGGCCCTTGGGGCCCGCGCGTCGACGAGCAGTCGCCGATCGCGCTGCTGGGGCACCGTTTCGCCGCCGGTGAGATCGACGAGGACGAGTACTGGCGTCGGCTGACCGTCCTGGAGGAGCAGTTCGGGCGCTCCGCCGGGGAGAAGGGGCGCCGCTCATGAGCGCCACGCCCGCCGTCACGGCCACCGCCACACCCGCCGCCCGCGTCGTCGACGCCGTCAAGGTCTACGGCCGCGGGGACACCGAGGTCAGGGCCCTGGACGGGGTGAGCGTCGACTTCCCGGCCGGCCGCTTCACCGCCATCATGGGGCCCTCCGGCTCCGGCAAGTCCACCCTGATGCACTGCGCCGCCGGGCTCGACACGCTCACCTCCGGCACCGTCCTGATCGGCGACACCGAGCTGTCCGCGCTCGACGACCGGCGGCTCACGCTGCTGCGCCGGGAGCGGATCGGCTTCGTCTTCCAGGCGTTCAACCTGCTGCCGACCCTCACCGTCGCCGAGAACATCACCCTGCCCCTCGACCTCGCGGGCCGCGCCCCCGACCGGGCCCGGGTCGACGCCCTCGTCGACGCGGTCGGCCTCCGCGGCCGGCTGCGCCACCGGCCCGGCGAGCTCTCCGGCGGGCAGCAGCAGCGGGTCGCCGTCGCCCGCGCCTTCGCCGGGGACCCGGACGTCGTCTTCGCCGACGAACCCACCGGCAACCTCGACTCCCGCTCCGGCGAGGAGGTGCTGCGGCTGCTCGGCGACACCGTCCGGCGCACCGGCCGCACGGTCGTGATGGTCACCCACGATCCGGTCGCCGCCTCCCACGCCGACGAGGTCGTCTTCCTCGCCGACGGACGGCTCGTCGACCGGATGCCCGCCCCCACGCCCGGGCGGGTCCTGGACCGGATGAAGGCCCTCGATCCGCGCGAACTCCACGCTCAGGCGGGAGCGCCGCGATGACCGCCGCCGTCACCCTGCGCCTCGGCCTCGCCTCGCTGCGCGCCCGCAGGCGCCGCTTCCTCGGCACCTTCGCCGCCGTCCTGCTCGGCGTCGGCTTCCTCACCGGCACCCTGGTCATGGGCGACACCCTGCGCGCGAGCTTCGGCACCCTGTTCGCCGACGCCAACCGCGGCACCGACGCGGTCGTCCGGGGTGCTGGTGTGGTGACCGTCGCCGGGGAGGCGCAGGGAGCCCGGCGGCCCGTCGACGCGGCCCTCGCCGAACGGCTGGCCCGGGTGCCCGGCGTCGCCGCCGCCGTCCCCCGCATCGAGGGCGCCGGGCAGCTCGTCGGCGCCGACGGCCGCCCGGTCGGCGGCAAGGGGCCGCCCACCCTCGCCGGCTACTGGATCCCGGACCCCGAGCTCAACCCGTACGCCGTGGTCGCCGGGCGCGCCCCGGAGCGCGCCGGGGAGGCCGTCGTCAACCGCGGCGCGGCCGAGGCGGGCGGGCTGCGGATCGGCTCCACCACCGTGCTGCGCACCCCCGAACCGCTGCGGGTGACCGTCGTCGGCCTCGCCACCTTCGGCGGGGCGGACGGCATGGGGCAGGTCACCTACACGGGGCTGACCCGCGCGGACGCCGAGAAGTACCTCACGCCGAAGCCCGGCCAGGCCACCGACATCCTCGTCCGGGCCGGTCCCGGCACCTCCCAGCGGGCGCTCGTCGACGCGCTGGGACCCGTACTCCCGGCGGGGACCGAGGCCGTGACCGGGCAGCAGGCGGCCGAGGAGAGCAACACGGCGGTCTCCGGCCGCTTCCTCGACCTGTTCACCACCTTCCTGCTGGTGTTCAGCGGGGTGGCGCTGCTGGTCTCGGTGTTCACCATCCACAACACCTTCGCGATCGTCGTCGCCCAGCGGACCCGCGAGAACGCGCTGCTGCGCGCCCTCGGCGCCGGGCGCCGCCAGGTCGTCACCATGACGCTCGCCGAGGCGCTCGCCGTCGCCGTCCTCGCCTCCGGCGCCGGGCTGCTCGCCGGGATCGGCGTCGCGGCCGGGCTCCAGGCGCTGTTCCCCGCGCTCGGCTTCCCCTTCCCGGAGGGCGCGCTGGTGGTGGAGGCGGGCTCCCTCGCGCTGCCGTTCGGTGTAGGGATCGCCGTCTGCGCCGGTTCCGCGCTGCTGCCCGCCGTGCGCGCCGGGCGCACCGCCCCGCTCGCCGCGCTGCGCGAGACGGCGGTGGACGCCTCCGGGGCCTCCCGCGCCCGGACCGCGACGGGCGCCGGACTGCTCGCCCTGGCCGTGGGCCTGGCCCTGGCCGGGGTGCTGGGCACGCCGTCGCTGTGGCTCGCGGGGGCCGGGGCGGTGCTCGCCCTCGCCGCCTTCGTGGTCCTCGGCCCGCCGGCCGCCACGCTCGCGGTACGGGTCCTGGGCGCCCCGCTGCGCGGCGTGGACCACCGGCTCGCGCGCCGCAACGCGCTGCGCAGCCCCCGGCGCACGGCGGCCACGGCGACGGCGCTGATGACCGGGGTGGCCGTGGTCGCGCTCTTCACCGTCTTCGGCGCCTCGCTGAAGGCGACGATGGACCGGACGGTCTCCCGCTCCTTCGCCGGGGACGTCGCCGTCGCCGCGCCGTCCTTCGGGGCGGGCGGCAGCGGGCTGAGCCCCCGGCTCGCGCCCGCGATCGCGGCGCTGCCCGAGGTCGGGAGCGCGGTGGGACTGGGCCAGGGCGTCGCGGAGGTGGACGGCCGGGGCCGGGCCCTGACCGTCGCCGACCCGGCGGCGCTGGCCCGCGCCTTCGACCTGGGGACGGTACGGGGCTCCCTGGCCGGGCTCGGCACGGACGGTCTCGCGGTGGCGGCGGCCGAGGCGGAGCGGTACGGGCTGGCACCCGGGCGCCCGGCCGAACTCGCCTTCGCTGACGGCACCAGGGCGACCTTCACGGTGCGGGCCGTGTACGAGCGTGCCGACCTCGCCGGGGACTACGTCCTCAGCCGGGCCGCCTGGGCGCCGCACCGCACCCAGGACGCGGACCGGCTGGTGGCCGTCACGTTCCGGGACGGGGTCGCGGCGGAGGCGGGCAAGGCGGCGGTGGAGCGGGTCGCGGCGCGCTTCGGCGGCCCGGAGGTGCAGACCAGGGCGGAGTACGCGGAGAGTTCGGCGGCGGGCATCGACATGATGCTGACGCTGGTCTACGCGCTGCTCGCGCTGGCGGTGCTGATCGCCCTGCTCGGGATCGCGAACACGCTCACGCTCGCCGTCCACGAGCGGACCCGGGAGCTGGGCCTGCTGCGGGCGGTCGGCCAGACCCGCGCCCAGCTGCGGGCGACGGTCCGCTGGGAGTCGGTCCTGATCGCCGCGTTCGGCACGGCGGGCGGGCTGCTCCTCGGCGGCTTCCTCGGCTGGGTGCTGGTCCGCGCCTCGGGCGGCGCGGACGACGGCTCCTTCGTGCTCGCCCTGCCGCCGGTGCGGCTCGCGGCGGTCGCCGCGGTCGGCCTCGCCGCCGGCGTCACGGCCGCCTGGCGCCCGGCCCGCCGGGCCGCCCGCCTGGACGTGCTGCGGGCGATCGCCACGGAGTGACGGGGGCGGCGGCGCCGAGCCCGGGGGAGGCGACCCCCGGGCTCAGCGCACCAGCGCCGGGGACTGCAGCGGCCCCGTCGTCGTCGCCCCGTACACGACGTGGGAGCGCGGGGTGTCCGCGAGCGGGGAGGGCGGGGCCTGGAGGGTGAACCAGACGACCTTCCCCGAGGCCCCCTGCGGGCGGACGCCCCAGCTCTCGCTCATCGCCTCGATGATGGCGAGGCCGCGGCCCGAGGTCGCGAACTCGGCGTCCACGTCCGGGGGTTCGGTCACGTCCGGGATCCGGGGATCGTGGTCCCGGACCGAGACGGTGAGCCGGTCGAGCAGCAGCTCGACCTCGACGGTGCACGTCTTGTCGGGCTCGGCGTGCCGGTGGACGTTGGTCAGCAGCTCGGTGACACCGAGCTCGGCGAGATCGACCAACGCGTCGAGCTGCCAGTGGCGCAACTGCGCCGAAACGATTCTGCGGACCTGACCGATCCGCGACGGCAGGGCCTGGAGCTCCACCGTGCAGTACCTGCTGGGCTCGCTGATCACGGCTGCGACTCCCCGAAATGAGGTCCGGAAGAAGACGGAGATTCGGATCTGTCATGCGGTGTGGCAGGACGGTGGGCCGGCTCGCAGCGTCACCGCCGGTAAACCCTGGGTGAGATGGTTCCCAGCCTGGACCAGTGGTGACGGGGCCGCAACTCGCGGCGACTCGCCGCAGGTCAGGGACGGATCGAAGCCCGGATCAGGGGTGAGGGTCCGCCTTCCGGAGGACGTCCAGGAGACGCCCGGAGGCCGACATCCCGGAGATCCGGTAGCGCGTGCCGTTCACCGTCGCGACCGCCTCGTCGGACTTCGCGAACCAGGGGCGGCCCGCGCGGACCGTGTCCACCGGCGCGCTGTCGATCTCGCTCCCGTAACTGGTCAGCAGCGACAGCCGGCCGTCCTCGACGCGGACCTCGCCCGCGCGGGTCAGCGACCTGGGCCAGCGGTCGATCCGTACCCCCGTGGCCGTGAACTCGGGCTCCGTCATCTCGCTCCGCCCCCTTCGCGCAGGCACTCCGCTCCCAGTGTGCCGGGCCGCCGCCCCCGGCACCAGCAGGCCCCCGGAACGGCCGCCGGACCGCCCCTCGCGCGGCCGTCTGCAAGGCACTCCTATGGACTCCCAAAGCGAACGTTTGCCCAGGTGAGAGCGGTATCGTCGGTCAGTGGGGCACGTTGCCCACCGGCACGAGGAGAGGCGCACATGACCAGCACCGACGACATCGCGCGCGACGCCGCCACCACCATCGACGTGGACCGCAGCGACCCCGGCTACCGGTCCTGGCTCAAGGAGGCCGTGCGCAAGGTGCACGCCGACGCGAACCGCTCGGCCGACACCCACCTGCTGCGCTTCCCGCTGCCCGAGAGCTGGGGCATCGACCTCTACCTCAAGGACGAGTCGACCCACCCCACCGGCAGCCTCAAGCACCGGCTGGCCCGCTCGCTCTTCCTCTACGGCCTGTGCAACGGCTGGATCCGCCCGGGCGCCCCGGTCATCGAGGCGTCCAGCGGCTCGACCGCCGTCTCCGAGGCGTACTTCGCCAAGCTGATCGGCGTCCCGTTCATCGCCGTCATGCCCCGCACCACCAGCCCCGAGAAGTGCCGCCTGATCGAATTCCACGGCGGGCAGTGCCACTTCGTCGACGACTCGCGCACGATGTACGACGAGGCCGCCGCGCTCGCCGAGCGCACCGGCGGGCACTACATGGACCAGTTCACCTACGCCGAGCGGGCCACCGACTGGCGCGGCAACAACAACATCGCCGAATCGATCTACCAGCAGCTCAAGCTGGAGCGGTACCCCGAGCCCGCCTGGATCGTCGCCACGGCCGGCACCGGCGGCACCTCGGCCACCATCGCCCGCTACGTGCACTACATGCAGCACGACACCCGGGTCTGCGTCGCCGACCCGGAGAACTCCTGTTTCTTCGACGGCTGGACCCACCACGACCCCGACGCCAGCGCCGACTGCGGCTCGCGGATCGAGGGCATCGGCCGGCCCCGCATGGAGCCCAGCTTCGTGCCCGGCGCCATCGACCGCATGATGAAGGTGCCCGACGCGGCGAGCGTGGCCGCCGTCCGCGCCCTGGAGACGGCCATCGGGCGCAAGGCGGGCGGCTCCACCGGCACCGGCCTGTGGAGCGCGCTGAAGATCGTCGCCCAGATGGTCGCCGAGAAGCGCACCGGCAGCGTCGTCACCCTGATCTGCGACCCGGGCGAGCGCTACCTCGACAAGTACTACTCGGACGCCTGGCTCGCCGAGCAGGGCCTCGACATCGCCCCGTACGCGGCGACTATCCAGCGCTTCCTGGAGACGGGTGTCTGGCCGGAGTGAGCCGCCGCTCCAGGCCGCGCATCGCGTCCCGGAAGGACTTGCCGACACCGGGCCGGGCCAGCCGCATCGCCAGCCGGCAGGCGCCGTTGCCGTCGACGGCCATGGTCCAGCGCACGTGCGTGCCGTCCGCCGTGGGGGAGAGCACCCACTCCTCCAGGAGCGCGGAGAGGCCGGGGACGTTCGTCTCGTCGACCCGGTAGGCGTAGCGGGCGGCGGGGTCGGTCGCGAGGATCGTCTCGTGGAAGACCACCCCGCCCCTGAGCCGCACCGTCCGGCCCGCGCCGCCGCCGGTCGGTGTGGCCAAGGCGACGGCGGGGAACCACGCGGGGGTGCTGGCCACCTCCACCGCCAGCGAGCGGTAGACCGCCGCCGGCGGGGCGGCGACCGCCGTGGTGAACACCAGGCGCAGCGGGGCGGACGCGGCGAAGCCGAGCTCCACCGGCCTCAGTCGGTGTGCCATGGGTCGTACCTCCCGTCGGGGATCGGGAATCAGTTCGACCCCCCACCGTAGCTGACCAGCCGTCAGTTACGCAGCAGTCCGTCCAGCGCCCGCCCGAACAGCACCCGCCCCGCCAGGGCCAGTACGGGATCGAGGGCGGCCGGGACCCCGCGTACGCTCAGCTCCTCCGTCCACACCACCCGGCTGCCCCCGGGCGTCTCCGCCACCTCGAACGAGGCCGCGCCCCGCACCACCCGGCCCAGCTTCACCAGCCGGCACACGGCGGTACGGCCGGGGGCGGGCGGCTCGAAGACCACGACCTCCATCGGGTCGTCGAAGCCGAACCGCCCCAGACCGGTCCTGGCCGTGAAGCGGGTGCCCACCCCGCTCGGCCCCGCCGTCAGCACCGTCGTCCGCGTCAGCGGCACCTGCGCCCCGTGCGCCGGCCAGTCCGTCAGCCGCCGCCACACCGCGCCGGGCGCCAGCGCCGTGGTCCGCTCCACCCGGAACCGCCTCACTCCGGCTCCTCGCCCGCCACCACCAGACCGGGCAGCCGCTCCGCGATCTCCTCGCGCTCCTGGGCCGACAGCCCCCGGTCCGTCACCAGGGTGTCCACCTCGTCCAGCGTCGCGAACGAACTCAGCCCCACCGTGCCCCACTTGGTGTGGTCCGCGACCACCACCACCCGGCGCGCCGCCCGCATCAGCCGCCGGTTGGTCTCGGCCTCCGCCAGGTTCGGCGTTGAGAGCCCCGCCTCCACCGAGATCCCGTGCACGCCCAGGAACAGCGCGTCGAAGTGCAGCGAGCGGATCGCCTGGTCGGCCACCGGCCCCACCAGCGCGTCCGAGGGCGTGCGCACCCCGCCGGTCAGCACCACCGTCGCCGCCCCCGGCCGCGCCTCCCCGCCGGCGCCCGCCTGCTGCGCCTCGTGGAAGACGTCCGCGACCCGCACCGAGTTGGTCACCACCGTCAGGTCCGGAACGTCCAGCAGCTGCCGGGCCAGCGCGTACGTGGTCGTACCCCCCGACAGGGCGATCGCCGTCCCGGGCCGGACCATCGCCGCCGCCGCCCGCGCGATCTCCTCCTTCGCCCCGAGCTCCAGCGCCGACTTCGCCTCGAAGCCCGGCTCGTGGCTGCTCGCGTCGGCCACCGGCACCGCCCCGCCGTGCACCTTCGCCACCACGCCCTGCCGGGCCAGCGCGTCCAGGTCCCGGCGGACCGTCATGTCGGAGACGTTGAGGCGGCGGGTCAGCTCGTTCACCCGGACGCCGCCGCGCCGCCGTACCTCGTCGAGAATCAGGGCGCGCCGCTGCTCCGCGAGAAGGTTCTGATTGTCAGTCACCGCCGGGGCCGGTCCTTTCCGTAGGGAACGGGGAGAGAGGGATAGCGAGAGAGGAAAAAGGAGGAAGAGAAGAGGAAGAGAGACGGAGAGAGAGGGAGACAGGGGTCCGGAAAAGGGGAATGAGGAGAACGGGTGACGGAATCCGGGAGGGCCGCGCCGAGAGGCCCGGCCGTCCGCGATCCTGCTGTTGCCGTCGAATCCTCCCACTCAGAGAGCGAGTCACCGAAGTGTCCCCTGCCACACCCGACCCGAAGCACGGGGGTGCGGCGCTCGAACTGCTCGTCCACGGCGTGGGCGGGGCCACCGCGGCCGACATGCTGGACGACCCGCGCACCGCGCGGGTCACCGGCGACCGGACGGCCGCGATGTACCGCCGCAGGGACGACCTCGACGCCGAGGACCACCCCGAGCGCCACGCCGACCGGCCCGTCCCCGAGGCGTACTGCTGGTCCAACCTCACCTCCGGCAACGGGGCCCGCGCCCTCTGGCTGCTGCTCCTGCCGTTCATGGTCGCCAACCTCGCCCACTGGATGCGCCCGCCCGCGCCGGGCCGGGCCCGCCTGGTCCGCCTCTACGGGGTCCTCGTCCGGCTCGTCGCGCTCACCCTCACCGTGCTCCTCACCGCCGCCGCCTGCGAGGTCGCCCTCGACCTGACGGCCTGGCAGTGCGCGGGCTCCGGCCCCTGCGCCGGGCAGCGCTCCTGGCTCGGCTTCCTCTCCGCCGAGCGCGGCGGCTGGTGGTCCCAGCCCGGCCGCCGCCTCGCCCTCGCCGCCGTCGTCCCCACCGCCCTCGTCGGACTGCTCTGGTACCTGTCCAACCGCACCTGGAGCGCGTACGAGGCCCAGCGCCCGCCCACCGGCTACGAGACCGACCCCGGCCCTGCCGTGCCGCCCGCCTCCGACACCGAGGCCGCCGACGGCGCCACCCCCGTCACCCTGCGGCCCGCCCTCGGCCGCCCCGGCTTCTGGTACGGGCGCCGGCTCGTCGCCCGGCTGCGCGCCGCGCACACCGCCGCCGGCTTCCTCACCGTGGCCGCCGTCCTCGCCCAGGCCACCGCCCGGTACGACACCCCCGGCAGCCTCATCGGCGCGCTCGGCCTGGTCGTGCGCGCCGCCCTGCTGGTCCTCGCCGGCACCGTCCTGGTCGTGGTCTGCCGCCGGGGCCGCAGCGAGAACCGCCTGGACCTGCGGATCGAACGGGCCCTGGTCTCCTGGCTGCCCGCCACCGCGCTGCTGACGCTCGCCGCCACCGCCCTGCACACCGGCTGGTCCCGGCCCGGCTGGACCTCCCGCGGCACCCTGCCCGGCGACGTCGTCTTCGGCACCGTCACCGTCGTCCAGGGCGGGCTCGTCGTCGCCCTCGCCGTCGTCGCCCTGCTGCTCTGCCGCCCGCGCTCCGCCCCCCGTACCGCGCTGTACGGGCTCGGCGGCCCCGCCGTCGCCATGCTGGCCTGCGCGCTCGGCGGGGTGATGTCCGGCGGGGTCGCCCAGCGGGTCGCCGACTGGCTCGACGGCCCCGGCACCCCCGGCACCGGCGGCGGGCTGATCACCGGGCCGCCCGTCCTGCTCAGCTGGCAGGCGTCCGTCATCCCCGTCCTCCTGCTGCTGCTCCTCGTACCCGCCGCCGTCCTCGTCGCCCGCACCGCGCTCGCCTCCCGGACCCTGCGCCCGGCCGTCGAGGCCGACTACGCCCCCGAGGTCTTCGACCACCTGCGCACCGGCCAGATCGCCGCCGGGCGCGCCCGCGCCGCCCTCACCGACTCCGCCCCCGTCCTCGTCGGCGTGGTCTCCGGCGCCACCCTGCTGCTCGGCGCCCTGTCCGTGGCCGGCGCATGGGCCAGCGGGAACGTGCCGGGCCGGGCCTTCGACGGCGCCCACCCGGCGGTCGCCTCGGCCGCGACCGCCGCCCAGGCGCTGGGCTCCTGGATGATCGGCTTCGGCTTCCTGCTCTTCGTCACCTGGGGCCGCCGCGCCTACAAGGACCCCTCCGCGCGGCGCACCATCGGCATCCTGTGGGACGTCGGCACCTTCTGGCCGCGCGCCGCCCACCCCTTCGCCCCGCCCTGCTACGCGGAGCGGGCCGTGCCCGACCTCACCTGGCGGATGAGCTCCTGGACCCGCCGCACCGGCGGCCGGCTCGTCATCTCCGGGCACTCCCAGGGCAGCGTCCTCGCCGCCGCGGCCGTCTGGCAGCTCCCGCCCGCCACCCGCGGCCGGGTCGCCCTGCTGACCTACGGCTCGCCGCTGGAGCGCCTCTACGGGCGCTGGTTCCCGGCCTACTTCGGCCCCGACGCGCTGCGCGGGCTGCACCGCACGGTGCACTGCTGGAGCAACCTGTACCGGGCGACCGACCCGATCGGCGGGCCGGTGCGGGTCCCCGAGGAGGACGGCCGCCCGGCCGTGGACCGGCCGGTGCTGCGCGACCCCGTCGCGTACGGGCGGACCCGCGAACATCCGCTGCCCGAGCCGATCCTGGGCCACTCCGACTACCAGGCGGACCCCGGCTTCGCCGCCGCGCGGGCCGAGCTGCTCGACCGGCTGCCGCCCGCGCTGCCGCGCCAGCGCGCCGACGCGGCCTCCGCTCAGGGGAGTTCGGGCAGATCCTCCGGGTAGAGCAGGGTCAGCTCGTCCGTGCTCGGCTCGGCGAGCGCGGCGACCCGGCCCGCGTGCCGCTCGACCATCGACTCGAAGGTCTGGCGGGCGGTGCGGCCGTTGCCGAAGGTGGGGCCCTTCGGCAGGGCCGTGAAGTAGGCCAGCAGGGCCTCCGAGCTGCCTGCGGCCAGCCGGTACTCGTGGTCCTCGGCCTGCTGCTCGACGATCCGCAGCAGCTCCGGCGGCACGTAGTCGGAGAAGGTGATGGTCCGTGAGAAGCGGGAGGCCACACCGGGGTTGACGCTCAGGAAGCGGTCCATCTCGGCCGTGTACCCGGCGACGATGACCACGACCGCGTCCCGGTGGTCCTCCATCAGCTTGACCAGCGTGTCGATGGCCTCCCGGCCGAAGTCCCGCCCCGAGTCCTCGGGGGAGAGGGCGTACGCCTCGTCGACGAAGAGCACCCCGCCGCGGGCCCGGTCGAAGGCTTCCTGGGTGCGGATGGCGGTGGAGCCGATGTGCTCGCCGACCAGGTCCACCCGGGAGACCTCGACGAGGTGGCCCCGGTCGAGGACGCCGAGGGAGGCGAGGATCTCGCCGTAGAGGCGGGCCACGGTGGTCTTGCCGGTGCCGGGGTTGCCGGTGAAGACGAGGTGGCGGCGGGCGGACACCACCTTGAGGCCCGCCTCCTGGCGCCTGCGGCCCACCTCGATCATGTTGGTGAGGGTGCGGACCTCGTGCTTGACGCTGTCCAGGCCGACCAGCGCGTCCAGTTCGCCGAGGACCTCCTGCGAGGAGCGGGCCTCCGCCGGGGCGGGCGGCGGCCCCGCGCCCGGCGCGGCCGGGGCACCCGAAGTGCCGGGCGCGGCGGGCGTGTTCGGCGTACCGGGGGCGGCGGAGAGGCGGGGCGGCGGGACGGTGCCGAGCAGGCCGCCGGTCCGGGTCGCGGTGAGCACGCCCCCGGCGTCGGCGGGCGCGGTCGAGCGGAGCTGGCTCTCGTCGCTGGTGCACTCCTCGACGACGGGCCCCTCCTCGGGGAACTCGTACCCGCCGCGCGCGCAGCGCTCGGTGCGGCACTTGCGCAGGGTGGTCCGGCAGCCGTCCATGACGTGGAAGCCGTAGCCCTCGCTGCCGGTGACCCGGCAGGCGACGAAGGAGCCGCGGCCCTCGGCGGAGACGTAGAACCCGGCCTCGGCGGGGGAGGTGACCGTGCAGCGCTCGATGGTCGGGTCGGCGCCCTTGGTGACGATGACCCCGGTCTGCACGGCGTCGATCGTGCAGCCGGCCAGCGTGCCGCCGCTGCCGTGGTCCCGGAACCAGGCGCCGGTGGACGCCTCCCGGATCCGGCAGTCGTCGAGCTGGGCGGTGGCCCCGTCGCTGACCGACACGGCCGTGTTGCGCACCTGCGACAGGTCGCTGTCGACGACGTCGGCGCGCGAGCCCCGGTCGAGGACGAACAGCGCGTCGGGCACGTCGTGCACCCGGCAGGAGTCGAGCACGGCCGTGGCCCCGTCGCTGATCCAGACCGCCGGGTAGTCGCCCGTGCTGTCGTGGATCTCGCACTGGTTGGCGTCCACCCGGGTCCCGGGGTCCCACACCGACAGGCCGTTGCGCCCGAAGCGGCGCACCGTCGAGCGGGTCAGCGTGAGCACCGAGCGCGAGCGCAGGTCCACGGCGTTCTCGGGGATGTCGTGGATGTCGCAGTCGGAGAGGGTGAGCACCGCGTCCGTGTCGAGGGTGATGCCGTCGGCGGAGGTGCGGTGCACCCGGGAGTCGCTGAGGTGCGCGGTGGCGCGGGAGGCGATCTGCAGGCCGGTGCCCTTGATCTCGTACACCTCGCAGCCGAGCGCCTCCAGGCCGCTGCCCTCGCCGTTGACGGCGATGCCGGCGCCGGAGGCGTGGTGCACCCGGCAGCGCTCGAAGCGCGGGTGGGCGCCGCCGCGCACGGAGATCCCGGACTGGCCGGCGGCGACGACCTCGCACTCCTCGAACACGCCGCCCGCCCCGTCGAGCACGGCGATGCCGACACCCGCCGGGTTGTCGACGGTGCAGCGGCGGACGGTGGGGCGGGCCGCGCCGCGCACCTCGACGCCGGCCGCGGAGCGGGTGCTGATCCGCAGGTCGAGCAGCTCCGGGGTGCCGTCCTCGACGAGCAGCGCGGGCGCCGCCGCGTCCTGCCCCTCGATGTGCAGGTCCCGCAGGGTGGCGGAGGCGCGCACGGTGAGCGGCACCCCGTCGGCGGGCGCGATCCGGACCGGGCCGCCGTCGCCGCCCCGCAGGGTGACGGCCCGCTGGACCACGAGGTTCTCCCGGTAGGTGCCGGGGGCGACGGTGAGGACGTCGCCGTCGCCCGCGGCCTCCAGGGCGGCGGCGAGGGAGGCGTACTCGCCCGTGCGGCGCCGCCACCGCGACGTGCCGGTGTGCGTCACCTGGACCGTGCCCTGTGCCATGGGTGTGTTCTGCCCCCGCCTCGTGCGCCGACGCTGCTCCGATGCCCCACCGTAGCGCGCGCGACGGCGCGGGGCGGCCGGGTCAGCTGCCCGTCCCCGTCCGGCCCCAGTCGGGACCGGCCTGGGCCCAAGCGCGGTCCAGACGCGCGTACCGCCGCCGTACCAGGCGGTGTACGGCGAGCCGCCGGGCCGTCTCCACGAGGAGCCCCGCGAGGAGTGCCACGGTGAGGCCCGCGATGAGGGCGTGCGCCCGCGCGGTCTCCGGGTGCATCGGCGGCGGCACGGGCCGCCCGGTCCGGTCGGTCCAGAGCGGGAACGCGTCACCGGGGCGGGCCTGCTGCCGGAGGGTGTTGACGGTGCCGGTGCGCGCGCTGCCGTCCGGGGCGGTCCAGTCGGCCACCACGGCGGGTCTCAGCCGCTGCTCGCCCGCCGCCTCGGCGTCGCGCTCCCGGGGGTCCTGCGGGGCGATCCGCACCACCCGGGCGACGGTCGGCACCCGCTCCTGGTACTGCGAGCGGACGGCGCGCTGGAGCGAGGCGTTGGCCGAGAGCCCCGACAGGACGCCCGCCCCGGGCACCACGAGGCACAGCAGCACGACCGCCGTGAAGGCGAGCCATGCCTCGACCAGGTCCGTGGTCCGGCGCAGGGGATTGCGCCGCCAGCGCCAGAGTCCGATGGCTGCACGCACGCTCCGCACCCCCTCGTTGTCCGTTCTTCCAACGAGTGTGCCCCGGCGGATGGTTCCGCGCCTGTCGAGCACGGACGGGTGAACGGGAAAGGGGCAGGTGGGGCGCCCGGGGTGCGCCGAGAGTCCGCTGGGAGCCCGCGGGGAGAGACCTGCCGGGCGGTCAGTCCAGGATCTCGACCGGGTCGCCCGCCTTGATGACTCCCCGGTGCTCGGGGACCAGGTTCTGCCCGAAGATCAGCCGGCTGCCGTCCCTGCGGTGCCGGGCCAGGGTGCGCAGCGGTTCCTTGCCGCGCTCGGCGGTCTCCTGGTCGGTGGTGGTGACGACGCACCGGCCGCAGGACTTGGCGACGCGGAAGGTGACCTCGCCGATCGCGAGGCGGCGCCAGCCGTCCTCGGCCCAGGGGGCGGTGCCGTCGATGACGACGTTCGGCCGGAAGCGGTTCATCGGCAGCGGGCCCTCGTCGGCGTGGTCGCCCTGGGCGATCAGCGAGTTGAGGGCGTCGAGCGAGGAGGTGGTGGCGGCGAGCAGCGGGAAGCCGTCGGCGAAGCTGACGGTCTCGCCGGGCAGCGCGAAGTCCGGGTCGACGGGCCGCCGCCGGGCCGGGTCGTCCATGTGGACGAGCCGGACCTCGCTGTCCAGGTAGGCGCTGAACCAGGCGTCCGCCGCCGGGTCGGCCCCGACCGCCTCCACGGGCGTGCCGAAGATCTCCACCGTGATCGTGGGCGTGCCCGGGCAGGCGTCCGGCACCTCCACCGTGAGCGCGTCGAGGCCGGGCGCGGTCAGCGTGACGCCGCCGTCGGGCAGCAGTCCGGCCGCCGCCAACGCCAGCCGCGCGTGCTGGCGTTGGGTCACGACCTTGCCCGCGGTGTCCACGACGGTCCAGCGGCGGTCGCCCGCCAGTCCCCAGGGCTCGACCTCCGCCCGCGCGGGGGAGAACCCGCGCAGTGCCTTGACCGGGTGGACGTGGACGGAACGCAAGACAGGATTCGGCATACGGCCATCCTGCCAGCCGCCCCGCCGGCCGCCGAGGTCAGTATCCGCGGCCCTGGTACGGGCGGTTGTACGGGTCCTCGTACGCGGCTTGCGTGGGCATCGGGCGCGGGGCCGCCGGGCGCATCGCCTCGTACCCGCCGACCGCCGGGCGCATCGCCTCGTACCCGCCGGCCGCCGGGCGCGGCTGCTGCGGCGCCTGCGGGCCCGGGTAGCCGCGCGGGGCGACGGGCTGCTGCTGCGGGACGTACGGGGTGGGGGCGTGCTGCAGGGGCACGGGGGCCATCTGGGGCGCGGGCTGGGCGTAGCCGTACGCGCCGCCGTGACCGCCGTACGACGGGGTCTGCTGCGGGGAGGGGGCCGCCGGGAGGGCGGGGAGGGCCGCGGGCAGCGCCGGCAGGTAGCTGCTGCTTCCGGAGAAGCCGCTGCCGGTGTCGTACGCGGAGGGCACTCGGATCGGGGCGATCTGAGGCGTGCCCCGCTCTGCGACGAGGGAGTCGTAGATCGGGGTGTCGGGGAACGACGGCGCGGTGTGGTAACCGCCTCCGTAGGTGGAGCGCGGGGAGGTCATGGCTCATAAGGTAAGCCCACGATGTGCCCTGTGGGGAGCCCGGAAAGAGGGTTGATTGACGGGTTCCGAGAGGCCGCCGACCGCCAATGCGATCGAACGTGACAAAAACGGACGCGCGGTGGCGTATGGATCTTGTAAACACCGAGCTCGGAAGGGGTTACCGGCCGGTCGGGTGTCAGGTTGACGTAAAGAAAACCGGCGGCGACAAAGGGGTTCCGCGACATCCGTCGCCGATCTCCGCGCGCAATTGATGACACCAGTGTTGCGGTGGCGTTCCGTCATTACTCCGCGTGTCGGGAAATGCGCGCTACGGCGCGGATTTCCGCGCCCCGGCGTACGTCCGCCCCTTCCAGGCCGCGCCCCGCCCCCGGTAGTGCCGCACCGCCGAGTCCACCGTCATCAGCGCGTACAGGAACGCCGTGAACGGCAGCAGCACCGCCGCCCACGGCGGCTGCCCGTAGTAGCGCAGCATCGGCACGTACGTGCCGGCCATCACCGCCCACGCCGCCGCGCCCGCCCACGCGGCCGGGGCGTCCTCCGACAGCACCCCCGCCACCAGCGCCGCCGGCGGCACCAGATAGACCAGCGCGAGCCCCGCCACCGTCCCGGCGAGCAGCGGCGGACTGTGCCGCAGCTGGGAGTACGCGCTGCGGGCCACCATCCGCCACAGCTCGCCGAGCCCCGGGTACGGCCGGACGCTGTCCACCCGGTCCGCGAGCCCCAGCCAGATCCGCCCGCACACGCCCCGCACCGCGCGGGCAAGCGACACGTCGTCGATGACCGCCTGCCGGATCGCCTCCGGCACCCCCGCCCGCTTCGCCGTCTCCGTCCGCAGCAGCACGCAGCCGCCCGCCGCCGCCGTCGCCAGCGGGCGCCGCCGGTTGATCCAGCGGAACGGATACAGCTGGCAGAAGAAGTAGACGAAGGCCGGGACGATCAGCCGCTCCCACGGGCTCACCGCCCGCAGCCGCGCCATCTGCGACACGAGGTCCAGATCGTGCCCGGTGGCCGCCGTCACCAGCAGCCGCAGACTGTCCGGCTCGTGCGCGATGTCCGCGTCCGTCAGCAGCAGGAACTCCGGCCCGCGCGCCTGCGCGAGCGCCGTCCCGTGCCGCAGCGCCCACAGCTTCCCCGTCCAGCCCGGCTCCGGCTCGCCCGGCGACACCACCGTCAGCGGCAGCCCCTCCTGGCACGCGGCCAGCTCCCGCGCCAGCCGCCCGGTCCCGTCGGAGCTCCCGTCGTCCACCAGGATCACCTCCGCCTGCCCCGGATAGTCCTGGGCCAGCAGCGACGGCAGGCTCAGCGGCAGCACCTCCGCCTCGTCCCGGGCCGGCACCACGGCCACCACCCGGGGCCACACCTCGGGCGGGCGCGCGGGCACCGGAAGGCGCTGGTCCGTGCGCCAGAAGAATCCCTGGCCGAGGAGCAGCCAGGCCCAGACGGCCAGGGAGGCGATCGCGATCCAGGCAAGCGGGCTCATTCGCCGCAGTCTGCCCCAGATCGCCGGGGATGCAAGGGTGGTCGGCTAGGGTGACCGGGTGAAGATCGCGCTCATGGACTCCGGAATCGGCCTCCTCCCGGCGGCGGCCGTGGTGCGCCGGCTGCGGCCCGACGCGGACCTGGTGATCTCCAGCGACCCCGACGGGATGCCCTGGGGCCCGCGCAGCCCCGAGGACCTCACCGGGCGCGCCCTCGCCGTGGCCCGCGCCGCCGCCGCCCACGAGCCCGACGCGCTGATCATCGGCTGCAACACCGCGACCGTCCACGCGCTGCCCGCGATCCGCGCCGCGCTGGAGCCCCGCATTCCCGTCATCGGCACCGTGCCCGCGATCAAGCCCGCCGCCGTCGACGGCGGCGAGGTCGCCATCTGGGCCACCCCCGCCACCACCGGCAGCCCGTACCAGCGCGGACTCATCCGCGACTTCGCCGACGGCGCCGCCGTCACCGAGGTGCCCTGCCCCGGCCTCGCCGACGCCGTCGAGCACGACGACGCCGAGGGCGTACGCCGTGCCGTCGCCGCCGCGGCCGCGCGCACCCCCCAGGACGTCCGCGCCGTCGTGCTCGGCTGCACCCACTACGAGCTGGTCGGCGAGCAGATCCTGGCCGCCCTGGCGCGCCCGGAGGGCTCGGCGCTGCCGCCCGTCGAGCTGTACGGCTCCGCCGACGCCGTCGCCGCCCAGGCGTTCCGCCGGATCGGCGCCGAGGCCGACCCCGGCGCCCCCGCGACGGGCACCCTCACCGTGCTCCTGAGCGGCCGGTCCGGCACCCTGCCCGCGCCCGCGCTCGCCTACCCGCAGGGGCGCCTCCTCGGCACCGCCGCCGTCGCGCGCTGAGCTCCTCCCGGCCGCGCCGGCCACCGCGCGCCGGGCCCTTCCCCCGGACGCCCCGGCCCACGGGCCCGCGCCACGGAACGTGCGTAGGCTGTCACCATGAGGGAGCACTCCTCGCACCGGGGTCCCACCGGACCCGCGCCCGCGCCCGCCGTCTGGACCGGCCGGGCCACCAACCGCCTCCAGTGGCTGCCGGCCGTGGCCGGGGCCGCCTGCATGGCGCTCGGCATCACGCTCGCCGTCGAGTCCCCCTGGACCTCCGGCATCGCCCCGCTGCTCATGGCCGTGATCGGCTGCGTCGCGGCGGGTGTCCTGGTGCTCTTCGGCACCCTCGCCTTCGTGCACGTCGCGGTCCGCGTCGACGACGACGCCATGGAGGTGCGCTGCGGCCACATCGGCGTGCCGCGCCGCCGCATCCCGCTCTCCCACGTGGTCGACGCCGACTTCGAGCCCTCCGTCACCCCGCGCCAGTGGGGCGGCTGGGGCTACCGCTGGCGCCCCGAGAAAGGCACGGCCGTCGTCGTCCGGCGCGGCGAGGGACTGGTGCTGCGGCTCGGCGACGGGCGCACGTTCACCGTGACCGTCGACGACGCGGAGGCCGCCGTCCGCGCGATCCGCGGCCTGCTCCGGCGCACACCCCCGCCGACCCCCGTGTGACCCGCCCGCCCCGGCGGGAGGCACAAGGGCCGGGGTTAGACTCCGGCACGTGAGCGCCACCATGACCCCCGTCGACGTGCCCGAACCCGCTCCCGCCACGGGACGAGGCCGGGTGCCGCGGCGGTTCCGGCGGCCCGCGGCGGCCGTCCTGTCCGGACTGCTGCTGTTCCTGAGCTTCCCGCCGCGGCCCCTGTGGTGGCTCGCGCTGCCCGCCTTCGCGCTCCTCGGCTGGACCCTGCGCGGCCGCCGGCTGCGCGCGGGCTTCGGCCTCGGCTACCTGGCCGGGCTCGGCTTCCTGCTCCCGCTGCTGGTGTGGACCGGCGAGGAGGTCGGCCCCGGGCCGTGGCTCGCGCTCGCCGGCGTCGAGGCGCTGTTCGTCGCCGCCGTGGGCCTCGGCGTCGCCGCCGTCTCCCGGCTGCCCGCCTGGCCCGTCTTCGCCGCCGCCGTCTGGATCCTCGGCGAGGCCGCCCGCGCGCGGGCGCCGTTCGGCGGCTTCCCCTGGGGCAAGATCGCCTTCGGCCAGGCCGACGGCGTCTTCCTGCCCCTCGCCGCCGTGGGCGGCACCCCGGTCCTCGGCTTCGCCGTCGCCCTGTGCGGCTTCGGCCTGTACGAGGTGATCCGGCTGGTGCTGGAGCGGCGCCGCGCCGGGGCGGACAGTACCGACGGGGCGGACCGTGCGGACGGGGCCGAGGGGACTGAAGCGACGGCCGGCCCCGGTCCGGGCTCAGACTCGGGTGCCGGGCGCCCCTCCGGCGGGCGGGCCGTGCCCGGCGGGCGGGGCGCGCTCGTCGCCGCCGCGCTCGCGGTGCTCGTCCCCGTCACCGGCGCGCTCGCCGCGCTGCCGCTCGTGGACGACTCCGCCGAGGACGGCACCGCGACCGTCGCCGCCGTGCAGGGCAACGTGCCCCGGCTCGGCCTGGACTTCAACTCCCAGCGCCGCGCCGTGCTCGACAACCACGCCAACCGCACCAAGGAGCTCGCCGCCGAGGTGAAGGCGGGCCGCGAACCCCAGCCCGACTTCGTGCTGTGGCCGGAGAACTCCTCCGACATCGACCCGTACGCCAACCCCGACGCGTACGAGGTGATCGACCAGGCGGTACGGGCGATCGGCGCGCCCACCGTCATCGGCGCCGTCATCGCGCCCGAGACCGGAAAGCTCCGCAACACCCTCATCGAGTGGGCCCCGGGGCGCGGACCGGTCGCCGAGTACGACAAGCGGCACGTGCAGCCCTTCGGCGAGTACATCCCGATGCGCTCCTTCGTCCGCCTCTTCAACAGCAACGTCGACCGGGTCCGCCGCGACTTCGGCCCCGGTAACAAGGTCGGCGTCTTCGACCTCGCCGGCACCAAGGTCGGCCTCGCCACCTGCTACGAGGCGGCCTTCGACTGGGCCGTGCGGGACACCGTCACGCACGGGGCACAGCTGATCACCGTCCCCAGCAACAACGCCACCTTCGGCCGCAGCGAGATGACCTACCAGCAGCTCGCGATGTCCCGCGTGCGGGCCGTCGAGCACAGCCGCAGCGTCGTCGTGCCGGTCACCAGCGGGGTCAGCGCGGTCATCCGCCCCGACGGCGAGATCGTCGCCCAGACGAAGATGTTCACCCCGGACGTGCTGGTCGAGAAGGTGCCGCTGCGCTCCTCGCTGACCCCCGCGACCCGGATGGGCACCCTGCCCGAGGCGCTGCTCGTCGCCCTCGCCGCGGCCGGTCTCGGCTGGTCGGCGGTCCGCTCCCTGCGCGTCCGGCGGGCCGCGAAGGGCGCCGGGGCCTGACCGGTCCGGGGCCGGAAGATGATCTAGGGTCGGCCCATGGGCACCCCTGACTTCATCCGTGACATCCGGGCCTCCGCGGGCCACCAGCTGCTGTTCCTGCCGGGCGTGAGCGCGGTCGTCTTCGACGACCGGGGACGGGTGCTGCTCGGCCGCCGGGCCGACACCGGGATGTGGGCCGTCATCGGCGGGATCGTCGAGCCCGGCGAGCAGCCCGCCGCCTGCGCGGTCCGCGAGGTGTACGAGGAGACCGGCGTGCACTGCGTGACCGAGCGGATCGTGCTCGTCCAGACCCTGCGCAAGCCGGTCGTCTACCCCAACGGCGACCGGTGCCAGTTCATGGACGTGTCCTTCCGCTGCCGGGCCGTCGGCGGGGAGGCCCGGGTCAACGACGACGAGTCGCTGGAGGTCGGCTGGTTCGAGACCGACCGGCTGCCCGAGATGAAGCGGTTCTCCTACTTCCGGATCGAGCAGGCGCTCGCCGACGAACCCACATGGTTCGACACCACCCCCCAGGGCTGAACTATGGGTCGGGGACACATCGGTCGGCGGTGGGGCCGTTCATAGGGTGCGGAGCATGAGCGCCCCCACCACACCAGGCCCCGTACCGGCCCAGGCCACCGCGCCCGGACCCGTGCCCGGGGCCGTCTCCCTCGACCTCTCCGGGCGCACCGCGCTCGTCACCGGAGCCGCCGGCGGCATCGGCCGGGCCTGCGCGCTGCGGCTCGCCGCCGCCGGGGCCCGGGTCAGAGCCGTCGACCGGGCCGCCGAAGGACTCGACGCGCTGGCGGACGCCGCCCGGGGCCTGCCCGGGACGCTCGAACCACACCTCCTCGACCTCACCGACCTCGCCGCCGCCGAAGCCGCGGCGGACGGCGCCGACATCCTCGTGAACAACGCCGGACTCCAGCTCGTCCGCCCCATCGAGGAGTTCCCCCCGGACGTCTTCCACACCGTCCTCACCGTGATGCTGGAGGCACCGTTCCGGCTGATCAGGGGCGCGCTGCCGGGCATGTACGCGCGCGGCTGGGGCCGGATCGTGAACGTCTCCTCCGTCCACGGGCTGCGCGCCTCGCCCTTCAAGTCCGCCTACGTCGCCGCCAAGCACGGGCTGGAGGGCCTGTCCAAGACCGCCGCCCTCGAAGGCGCCCCGCACGGCGTCACCTCCAACTGCGTCAACCCCGGCTACGTCCGCACCCCGCTCGTCGAGCGCCAGATCGCCGACCAGGCCGCCGCCCACGGCATCCCCGCCGAACGGGTCGTCGCCGACGTGCTCCTGAAGGACTCCGCCCTCAAGCGGCTCATCGAACCCGAGGAGGTCGCCGAGGCCGTGCTCTACCTCTGCGCCCCGCAGGCGTCGTTCGTCACCGGCACCTCGCTGGTCCTGGACGGGGGCTGGACCGCCCACTGAACGCCGCCCGCGCCGGGCGCCGGTCGTCCACAGGCGGCCCCGCGCAGTTGTCCACAGGGCTGGTGCGAGCCCCCGTACGGCAGGTATCCCTGTGACCATGACCCACGAACAGGCCGTCTACCTGGAGCTCCTCGCCCGCGGCGCCGCCACCGAGGCGTACGACCGGCCCGCGCTGCTCGCCCGAGCGAGCGGCGCGGGCCCCGAGGAGCTGGCCCGGCTCGACCAGGCCAAGCAGCTCGCGCTGCGCGTCCGGGCCGAGCTGGAGGGCCGGCGGCGCCGCGAGGCCGAGCTGTCCGCGCTCTTCGAGACCGCCAACGACCTCGCGGGCCTGCGCGACCTCGACGACGTGCTGCGCGCCATCGTCCAGCGCGCCCGCTCCCTCCTCGGCACCGAGGTCGCCTACCTCAGCCTCAACGACCCGGCGCGCGGCGACACCTACATGCGGGTCACCGAGGGCTCCGTCTCGGCCCGCTTCCAGCAGCTCCGGCTCGGCATGGGCGAGGGGCTCGGCGGACTCGTCGCCCAGACCGCCCGGCCCTACGTCACCGAGGACTACTTCCACGACGCCCGGTTCCAGCACACCGAGCCCATCGACGGCGCCGTCGGCGACGAGGGCCTGGTCGCGATCCTCGGCGTGCCCCTCACCCTCGGCAGCCAGGTCATCGGCGTCCTCTTCGCCGCCGACCGCAGGGCCAGGGTCTTCGAGCGCGGGCAGGTCGCCCTGCTCGGCTCCTTCGCCGCCCACGCCGCCGTCGCCATCGACACCGCCCACCTGCTCGCCGAGACCCGCTCCGCCCTCGCCGAGCTGGAGCGGGCCAACGACATCATCCGCGAGCACAGCGGCGTCATCGAGCGGGCCTCCGAGGTCCACGACCGGCTCACCGAGCTCGTCCTGCGCGGCGGCGGGGTGCACGACGTGGCCGCCGCCGTCTCCGAAGTCCTCGGCGGGGCCGTCGAGTTCACCGAGGAGCCGCCGGGGCCCGGCCGGATCGCCGAGGGCCACGCGACCCGCGCGGGCGACGACTGGATCGCCGCCGTCTCCGCCGGAGGCGAGAGCTTCGGCGCCCTCGTCCTGCGCGACAGCCCCGACATCGACCCCGTCGACCTGCGCACCCTGGAGCGGGCCGCCCTCGTCACCTCGCTGCTGCTGCTCGCCCGGCGCTCCGCGGGCGAGGCCGAGCAGCGGCTCCGGGGCGACCTCCTCGACGACCTCCTCGACGCCCCCGACCGCGACCGGCGGCTGCTGCGCGAGCGGGCCGCCCGGCTGCGCACCGACAGCGACGCGCCCCACGTGGTGCTCGCCGCCCGCATCGACCGGGCCGGCGCCGGGGCCGAGCCGGACCCCGGCGGGCGGGAGAGCGCCGACCGCCAGCGGCTGCGCTCGGCCGCCTCGCACCTGGCCGCCACCCGGCACGGCCTGGCCTCCGCCCGGGACGGCGGCACGGTCCTGCTGCTGCCCCTCGGCCCCGGCGAGACCGCCGCCGAGCTCGCCCGGCGGGCCGCGAGACAGCTCGGCGGCGCCCTCCACGAGCCGGTCACCGTCGGCGCCTCCGCCCCGCTCACCGCCCCGCTCGCCCACCCCGAGCGGGTCGCCCCGGCGTACGAGGAGGCCCGTCGCTGCGTGGACGCGCTGCGGCTGCTGCGCCGCCAGGGCGAGGGCGCCGCCGCCGAGGACCTCGGCTTCCTCGGCCTGCTGCTCGCCGACAGCCGCGACATCGAGGGCTTCGTGGAGCGCACCATCGGGCAGGTCGTCGGCTACGACCGGCGCCGGGGCACCGAGCTGGTGCGCACCATGGAGGCGTACTTCGCGTGCGGGATGAGCCCGGCCCGTACGAAGGACGAGCTTCACGTGCACGTGAACACCGTGGCCCAGCGGATCGAGCGGATCGGCCGGCTGCTCGGCCCCGACTGGCAGAGCCCGGCCCGCGCCCTGGAGATACAGCTGGCCCTGCGGCTGCACGCCCTCGCGGGGGCCGTCATACGCTGACCGACCCGCGCCCGGAGCCGCTCACCGCGTGCCGGGCCGGGTCGCGCCGGGGCACGGCCCGGGTGGTGACCGTGTGCATCAGCCACTCCAGCGGCCCGCGGCGCAGCCGACGGCGCCAGAGCACCGAGGCGGCGAGGGCGAGGACCGTGAAGACCAGGAAGGCCAGCGCCGACCGGCCGCCGGGCAGGCCGGGGCCCGCCGTCGCCACGGGCAGCGCCTTCAGGACCAGGAAGTGGCCCACGTACCAGGTCAGCGCCATGCCGCCGAAGGCGGCCAGCGGGCGGAGCAGCACCCGCCAGGGCTGCCGGTCCAGCAGGATCAGCAGCCCGCCGAGGAGCGCGGCGATGAGCCCGAGCATCATCACGCCCTCGGTGACGCTGAGCACCTTCTCGGCCGGTCCCGGGTGCCCGAGCGTCACGAGCTGCTGCCAGGGCACCAGCGGCGGCGGGGGCGGCACATCGGACGGGAGGGCGGGCAGCGGCGGCTCCCGGTAGGCCCGTACGGCCGCCACGGCGCCCAGCGGGTACATGGCGAGCAGCCCGGCCAGCACGGCGGTCACGGCGGTGGCCGTCCCGGCGGCGAGCAGCCGCAGACGGGTCGCCCCGGAGCGCAGGTCAAGCCGCCCCAGCGCCAGCCCCAGGACGAGGAACGGCAGGACGGACACGGTGTCCTGGGAGCCGCCGCCGAGGCCGAAGAGCACGTTCTGCGCGGTCGGCCACCAGTCGGCCGGGTGCGCGAGGAGGGCGAAGCCGTGGTGCAGTTCCAGGAACACGGGATCCATCGGGTCGGGGACGAAGCCCCAGCCGCCCGCCCGTTCGGCGGCGACCTTGAAGACCGGCGCCGCCACGGCGAGCACCCCGGCGAGCCCGAGCAGGACCGGCACCCGCAGCCGGGCCAGCGGCAGCAGGAGCAGCAGCCACAGCGCGTAGAAATGCAGGATCTGCACATCGCCGAAGCCGAACGAGCCGAGCGCGAGCCCGCACAGCAGGAGCAGCCCGGACCGGACCAGGACCCTGCGGGTGTCGGTGCGCCGGTCGGGGCCGGTGCGGGGGCGGTGGCCGCCGGTCATCAGGGCGAGCGAGACACCGGCGAGCAGGAAGAAGACCTCCCGCGAGCGGGTGCCGAGCAGCCCGTTGATCCACAGCAGCGTGGCGTCTGGCGGTGTGCCGGGAGCGGCGGGGGAGAGCCAGCCGGTCAGGACGAAGTGGGCCCAGACCATGCCGAGGACGGCGAGCGCCCGCAGCACGTCGACACCGAGCAGACGGGTACCCGGCCGCACGGGCGCCGGGGGAGGAACGGAATGCACGAGACTCCTTCGGAAAGGGAGGAGAGGGAAAGGGGGGGCAGGGAACGGGGGGGCAGGGAACGGGGGATCGGGGGAAGGGGGATGGGCGGTCGTTCGGGTGGGCTCAGCCGGCCTTCGGGAAGCTGAAGGAATAGCCCTGTTCCTCGAACCACGGCAGCAACTGCTCCAGCGCCTCCATCGTCTGCGCGCGATTCCCGCCGCCGTCGTGCAGCAGCACCGTCGGGCCCTTGGCGAGCTGGCTCTTGACGGCCCGTACGATCCGCTCGGTGCCGGGCCGTTCGTAATCGCTGGGATCGACGTTCCAGCCGAGATTGCGCATTCCCTCCGAGGCGGCGATCCGCCGGCTCTCCGGGGTGAAGGCGCCGCCGGGGGCGCGGTAGTACCAGATGCGTTCGCCGCCCGAGGCGGTGTCGATCATGGCCTTGGCGTCCAGGATCTCCTTGCGCTGGTAGTCGACCGGCTTCTTGTCCATGGCCGTGTCGTGGCTGATCGAGTGGTCGCACAGCCGGTGGCCGGCGGCGACGACCTTCTTGACCAGGTCGGGGTGGGCGGCGGCGTTCGGGCCGGTCATGCAGAACACGGCCTTGGCCTTGTGCTTCGCCAGCAGCTCCAGCGCCTTGGGGGTCCAGCGCGGGTCGGGGCCGTCGTCCAGGGTCAGGTTGACCGTCTTCCCCCCGTCCTCGGAGTCGCGGACGATCGCCATGTCCACCGTCGGCTCGGGCAGCCCGTCCAGCTCGCCCGGCGCCTCGGGACCGGCCGGGGCGTACGCCCCGCCGGGCTGGGCGGACCGGGTGTCCGGCGCCTTCGCGGCGCCCGTGTCCCGGCCCGGCAGCAGCGCGACCGCCGCCAGCGCCGCCCCGGCGAGCGCCACCGCGGCGAGGAGCCGGGTGCGGTCGCGGCCGAACCGCGCCGTCATCGTCTTCGTCGTCGGCTTCTTCGGGCATTCGGTTTCTTCGTTCATGCCCTCGACGCAAACACGCCGGAATGCCGGGGAAAGCGGCCGTCATCGTTTGCTCACACGACGCGAAAGGGTTCGTCATCCGCGTCGAGCACACTGTTCAAGAATTCCGGTCCCTTTCGGGTGCACGATGGGCCCGGAAAGATCGCGGACAGGAAAGCGGAGCCACCGGAGCCATGACACGAGTCCTGCTGATCGAGGACGATCCCGCCGTACGGAAGGGGGTCACCCTCGCGCTGCGCCGCCGCGGCCACGAGATCGAGACCGCCGCCAGCGGCGAGACCGGACTGCTCGCCCTGGAACGCGCGCAGCCCGAGCTGGTCCTGCTCGACCTGATGCTGCCGGGCATGAGCGGCCTGGAGGTGTGCCGGCGGATCCGGGAGACCCGGCAGATCCCGATCATCATCCTGTCCGCGCGCGGCGACGACATCGACATGGTCGTCGGGCTGGAGGCCGGGGCCGACGACTACGTGGTCAAGCCGGCCAGCGGCGAGGTCCTGGAGGCCCGGATGCGGGCCGTGCTGCGCCGGGTCGTCGCGCAGCCGCCGGGCGGGCCCGACGGCACGCCCGCCGGGAGCGGCGGCGGCCCGGCCGGCGGCCCGGAGACGCACGGCGCGCTGACCGTCGACCGGGCCGCGCTGCTGGTCGCCAAGGACGGCGCCGACCTCGTGCTCGCCCCCTCCGAACTGAAGCTGCTCCTCTTCCTCAGCGCCACCCCCGGCCAGGTCTTCAGCCGCCAGCAGCTCCTCGAACAGGTCTGGGAGCACAGCTTCTACGGCGACGCCCGGCTCGTCGACGCCTGCGTGATGCGGCTGCGCGCCAAGGTCGAGGACGACCCGCGCCACCCGGTGTACGTGCAGACCGTGCGCGGCTTCGGCTACCGGTTCGGGCCGCTGTGAGCCCCGCCGACGCCGTGGGCTCCCCAGACGCCGAGAACCCTGACGGGGCGGGCTCCCCTGACGCGGTGGTCCCGCCTGACGCGGCAGGCTCCCGCGACGCGGCGGGCCCCGGCACCGCCGACGCCGCCCGCCCCGACAGCCGCCCCGGCCGTCGCCCCCGGCACCGGCCGGGGCTGCGGTCCCGGCTCGTCATCGCCTTCCTCGCGGTGTCCGCCCTCAGCGCCCTGATCACCGCCCTGCTCACCTTCCGGCAGGCCCGCGCCGCCATCCTCGACCGCGCCCAGGAGACCGCCGTGCGCGACCTGCGCGCCCAGGCCGGTTCGCTCGCCCCCGACGTACCCCTCCCGCCCACCACCCAGGACCTGCGCAACGTCGTCCTCCAGCTCGACCGGGCGGGCGCCTCGCGCGGCTGGCACGCCCAGGCCGCCTACCGCGCCGGGCCGCCGGTCGCGGGGCAGCCGGACGCCCCGGAGCTCCCGGCGGGACTGCGGGCCGCGGTGGACGCCCGAGGCGAGGCGGTCTACCAGCGGTACGAGCGCTACGGGCGGCCCTGGCTCGCGGTCGGGATGCCCGTACTGTTCGCCCCCGGCCCCGCCGGTGGCGCCGGCGACCCGTCCGGGCTCGCCGTCTACACCTCCTTCGCGCTCGACGAGCAGCGCGCCGACATCGCGGCGCTGGTCACCGCCGCGCAGGCGGGCGCGGTGCCCGCCCTCGTGCTCGCCGTCGTCCCGGCGCTGCTCGCCGCCCGCCGGGTGCTGCGCCCGGTGCGCGAGCTGCGCGGGGCCGCCGAGCGGATCGCCCGCGGCGCCCTCGACACCCGCCTCGACGCCGTCGGCGGCGACGAACTGGCCGATCTGGGCCGCACCTTCAACACCATGGCCGCCGCCCTCCAGCGGGACGACGCCGAACTGCGGCGGCTGGAGGCGGGCGCCCGCCGCTTCGCCGCCGACGTCTCCCACGAACTGCGCACCCCGCTCGCCGCGATGAGCGCGGTCACCGAGGTCCTCGACGAGGACGCCGCCTCCGGGCGGCTCGACCCCGACACCGCGGAGGCGGTCCTGCTCATCAGCGACGAGACCCGCAAACTGGCCCGGATGGTCGAGGACCTGATGGAGATCTCCCGCTTCGACGCGGGCGCCGCGGCCCTCCACCCCGACGAGGTGGACCTCGCCGAGGCCGTCCGCAAGACCGTCCAGCTGCGCGGCTGGACACCAGGCCAGGTCACCGTCGACGTGCCCGAGGGGCTGCGGGCGGTGCTCGACCCCCGGCGGCTGGACGTGGTCCTCGCCAACCTGGTCGGCAACGCCCTGCGGCACGGCGGCGTCCCCGTCGTCGTACGCGCCCGGACCTCCCGCGACGGCGAACGGCTCGTCATCGAGGTCGCCGACCACGGGCCCGGCATCCCCGAGGACGTGCTGCCGCAGGTCTTCGACCGCTTCTACAAGGCGGACTCGGCCCGCGCCCGCTCCGAGGGCAGCGGCCTCGGGCTGGCCATCGCCCGCGAGAACGTCCGCCTTCACGGCGGCACCCTCACGGCCGCCAACGCGCCCGAGGGCGGCGCGGTGTTCACGGTGACCCTGCCCCTGCGCGGCACGGAGGACCCGACATGAGCCGCCGCCGTGCCCGGACGGGCCCCGGGCCGCGCCGCCGCGCCCCCGGGCTCCGCCGACTCCTCGCCCCCCGCGCCCCCGGGCTCCGCCGACTCCTCGCCCCCCGCGCGCTGTTCGGGCTGCTCGGCCCGCTCGCCGTGCTGCTCAGCGGCTGCGGCGTCCCGACGACCGGGCCGGAGCCGGCCGGGGCGCCCGCCGTCGGCGCCAACCGGCCCGGCACCGCGAGCCGGGACGCGCGGCTGCTGTTCGTCGGGCCCTACGGGCTGCGCTACGCGGCCCGGACCGCGAGCACGCCGGTCGGCCCGCAGGAGGCCGTCGACCTGCTCCTGGAAGGGCCCACCGCGGCCGAGCGGGAGCGGGGCCTGGTCACCCTCGTGCCGCCGATGAAGGGCGAGGTCACCGCAGTCCGGACCACCCCCGACACGGTGGACCTGCACCTTCCGGTCGCCGTCCAGCGCCTGGAGCAGGCCGCCGTGAGCCAGCTCGCCTGCACCGCGGCCAAGGCCGCCGACCTCGACCAGACCAAGGTCCTGGTCCGGGTCCACGAACCGGACACGGCCGGCACCTGGGACCTGCGCTGCGACGCCTCCGGCAGCGCCTACCCCGCGGAGGCGCCGGCCCCCACCGCGTAATGTCATGGCTGCGCCAGGACCGCACCACCAGGAGGTCTCTCCATGACCGCACGCCCCGACGCGCTCCCGCTCACCGGCATCACCGTCGTCAGCCTCGAACAGGCCGTCGCCGCGCCCTTCGCGACCCGTCAGCTGGCCGACCTCGGGGCCAGGGTGATCAAGGTCGAGCGGCCCGGCGAGGGGGACTTCGCCCGCCGCTACGACACCACCGTGCACGGCGAGTCGAGCTACTTCGTGTGGCTCAACCGCTCCAAGGAGTCCCTCACCCTCGACCTGAAGAGCGAGGCGGGCCGCGAGGTCCTGGAACGCCTGCTGGCCGGCGCCGACGTCTTCGTGCAGAACCTCGCGCCCGGCGCCGCCGAGCGCCTGGGCCTCGGCGCGCGGGCGCTCGCCGAACGCTTCCCCTCCCTCATCGCCTGCACGGTCTCCGGCTACGGCACCACCGGCCCCTGGGCCGACCGCAAGGCGTACGACCTGCTCGTCCAGTGCCAGACGGGGCTCGTCTCGCTCACCGGAAACGAGCACGGCGCCGCCCGCGCCGGGGTGTCCGTCGCCGACATCGCCGCCGGGATGTACGCCTACAGCGGCATCCTGACCGCCCTGTTCACCCGCGCCACCACCGGCGTCGCGCGCGCGGTCGAGGTCTCGCTCTTCGAGGCGCTGGCCGAATGGATGGGCCAGCCCGCCTACTACACCCGCTACGGCGGCACCCAGCCCCCGCGCGTCGGCACCCGGCACGCCACCATCGCCCCCTACGGCGCCTTCACCGCCGCCGACGGCAAGGACGTGCTCTTCTCCGTGCAGAACGAGCGCGAATGGGCCGCCCTGTGCGAGCGGTTCCTCGGCCGCCCGGAGCTCGTCGACGACCCCCGGTTCGCCACCGGCGCGCTGCGGGTCGCCCACCGCGAGCCCCTCGACGCCCTCGTCGCCGCCCGGTTCGCCGAACTCGACGCGGCGACGGCGGGCGGCCTCCTCGACGAGGCGGGTGTCGCCAACGCCGGGGTCAACGACATCGCCGCCTTCCTCGACCACCCCGTGCTCGCCGCCCGGGACCGCTGGCGCGACGTGCCCCTGCCCGGTGGCGACCTGGTGCCCGCGCTGCTCCCGCCGGCCGATCTCGACGGCGTCGAGGCCCGGATGGGGGCCGTGCCGGGTGTCGGCGAGCACACCGAGCCGATCCTGACGGAGCTCGGCTACGGGGCCGACGCCATCGCCCGGCTGCGGACCGCCCGTGCCGTCTGACGGCCCGGACGTCACCCTCGTCCACGCCTGCCTCCGCGACGGCATGGGCGGGAGCCCCACCGCCGTCGTCCTGGAGACGGGCCATCAGGTGGGCGACGCGGGCGGTACGGGCGATGCAGGCGGTACGGGCAGTACAGGCGGCCCCGGCGACACGGGCGGCATGGACGACGAGGCCCGTCGCCTGTTGCCCGCCCGGCACGGCGCCTCGCACGCCGTGTACGTCCGGCAGGTCCCCGGCTCCGGCCCCGAACCCGTCTTCCGCGTCCGCTACTTCACCGAGGCGGGCGAGCTGCCCGGCTGCGGCCACGGCACCGTCGCCGCCCTCGTGCTGCTCGCCTCGCGCGCCGCCCCCGGCCGGCCCTACCGCGCCACCCTGCGCACCGCGCACGGCACCCTCACCGGCCGCGCCCGCGCCGAAGGCGACCGGGGCACCGGCCTGTTCGACCCCGGGCCCGTCACCCTGCGCCCGCCCACCGCCGCCGAACGCGCCCTGATCCCGGCCGCCCTCGGCCTCGGGCCCGGCGAGAGCGGGCCGGACGCGCGGGTGGCCGGTGTCGGCCGGGAGCGGATCCTGGTGCCCGTCGCCTCCCGCGCCGCCCTCGCCGCGCTCACGCCCGACCTGGACCGGCTGCGGGAGCTCTGCGACCGGTTCGGCCTCCTCGGCGCCTACGTCCACTCCCCGCCGGAGCCCTCGGGCGCCCTCGCCGCCCGCCTGTTCGCGCCTTCCATCGGCGTCCCGGAGGACATCGCCAACGCCAACGGCACCGCCTGCCTCGCCGCCCACCTGGCCGGGCGCGGACTCGGGGACATCGCCGTCGACATGGGCGACGCGCTCGGCCGCCCCGCCCGGATCACGGCCACCGTCCTCGACGGCCCGGGCCCCGGCCCCCGGATCGTCGTCGGCGGCACCGCGCTCGTCATCGGGGGCGTACGGGCGCGCGTACTCACACCCCCCGGTAGAGGGCGGTGAGCAGTTCGACCACGGCCGGGGCGGCGGGATGCGGGTCGTCCCGCCACCAGGCCAGCCGCACCGCGACCGGCTCGGCGTCCCGCACCGGGCGGTAGACCACCCCCGGGCGGCGGTACTGGTCCGCCGTCGCCTCCGCGCTCATCCCGATCCGGCGGCCGGTGGAGATCGCCGTGAGCCAGTCGTCCACGTCGTACGTCTCCTCCGTCGCGGGCCGCGAGTCCGGCGGCCACAGCTCCGGCGTCGTGGTGCCGGTCCGCCGGTCGATCAGCAGCGTGTGACCGCTGAGGTCGGCCAGCCGCACCGAACGCCGCCGGGCCAGCGGATCGTCCGCCGCCATCACGCACAGCCGCCGCTCAAGCCCCACGATCGCCGCGTCGAAGCGCCGGTCCTCCAGCGGGCGGCGCAGCACCGCGAGGTCGCAGGAGCCCTCCGCGAGCCCCGCCGTCGCCGTGTTCACCCGCACCAGGTGGAGCTCGGTCCCCGGGTGCGCCGCCGCCCACCGGCGCTGGAAGGCCGGGGTGTGCCGGCCGAGGGCGGACCAGGCGTAGCCGACGCGGAGCACCCGCTGCCCGGACGCGGCCTCCCGGACCAGCTCGTCCGCCTCCGCGAGCACCCGGCGGGCGTGCGCCAGCACTCGTATCCCGTGCGCCGTGGGTGTCACCGAGCGCGAGGTGCGGCGCAACAGGCGGACGCCGAGGACCCGTTCGAGCGACGCCAGGGTGCGGGAGACGGCGGCCTGCGAGACGCCGAGCGCGAAGGCCGCGTCGGTGAAGGTGCCCTCGTCGACGATCGCGACCAGGCAGCGGAGCTGCCGCAGCTCCAGGCCCGCACCGCCCGTGCCGCCCGCACCACCCGTGCCTCCCGCACCACCCGTATCCCCGCCGGCGCCGACCGCATCCATGATCCCAGCGTATAGATCTGACGCGATCATGCATTTTGCGCAAGGACGCCGGGCGCGGACCATCGCCTCATGTCCTCCGCTCCTGCCGCCGAAGCCGCGTCGGCGTTCCCCACCGGGCCCGGCTCCCGCACCTCCGCCGCCGGTGTCGCCGCCATGCTCGGCAGCGGCCTGTCGAACCAGATCGGCGCCGCGACCGGCTCCCTCGCCTTCCCCGTCCTCGGGCCCGTCGGCGTCGTCGCGGTCCGCCAGTACGTGGCCGCCGCCGTGCTGCTGGCCGTCGGACGGCCCGCGCTGCGCGGCTTCACCCGGCACCAGTGGCGGCCGGTGGTGCTGCTCGCGGTCGTCTTCGGCACCATGAACCTGTCCCTCTACACCGCGATCGACCGGGTCGGCCTCGGCCTCGGCGTGACCCTGGAGTTCCTCGGCCCGCTCGCCATCGCGCTGGCCGCCACCCGCCGCCGGATCGACGCGGTCTGCGCCGTCGTGGCGGCGGCTGGTGTCGTCGCCCTGATGCGCCCGCAGCCCACCACCGACTACGTCGGGATGGCGGCCGGGCTGCTCGGGGCGGTGTGCTGGGCCTCGTACATCCTGCTCAACCGCACGGTCGGCCGCCGGATCCCCGGCGCCCAGGGGAGCGCGGCGGCGGCGCTGCTGTCGGCCGTGACGTTCCTGCCGGTCGGGCTGTACGTGGTGCTGCGCCACCCGCCCACGGTCGCCTCGCTCGGCTACGCGGTCGCCGCCGGGGTCCTCGCCTCGGCCGTGCCGTATCTGGTGGACCTCTTCACCCTGCGGCACGTGCCGCCCGCCGCGTTCGGGCTCTTCATGAGCGTCAACCCGGTCCTCGCGGCGCTGGTCGGCTGGATCGGCCTCGGCCAGGGCCTGGGCTGGATCGACGGGGCGGCCATCGGGGCGGTGGTGGGGGCGAACGTGCTGAGCCTGGCCACTTCGGGGCGCGGTGGGGGTGCCTGACGGGGGGGGCGGGCGGGTGGCGGGCGGGGCCGGACCGCCCGGGCCCGCTCCGTCTGGCGCCTGGCCGCTCGACGCCGCTCCGCTCGACGCCGGGCCGCCCGGCCCGGCTCCGTCCGGCCCCGCTCCGCCTGGCGCCGGGCCGCCCGCCGCCGGACCGCCTTCCTAGGCCGGCTCCGGGCCGGACGCCGGTCCCTCGCCCGGCTTCCCCCGGCCCGGCGGCCGTCCTCCGCCCGGCTCCGGGCCGTTCTCGGATCCCTCGGATCCGTCGGATCCGTCGGATCCGTCGGATCCCTCGACTCCCTCGGATCCCTCGCCGCCCTTGGACCCGACGCCGCCCTTGGATCCGGCGGATCCCTCAGCCCCCTCCGATCCCCCGCGCGCATCCCGAAGCGCCGTGTGGACCGACCACACCACCGACACCAGCGGCACCGCCACCACCGCGCCCAGGATGCCCGCCGCGATCGAGCCCGCCACCACCGAGACGGCGACGACCAGGGGGTGCAGGCGGACCGCCCAGCTCATCACCAGGGGGTGCAGGAGGTGGCCCTCGATCTGGCCGATGATCACGATCAGGGCGATCACCACCGCCGCGATCCACGGGCCCTTCGTCGCCAGGGCCACCACCGCCGCGACCGCGAGCGCCACCGGTGAGCCGATCAGCGGGATGAACGCGGCGCCGAACTCCAGCAGGGCCAGCGGCACCGCCAGCGGTACGCCGAGGAGCCACAGGGCGATCCCGACCAGGACCGCGTTGGTCGCCGCCACCAGCACGATCCCGTGGGTGTAGCCGGTGAACGTGCGCCAGGCGGCCCGCCCGCCGATGCCCACCCGGCCGCGCGCGGACTGCGGCAACTGCTCCCGGAACCACTCCCAGTGCCGGTCGCCCGAGTGGATGAAGAACACCGAGCAGAACAGCGCCAGCGCCAGCGTGGTCAGCACCGCCACCACCTGGTGCGCCCCGCTCACCGCCTGGCTGACCAGGGCGGAGCGGTGGCTGGACAGGAAGTCGCCGATCTTGGACTGGACGTCCGTGAGCGCCTGCGGGTTCAGCCGCAGCGGCGGCCGTCGCAGCCAGCGCTCGATCCGCTCGACGCCGTCCCGGAACTCCCGCACCAGCGACGAGCTCTCGCCCGCGACCGCCTCGCCGACCAGCGCCAGCACGCCCAGGACCAGCGCGATCCCGCCGAGCAGGGTCACCGCCACGGCGAGCCCGCGGGGCAGCCGCCGCGCGAGGAGATCGGCGACCGGGCGCAGCAGGGCGGTGACCACCAGGCCGAGGAAGACCGCCACCGCGACCTCGTGGAAGCGCCCGAGCAGGGCGAACAGGAGGTAGACGAGCGCGCCGACGACCAGCAGCCGCCACGCGTAGGCGGCGGCCGTGCGGAGGAACGGGGCGACCGTGGGCGGTGCGGCTGGCTGCATGACCGACGACGTACCACCCGGACGGGGCCGCGCCACGGCATGGGGGCCAGGTTCCCCCGACCGGGTCGGACCGGGGCCCGCCCGATCGGCGGGCGGGCGGGCCCCGGCGGCGAGGGGGCGGGAGCGGTCAGCTCCCGCCGGCGCGGGCGGGGCGGTGACCGGTGGCCGTCGCGAAGACCCAGCGGTTGACCGCGAGGGCGTCGTCCGGCTCCGGGCGGGGCCCGCGTCCGTGCAGGGCGGTGAACTCGTACGGGCCGCGCACCCGCACCCGCCAGCCCCGGCGGGCGAGTTCCCCGGCGGAGTCGGGCCGGGGGCGGGTGTCGAAGAGGGCGATCAGGTCGATGCCGAGCCGCTCCCGGGCCGCCGTGTACACGGGGTTGCGGCGCACGGCGGCCGTCTCGGCGATCTCCTTGATCTCGTACGCGAGGGTGCTGCCGGGCGCGCTCAGCCGGTCCACGGTGGCGATGAGCCGCCGTTCGGCCTCGGCGGGCAGATAGAGCAGCAGCCCCTCGGCGAGCCAGGCGGTGGGCAGGCCGGGCGAGAAGCCGTTCGAGAGCAGGGCCCGCTCCCAGTCCTCCCGCAGGTCGACGGCGAGCGGACGGCGGTCCGCCGTCGGGGCGGCGCCGTGGCGGTCGAGCACCTGCCGCTTGAACTCCAGCACCCCGGCCGTGTCGAGCTCGTGGACGGCGGCGCCGGGCGGCCAGGGGAGCCGGTACGCGCGGGAGTCCAGGCCCGCGCCGAGCAGCACCACCTGGCGTGCCCCGGCGCGCGCGGAGGCGAGCAGGTGGTCGTCGAGGACGCGGGTGCGCAGGCCGAAGTAGCGGCCGAGGCGGCCCCAGAGCGGGTCGGCGGTCCCGCCGGGCACCTGGTCGGGGCGGACCGGCCAGTCGGCCGAGACGGGCGCGGCGCGCACGAAGTGCTCGGCGAGCGGGTCCCGGGCGAGGCTGTCGGGGCGGTGGGTCTCGATGGCGCGGGCCGCCGCCACGAGGAGCGCGGTGCGGCCCACGCCCGCCGAGACCCCGCCGCCCGGCCCCGCGACGCCGATGCCGTCGGCGTCGGCGTCGGGGCGGTCGGTGGGCCGGTCGGCGGACCGGGCCGTGGCGGTCATCCGGCCGCCGCCCGCTCGGCCTCGGCTCCGGCTGCGGTCCCGGCTACGGGCAGGACCCCGCCCCCGTCCAGGGGTGTGCCCCCGCCCCCGCCCAAAGGCGCGCTCCAGGCACCCGCGTCGTCCGCGGTCGTGGTCCGGGCGCCGTAGACGGCCCGCATGAAGCGGAGCACGGAGTCGTACGGCAGGTGGAGCGAGGTGGTGCACTCGGTCAGGACGGTGAGGTGGAGGCCCTTCTGGAAGGCCGTGCGGGCGGTGGAGTCCACGCACACGTCCGCGAACAGCCCGGCGAGCACGAGGTGCCCGACACCCCGGGCGGCCAGGTGCCCGGCGAAGCCCTCGGCGAGGAAGGCGTCGAAGCAGGCCCGCTTGGTGAAGACGCGCTCCCCGGGCGCCGGGGCGACGCCGGTGAACTCGGCGCCGTACGAGCCCTCCAGGCACTTGGGCTCCTTGCCGAGCCGCAGGTCGCGGGAGCGCCAGCTCTCCCCCTGGAAGGCGGGGTCGCCGAGGAAGCGCACGAAGACGACCTCCACGCCCCGCCGCCGGGCCGCCTCCACCGCCCGTACGGTGCCGGTGACGGCGGCGTCCAGGGCGGCGGGGGAGCCGCGGAAGCGGGCCCGGGCCACCGGGGTGGCGCAGAAGTCGTTCTGGAGGTCCACGACGACCAGCGCCGTGCCCGTGGGGGCCGTCACGGCTCACCGACCAGGGCGGCGGGCCGGGGCGTGCCGACAGCGTCGAGCAGCGCGTCGACGACGCCGGTGGTGGTGTGCCGGCCGCCGAGGTCGGGCGTGCCGACACCCCGCTCTTCCAGCGCGGCGAGGGCCCGTTCGACCTCAGCGACGGCGCCGGGTACGCCGCAGTGCCGCTCGGCGACGAGGGCCGCGGCCCGGACCGTGGCCACCGGGTTGACGAGGTCGCGCCCGGCGAGGTCGTCGGCCGAGCCGTGCACGGTCTGGTACTCGACGAGGCCGGCCGCCCCGGGGTCGAGGCAGACGTTCTCCGTGCACCGGTTCTCCTGCCGGGCCGAGCCGAACCGGTCGAGCAGCATGACGTGCATGATGTCGGCCCACTCGTTCCCGGCGATGAGCAGGGTGCGCCCGGGCAGCCCGTGGGCCAGCAGGTTGCGGTTGACGGTGTCGGGCTGGAAGACCTCGATCCGCACCCCGAGGCGCTCGGCGAGTTCGCTTACCCACGTGTCGAAGGCGCCGTCGAGGAGGTGGAACTTGTACGCCATGACGATCCGTCCGGCCTCCCCGTCCGGCCACTCCCGGCGGGCCCGCTCCAGGGCGTACCGGACGACCGCCTCGGTGACGTCCCGGCTGAACGTCAGGGTGCGGACCACCTCGCCCGGGGTGTGCCGGTTCTCGCCGGTGTAGAAGCCCTGGGCCTGGTCGCGGACGAGCAGCAGGTCGCTCGTCCCCTCGCCCAGCAGGTCCACCTTGACGGCCCGCAGCCTGCGCCGGACCAGGTACAGGGACTGGGCGTTGACCGCGGTGCGGAAGACGGCCGGGGTGCCGGCCGCGGCCAGTTCGCGGCAGAAGCGCTCGTAGTGGTCGGCGTCCTCGGCCGTCAGCTCGCGGATGCGCTCGACGTCGTGCCCGTCGCGGAGGGAGACGTACGAGTGGTAGACGCGCGGGGAGCGTTCGATCCGGACGCCGTGCGGGAGCGCGGCGGTGAGGGCGCGGAGGACGCGCTCGAAGACCTCGGCGAGTTCGGCGCCGGTGCCCCGGCCGACCGCGAGGCCGACCGTGGGGGCGGTCGCCGGGGCGGCGGGCATCAGCGGTCCGAGGCGTCGGTCAGGCGGTCGCCGGGGATGCCGGACTTCTCGGGCCGGTAGTAGTCCCGGATGCCGTCGGCCCAGGTGGCGACGGGGATGCGGTCGCCCTCGACGGGCTCGAAGGCGTCGAACAGGGCCTCGATGTTGGCCTCGTCGAAGCCGATGGCGGTCATCAGGGCGAGGAACTCGGGCCGGTCGACGAAGCCGTCGCCGTCCGGGTCGCCCATGTCGGCGAGCGCCTCGGCGAACTCGTCGACGGTGGAGTCGAAGCGCTCCGGGGAGAGCACGACGGCCTGGAACTCCTCGAAGCTGACCCGTCCGTCCCCGTCGGTGTCCAGCTCGGTCTCCAGCGTCTTCCAGTAGCGCTGGAAGGCGTCGAGCAGCCGCGCGGTGGCGGCGTCGCCCGCCGCCGGGACCGCCGCGACGGTGCGGCTGCCCATCAGGTCGAAGTCCTCGGGCTCGATGTGCCCGTTCCCGTCGGCGTCGAAGAGCTCGAAGACGACGCGTACGCGGTCGAGGGCATGGGGGGTGGTCATGCGGATACGCCTCTGTTCCGGGTGTCGGGGGGAGTGCGCGCCGGGCGCACCCCGGCGGCCGGCCCATTCTCCGGGCGCCCCCGGGGCGTATTCGGTGCAGGAACGTCCCTGCACACCCGGATGAGTGGAATCGTCCGCCGGATGCGTGAGCCGTCACCCGAAAGGGAAAGCGGCCCGCTCCGTACGGGCGCCCCCGCGCGCCGGGCGGCGCTCAGCGCGCTCCCGGCGCGTCCCCGACCAGCACGACCTCCAGGGTGCGCGGGCCGTGCACCCCCTCCACCCGGTCCAGCTCGATGTCGCTGGTCGCCGACGGGCCCGAGATCCAGGTCAGCGGGCGGACCGGGTCCAGCCGCTCCAGCGCCAGCGGCACCGAGGCCACCACCTGGTCCGGGACCCGCACCACGCAGACGTGGTGGTCGGGGACGAGGGTGACGCGGCGCCGCCCCTGGCCCGCGGAGCCGTCCAGCACCAGCGTCCCGGTCTCCGCGATCGCCAGGGCGCAGCCGGTGACCACGCTGTCCACCCGGTCCAGCTCCGCCGGGGTGCTCTCCGCCCGGTCCGCGACCCGCCGGGCGCCGCTCGCCGCGAGCCACCCCGGGTCGAGGCCGTCCGGGACCAGCACCGTCCGGGCGCCCCGCGCCGCCAGCAGCCCCGCGATCAGCGCGGGCAGCGCGTCGGCGGAGCAGCGGTGGACCAGCGCCCGGTAGTCGGCCAGGTTCGCCGCGAGCAGCTCCGCCGTCCGCGCGGGGTCCAGCTCGCCGTGCCGCCGCAGATAGCCGCGCCCGACGGCCTCCTCGTACGGTACGGAGTCCTCCGGAAGCCCCGCGAGCGCCCGCCGCACCCGGCCCAGGACACGCTCCCTGCCGCTCACTCCGCCTCCTCCTCCCCGGCCCGCTCGGGGCCGCTTCCGGTCCGGCCGTCGCCGGTCCGCTCGGGGCGGCCGTTCTCGATCCGGCCGCCCTCGGTCCGTTCCCACCAGTCCCGGAACGGTTCCGGCGGCACGGCCGGGAGCTCCCGCGACTCGGTCCAGGCGCGGCCGGGGCCCGGCAGTGTGCGTGGATGCAGTCGCCGGGTGCGGGCCGCGAGCCGCTGGCCGGTGCGCAGCACGCCAGGCCGGTCGAACGCCCAGCGCGCCGCGCGCATCGCCGCCCGTTCGGCGGCGTGCCCCTTCGCCGGGCGGAGCACGACCTTGTTCCCCTCGCGGACCGCCGGGCCGCCCTGGACGACCCGTTCGCGCAGGTGGACCAGGACCTCGGGGATGTCGATGGCGACCGGGCAGACCTCGTAACAGGCCCCGCACAGCGAGGAGGCGAAGGGCAGCGAGGCGTCCACGGCGCTGCCCGTACCGCGCAGCTGGGGGCTGAGGATCGCGCCGATCGGCCCCGGATAGACCGAACCGTACGCGTGGCCGCCCGCCCGCTCGTACACCGGGCAGACGTTGAGGCAGGCCGAGCAGCGGATGCAGCGCAGCGCCTGCCGGCCCACCTCGTCGGCGAGGGTGTCGGTGCGCCCGTTGTCGAGCAGCACCAGATGGAAGGTCCGGGGGCCGTCGTCGCCCGCCGTGCCGGTCCACATCGAGGTGTACGGGTTCATCCGCTCGGCGGTCGAGGAGCGCGGCAGCGTCTGGAGGAAGACCTCCAGGTCCCGCCAGGTCGGGATGGTCTTCTCGATGCCGACGACGGAGATCAGCGTCTCCGGCAGGGTCAGGCACATCCGGCCGTTGCCTTCAGACTCGACGACGACCAGGGTGCCGGTCTCCGCGACCATGAAGTTGGCGCCCGACACGCCGACCTTGGCCCGCAGGAACTTCTCCCGCAGGTGCAGCCGGGCGGCCTCGGCCAGCTCGGCGGGGGAGTCGCCGAGCCCCGCCGGGGCCGGGCGGCCCCATTCCTTCATCTCGGAGCGGAACGTATCCCGGATCTCGGCCCGGTTGCGGTGGATCGCGGGCACCAGGATGTGCGAGGGCCGGTCCCGGCCCAACTGCACGATGAGCTCCGCGAGATCCGTCTCGTAGGCGCGGATCCCCGCCGCCTCCAGGGCCTCGTTGAGGCCGATCTCCTGGGTGGCCATCGACTTGACCTTGACGACCTCCGTCTCGCCCGTCGCCAGCACCAGCTCCGTGACGATCCGGTTGGCCTCCGCCGCGTCCGCCGCCCAGTGGACCGTGCCGCCCGCGGCGGTCACCGCCGCCTCCAACCGCTCCAGATAGCGGTCCAGATGGCGCAGGGTGTGGTCCTTGATCCGCCGCCCCGCCTCGCGCAGCTCCGCCCAGTCGGAGACCTCCGCGACGGCGGCGGCCCGCTTGGCCCGGATGGTGTGGGTGGCGTGCCGCAGATTGCCGCGCAGCCGCTCGTCGCGCACGGCCTCGCGGGCCGCCTCGGGGAACGCCGGCATCCCGACGAACGTGCCGCTCATGCCAGGGGCTCCGCTTCCGTGCTCGCCAGGATCTCCGCCAGGTGGACCGGCCGGAGGCGCGTCCGCAGCCGGGCCGCCGTCCCGCCCAGGTGCGTCAGACAGGAGTTGTCGCCCGCGCACAGCACCTCGGCGCCGGTGGACTCGGCGGCGCGCACCTTGTCCGCGCCCATCGCGGCCGACACGTCCGGGTTCTTCAGCGCGAAGGTCCCGCCGAAGCCGCAGCACTCCTCCGCGCCCGGCAACTCCCGCAGGTCGATGCCCCGCACCGCCCGCAGCAGCCGCAGCGGGCGGTCGCCGAGCCCGAGGCCGCGCGCCCCGTGACAGGTGGGGTGGTAGGTGACCCGGTGCGGGTACCAGGCGCCGACGTCCGTCACCCCCAGCACGTCCACCAGGAACTCCGTCAGCTCGTACGTCCTCGGCACCACCGGCGCCAGCGTCGCCGCCAGCGCGCCGCCACGCCCCTCCGCGCGGGCCCGCTCGCCCAGCCGCGGGTACAGCTCGCGCACCATCGCCCCGCAGGAGCCGGAGGGGGTCACGATCGCCTCGTAGCCGCCGAAGACCTCGGCGAAGCGCCGGGCGAGCGGCTCGGTCTCGTGGCGGTACCCGGAGTTGTAGTGGGCCTGCCCGCAACAGGTCTGCCCGGCCGGGAAGTCGACGTCCACGCCGAGCCGGGTCAGGAGCCGCACCACGGCCCGGCCGGTGTCCGGATAGAGCGTGTCGTTGACACAGGTCAGGAACAGGGCGACACGCATCGCGGCTCCTTCGGCTTCGGCGAGGTCGGGCGGACCCGGCGGGCGGACCCGTCGGCCGGAAGGCGGTTCGTTCGGGCGGACCCGGCGGGCGGGTCCGCCCCACCCTAGGGCGTCTCCGCCGGCTTCCGTCGGACCGGCCGCCCCGGGACCAGCAGGGAGATCAGGGCGACGGCGACGGCCAGCCCCGCCGCGAGGAGGAACACCAGCTGGTACCCGGCGGCCACGGCGGCCGCGGCCGGGGTGCCCGGCGCCGCGTCGGCCGCTCGCGCGCCCGCGGCCGTCGCCAGCACCGCGAGGCCGACCGAACCGCCCACCTGGTGCGCGGTGGTGGCGAGCCCGCCCACCGTCCCCGCGTACTCCTCGGGGGCGCCGGCCGTCGACGCGGCCATCAGGGCGGGGAAGGTCAGGCCGATGCCCGCCGAGACCAGCAGCGTGGGGCCGAGTACCCCGGTCGCGTACCCGCTGCCGGGGCCGGCGGCCGAGAGCCACAGGAAGCCCGCCACGAAGCAGGCGGCGCCGGCCAGGACCAGCGCGCGCACCCCGGCGCTCGCGAGCCGCCCCGAGGCGTACCGGGCGACCACCATGAAGCCGACGGCGGCGGGTGTCTGGCCCAGCCCCGCCTGGAGCGCGGAGAAGCCGAGGACGTTCTGGAGGAACAGCGCGGTGAAGTACCACAGGGCGATGGCGATCCCGCCGAAGAGCAGGAGCATCGCGTTGCCGGTGGCGATCGCCCGGCTCCGGAACAGCCGCAGCGGCACCATCGGGTGGGACGCCCGCGACTCCACCGCCAAGAAGACGCCCAGCAGCACCGCCCCCGTCAGGACCGGGCCGAGGACCGCGCCCGAGCCCCGGCCCCCGTCCGCGATGCCCGTGACGCCGAAGACCAGCGCGGCCAGCCCGAGGGTGCCGGTCAGCGCGCCGAGCACGTCGACCGGCTCCCGGCGGGCCGTGCGCGCGGCGGACAGCCGCGTCAGCGCCACGGCCACCAGCAGCGCGCCGACCGGGACGTTGACCAGGAAGACCCAGCGCCAGGACAGCCCCGTCGTGAACGCCCCGCCGACGATCGCGCCCGCGAGGCCGCCCACGCCGCCCGAGGAGGCCCAGGCGCCGAACGCCCGCGCCCGCGCGCCCGGTTCGGTGAAGTGGGTGTGGATGACCGCGAGCGTCGCCGGGGCCGTCAGCGCCGCGCCGACGCCCTGCGCCACGCGCGCCGCGACGAGCACCCCGGGCGTGGGCGCGAGCCCGCCGACGAGGCTCGACACCGAGAACACCAGCAGACCGGCGGTCAGCACCCGCCGCGCGCCCGCCAGGTCGGCCGCCCGGCCCCCGAGCAGCAACAGCCCGGCGAAGGCGAGCAGATAGCCGTTCACCACCCAGGCGACCCCGGTGTCGGTGAAACCGAGGTCCGCGCGGACCGAGGGCAGGGCGACGTTCACGATGGACGAGTCCAGGATCACCATGAACTGGCAGGCGCACACCAGCGCCAGGACCAGCCGGGCCCGCCGCCCGCCCGCCGGACCCGTCCCGCCCCGGGCCGTCGCGCTCTTCTCGTACTGTCCGGTGGCCACCGGCCGCTCCCTCGCTCGTCGTTCCCGGGCCTCGCCCCGGTCGTCCGGGGCGGCGTACGCAGCCTCCCGGGCCGGGGCGGGGCCGCACATCACGTGATCCCGGGATCTCGGATCCCGGCCCGGACCGACCCGAACCGGCCGCCCGGCCATACGTGTTCGAGCCAACCGCCCGGCGGGCACCGAGGGCCCGGAAAGCCGGGCGCCGCCCGGCGGGGGCGGCCGGTAGCGTGGGGCGCGAGGCGGGGGAGGACACGCGGATGCCCGGGGGACGCATGATCGGCAGGGACGCCGAACTGTCCCGTGTCCGCACGGCACTCGACGCCGTCGTGTCCGACACCGGCGGCTGCCTGGTCGTCGAGGGCCCGCCCGGCATCGGCAAGACCCGGCTGCTGACCGCCGCCCTCGCCGGCGCCGCCGACCGGGGCCTGGCCACCGCCGCCGGCCGCGCCACCGAACTCGACCACGCCGCCCCGCTGAGCACCCTGCTCGGCGCCCTCGGGAACGGCGCCCCCCGGCCCGTCGCCGGGCTCGACCGGCTCGCCGCCCACGCCGCGCCCGGCTTCGCGCTCGTCGACCGGATCGGCGGGCTGCTGGAACACCACGCCGCCCGGGGCCCGCTCCTGATCGCCCTCGACAACGTCCAGTGGGCCGACGAACTCACCGCCCTCGCCCTGCGCCTGCTGGTCCCCTCGCTGCGCACCTCGCCCGTCCTGTGGCTCCTCGCCGCCCGCACCACGCCGTCCGGCACCCCCGGGCGCGGCGCCGTGGACCTGCTCCTCCAGGAGGGCGCCGGACACCTCGTCCCCGGCCCCCTCGACCCCGCGTCGGTCCACGCCCTGTGCCGGGACCTCCTCGGCACCGAACCCGACCCCGAACTCCTGGCCTTGGCCGACCGGTGCGGGGGCAATCCGTTCCTGGTGGAGGCGCTGGCGGGCGGGGGGCGGCCCGTCGCTGGGTCTGCCGGGTCTGCCGGGCTCGCGTCCGCCGGGTCCGCCGCGCTCCCATCCGTACAGGCGCTCCCATCCGCCCCCGTACCCCCGCCCGCCCCCGTACCCCCACCCGCCCCCGGGCTCCCGCCCGGCTTCCCCGACGCCGTCCGGCGGCATCTGCGCGGGCTGTCGGAGGACGCCCACCGGCTGCTGCGGGCGGGCGCCGTCCTGGGGCGGCCGTTCACGCTGCACGAGGCCGCCGGGCTCTGGGGCCGCCCGGCCGTCGCGCTCGTCGCCGCCGCCGAGGAGGCGCTGCGGCTGGACGTGCTCGTCGAGAGCGGCCCCGAACTGGCCTTCCGGCACGACCTGATCCGCGAGTCCGTGCTCGCCGCCCTCCCCGGTCCCGTCCGCGAGGTGCTGCACCGCGAGGCGGTCGCCGTGCTGCGGGCCGAGGGCCGCCCCGCCGCCGAGGTCGCCGAACACCTCCTGCGCGGCGGCTCCCGCTGGACCGGCCCGGCCGTCGAGGCGCTGCGCGCCACCGTCACCGAGCTCGCCCGCACCTCCCCGAGCACCGCCGCCGACCTGGCCCTGCGCACCCTCGCCGCGCTCGGCGCCGGCCACCCCGGCCACCCGCCGCTCGCCGCCGAGGCAGTCGGCCTGCTCGCCGCCGCCGGGCGGATCGCCGAGGCGCGGGAGCTCGGCGAGACCGTGCTCGCGGCCGGGGCGCCCCCCGAGACCGAGGCCACGCTGCTGTACGGGCTGGCCGCCGCCCTCAAGCACGCCGGGCGGGACCGCGCCGCCGTCCGCTGCGCCGAACGGGCCCTCGCCCTGCCCCGTGTGCCCGACGCGGTCCGCGCCCGGGTGCTCGCCGTACAGGCCCACGCCCTGCTCAACGCGGGCGGACCCGGCGAGGCGGACCGCGCCGCCGAGCGCGCGGTGCGGCTCGCCCGCAGCGCCGCCGAACACCCCTCGGCGGTCTTCGGCACCGCCGCCCGCAGCATGGCCGCCCACGCCGCCGGGGACCTCGCCGCCGCCGTCGCCCTCGCCGAAGAGGCCGTCGGGACCGCCGACGAGCACGGCGGCGAGGCCGCCCAGCTCCACCCCCGCCTCTGGCTCGGCGCCGCCCTGACGGCGGCCGACCGCCTCACCGAGGCCGCCGCCGTCTACGCGTACGGGCAGCGCGAGGCCGACCGCTTCGGCACCGCCTGGTCAGGGCCCCTGTGGCACTACCACCGGGCCGAACTGTGGCTGGCCCGCGGGCGGTTCGACGACGCCCTCGCCGAGGCCGAGGCGGGCCTGCGGACCGCCGAACGGCTCACCACCCTCGCCATGGGCGTCCCCCTGCTCACCACCCTCGCCCGGCTGGCCCTGCACGCGGGCGACCCGGCGGCGGCGCGCGCCCGCCTCGCCGCCGCCCGGCGGCTCGACGCCGACGGCATCGGGTCCCGCACCGAGGACCTGGCCTGGTGCACCGCGCTGCTGCGGGAGGCCGAGGGCCGCCCCGAGCGGGCCCTGGAGGCCCTGGCGCCGCTCCTGGACGGCCTGCCGGAGCGGGCGCCGCTCCTCACCCGGGAGCCCGGCGCCGCCCCGCGCGCCGTCCGGCTCGCCCTGCGCGCCGGGGACCGCGCGCTCGCCGGGCGCGTCGCCGACGCGGTCGGGGCGCTGGCCCTCCGCAACCCCGGCCACGCCTCGCTGACCGCCGCCGCCCGCCACGCGCGCGGGCTGCTCGCCGGGGACCCGGCCCCGCTGCGGGCCGCCGCCGACGCGTACCGGGAGAGCCCCCGCGTACCGCTGCGCGCCGCCGCCCTGGAGGACCTGGGCGCGGCGCTGCGGCGCGCCGGACACGGGACCGAGGCCGCCGAGGCGAGCCGGGAGGCCCACGAGCTGTTCGCGGCGGCGGGCCCGCGCGGGGACGCCGACCGGATCGCCGCCCGCCTCGGCAGGACCCCGGACGTCCCGGCCGCGCCCGGCCCGTCGCCGCTCGCCGCCCTCGCCTGGAGCCGGCTGACCCGCTCCGAGGTCACCGTCGCCCGGCTGGTCGCGGACGGCCTCACCAACCGGGAGGCGGCGGCGCGCCTCTCGCTCTCCCCGCACACCGTGGACAGCCACCTGCGCCACATCTTCGCCAAGCTGGGCCTGTCCAGCCGCGTCGCGCTCACCCGCCTGGTCCTCGAACGCGACGCGGCCGGGCCGGAGGCCGCCGGGCCGGACGGCTGACCGGCTCGGCGCCTGACGGGCCCGTACGCCTGACCGACCCGTACGCCCAGCCCAGCCCGTACGCCAGCCCAGCCCAGCCCAGCCCAGCGCCGCGCCCCGCGCCCCCACCCCCGCCTACAACCACCCGGACCGCTGCGCCTGCAACGCCATCTGAAAGCGGTTCGCCGCGCCCAGCCGCGCCATCAGGACCTGCAGCCGCCGGAACAGGGTCCGGCGGCTGATCCCCAGCTCGCGGGCGATCACCTCGTCGCCCGCGCCGCCCGCCAGCAGCCGCAGCAGCCGCCGGTCGGACGGGGCGAGGCCGCCCGGCCGCGAGTCGTGGCCGTGGAACGGCAGCGCGTCCCGCCAGGACTGCTCGAACAGCGCCACCAGCGCCGACAGCAGCCCGCACGGCTGCACCACCAGCATCGTGTTCACCACGTCCGCTTCCCGGATGGACAGCGACACCAGCGCGTACGCCTCGTCGATGATCAGCAGCTTCACCGGCACCGACGGCAGCACCCGGGCCTGCTCCCCGGCCTCGATGCACGGCTCGATCACCTCCTTCAGGTGCCCGGGGTGCTCCAGCGACTCCCGCGCGTACACGACCCGCTGCCGCACGCCTCGCGCGAGCGTCGCCAGCGAGTCCTCCGTGACGCTGACCAGCGGCACGTACGGCGGCGACTCGAACTGCCGGATCTGCTCCCGGGCGCTCGCCCAGGCGTGCCGCATCCGCTGCCCGATCGCCTCGCCGGTCACGACCTCCACCAGATCGTCGTTGTACGCGGCCAGCCGGTGCCGCCGGAACGAGTCGAAGGCGCCGCCGACCGCGATCCGCGACTCCTCCAGCTCCGCCGCCCGGTGCCGGGCCAGGATCTCCAGGCCGGCCGCGGGCGGCACCGGCGCGACCACGTCCCCGGCGCCCTCGGCGCTGCTCGCGAGCCCCGCCTCGACCAGCCCGTCGTACGCGGCGGCCAGGGCCGCGCCGCCGAGCCCCGCCGCGCTCCCGATCTCGCCCAGCGGCGCGGGCGCCCGCTCCAGGAGCGCCAGATAGACCCGCACCGCCGCCTCGTCGATGCCGAGCAGCCGCAGTGCCTCGCCGAGTCGCGCGTTCGTCATGCCTCGCATTATCGGTCCTCCCCGCCCCACGATGGCCGATCAGTGCCAGTGGCACGCTCCGGCCCCGACACCCGCCCCGGGCCACTACCGTCCACCACGACGCCGGGCACGGCGGCACGGGCGCGCCCCGGCGAACGGGGGCGGGGCGCGCCCCGCCCCGCGCCGCCCCGGCACGACCAGCACCCACCGCGACGAAGGGACACACCGTGGCCAAGGGCCGGAAGAACGGTCTGTACGACGGCATCTCCGAGGAACTGTCCGCGCTGATGCGCACGGGCTGGGCCGACACGGAGCGGCGCGACCTCGCGCCGGACGAGCAGGCGCCCTACGCGGCCCGCCGCCGCGAGGCGCTGTCCGCCCGCTTCCCCGGCGAGCGCCTGGTGATCCCGTCGGGCAGGCTCAAGGTCCGCTCCAACGACGACACGTACCCCTTCCGCCCGTACACCGGCTACGTGCACATGACCGGCGACCAGGCCCGCGAGTGCGCGCTGGTGCTGGAGCCCCGCGAGGCGGGCGGCCACGACGCCGTCCTGTACACGCTGCCGCGCGACGGCCGGGACAGCGACGAGTTCTGGCTGGGCTACCACGCCGAGCTCTGGATGGGCCGCCGCCGCTCGCTCGCCGAGTCCGAGCGGGTCCTCGGCCTGCCCTGCCGCGATGTGCGCGGGCTCGCCGCCGACCTGGCCGCCGGCACCGGGGTCCCGACCCGGATCGTCCGCGAGCTCGACCCGGCCCTGGAGGCCGCCGTCACCACCGACGAGGACCGCGACGACGAGCTGGAAGAGGTCCTGAGCGACCTGCGGCTGGTCAAGGACGCGTGGGAGCTCGGCGAGATGCGCCGGGCCGTGGACTCCACGGTGCGCGGCTTCGACGACGTCATCCGCGAGCTGTCCAAGGCGATCGCCACCTCCGAGCGCTGGATCGAGGGCACCTTCTACCGCCGGGCCCGCCTGGAGGGCAACCACGTCGGCTACGGCACCATCGCCGCCGCCGGCGAGCACGCCACGATCATGCACTGGACCTCCAACGACGGCCCGGTCCGCCCCGGCGACCTGCTGCTCCTCGACGCGGGTGTGGAGACGCACAGCCTCTACACCGCCGACGTCACCCGCACCCTGCCCATCAGCGGCACCTTCACCGAGGTGCAGCGCAAGGCGTACGACGCGGTGTACGAGGCCCAGCAGGCGGGCTTCGACGCCGTGAAGCCGGGCGCCGCCTACCGTGACTTCCACGTCGCCTCGCAGCGCTACCTGGCGGAGAAGCTGGTCGAGTGGGGCTTCATCGAGGGCCCCGCCGACCGCGCGTACGAGCTCGGCCTCCAGCGCCGCTTCACCATGGCCGGCACCGGCCACATGCTGGGCCTCGACGTCCACGACTGCGCCCACGCGCGCAACGAGGAGTACGTGGACGGGGTCCTGGAGCCCGGCATGGTCCTCACCGTCGAGCCGGGGCTCTACTTCCAGCCCGACGACCTGACCGTGCCCGAGGAGTGGCGCGGCATCGGCGTCCGCATCGAGGACGACCTGGTGGTGACCGCCGACGGGCACGAGAACCTGTCCGCCGGCCTGCCGCGCACCGCCGACGAGGTCGAGGCGTGGATGGCCCGCACGGCGGGCTGAGCGCGCGGCGGCCGCGGCGGGGGTGAGGGAGCTCCCGCCGCGGCCGCCGGCGTCCGGGGTGTCAGCGCCGGGCGCCGAGCACCTCCCGCAGCAGCCCGCCGGACAGCCGCACCCCGTCCTCGGTGAGCAGCGACTCGGCGTGGAACTGCATCGACGCGAAGTGCGGCCCGCGCAGCGCGTGCACCTCGCCCGTGACCGGGTCGCGGCTCACCTCGACGAGCCCCACACCAGGGCGGTCGAACTCGTCCCCGGCGCTGCGTGCGGCGAACGTGTTGTAGAAGCCGACGCGTTCGCGGGCGCCGAAGAAGTCGATCTCCTGCTGGACGCCCTGGTTGGGCACGTCCCGGCGGGCCAGCGGGAGGCCGAGGCGCAGGCTCAGCACCTGGTGGCTGAGGCAGACCGCGAGGAAGGGGCGGCGCTCGGCCAGCAGGGTGTCGACGGCCCCGCGCAGGTGGGCGATCTTCGGGTGGGTCAGCTCCCTCGGGTCGCCGGGGCCCGGGCCCATCACCACCAGGTCGTGGCCCTCGAAGGCGTACGGCTCGTCGAAGCGACGGACCGTCACCTCAAGCCCCAGTGACCGCAGTTGGTGGTCGATCATCGAGGTGAAGGTGTCCTCGGCGTCCACCACGAGGACCCGCCGCCCGGTCAGCTCGGGCACCGGCCGGGACCGCTCGGCGTGGCCGGTGAACCAGAAGCCGGCCAGGGTGCCGTTGCGGCTCTCCAGCGCGGCGCGCACGTCGGGGTGGTGGTCGAAGCCGGGCGTGCCCGCCCCGGTGCCGGCGGCCCCGGCCGGGCCGGACTCCCGCAGCGCGGCGAGCAGTCCGGCCGCCTTGGCCCGGGTCTCGGCCACCTCGGAGTCGGGGTCGGAGTGCCGCACGAGGGTGGCGCCCACCCCGATCCGCACCCGGCCGGCCCGGTCGATGTCGGCGGTGCGGATGAGGATCGAGGAGTCCAGCGACCGCTCGCCCCAAGTGTCCCGCCCGATCAGCGCCACCACGCCGCTGTAGTAGCCGCGGCCCTCCGGCTCGTACTTCTCGACGACCCGGCAGGCGCTCTCCAGCGGGCTGCCGGTGACCGTCGGGGCGAACATCGACTCGCGCAGGATCTCGCGCGGGTCCAGCTCGGTGTGCCCCTCGATGAAGTACTCGGTGTGCGCGAGGCGGGCCATCTCCTTCAGGTAGGGGCCCACCACCCGCCCGCCGCCCGCGCAGATCCGGGCCATCATCTTGAGCTCTTCGTCGACGACCATGAACAGCTCGTCGGCTTCCTTCCGGTCCGAGAGGAAGTCCATCACCTCGGGCAGGACGGGGCCGCCGGCCGGATAGCGGTAGGTGCCGCTGATCGGGTTCATCACGGCGTTGCCGCCGCGGACGCTGATGTGCCGCTCTGGTGTGGCGCCGACGAAGGTCCGCTCGCCGGTGTGCACGACGAAGGTCCAGTAGGCGCCCGACTCGCCGCGCAGCAGGCGCCGGAAGAACGACAGCGCGCTGTGCGGGGTGTAGCCGGTGATGTCGGCGACGAACGACCGCTTGATGACGAAGTTCGCGCCCTCGCCGGTGCCGATCTCGTCCGCGATGACCCGCCGCACCGTCGCCGCGTACGTGTCGTCCGGGACGTCGAAGTCGCCGCCCGTCAGGTCGATCGGCAGGTCGGGGAGGCGCCGCAGCACCTCGTCCAGCGGGACGGCGGCCTGCTCGGTGACGCTCATCGCGATCAGCGGCTCGCCGTCGTCGGGCGCCGCGAAGCCGCGCTCGGTGATCTGCCGGTACGGGACGAGGGTCAGCAGCTCGTGCCGGGGACCGTCGCCCGGCTCCGGCGCCCCCTCGGGGAGCGGCAGGTCGGCGAGCGTCCTGGGGGTGGAGATCCGCCCCAGCAGGACGTCCACGGTCCCGTCCCCGGCGCTCTCGGGCCGGTGCAGCAGGGCGTACGGCGGCGGGTCGGCGGCCAGGACGGCGGCCAGCGGGTCGAAGGGCGTCGTGCTCATGCGCTCGCCCCCGCCGTCCGGGCGGCCGGAGCGGCCCCGAGCTGGGCGAGGACGTCCCCGGTGGTGGCGACGACCGCGCAGCGCTCGGCCGCGTACACCAGCGCCTGCCGGTGGTAGGCGGCGGAGAAGTCGGCCACCGCGTCGGCGACGAAGAACGGCTGGATGTCGTTGGTGAACGCCTCGACCGCCGTCATCAGCACGCCGACGTGCGCGTACACGCCGCACACCACGAGCTGGTCGCGGCCCCGCTCGCGCATCCACTCCAGCAGACCGGAGCGGAAGAAGGCGCTGTAGCGCCACTTGGTGAAGACCTCGTCGTCGGGGCCCGGCGCCAGCGGCTCCACCACCTCCCGGTCGGCCGGGTCGACGCGCATCCCGGGACCCCAGAAGTCCTTGAGCAGCCCGCGCTGCCCGTCGTCCATCCCGCCGGGCTGCGCCGTGTACGCCACCGGCATCCCGGTCGCGACGGCCCGCTCGCGCAGCAGCGCGGCGTTGCGCACCAGCGGCTCGCGCAGCGGGGCGGGGAAGGGGCGCAGGAAGTAGCGCTGCATGTCGTGGACGAGCAGCACCGCGCGGTCCGGGTCGGCGGACCAGCGGGCGGTGTTGCCGGGCAGTTCGTCCGCGGTCGGCAGCGCGTACGGCTCGATGGGGGGTATGCCCGCCATGGCTGTTCTCTCCTTGAGGGGAGGGGTGGGTGCGAAGGAGGGAGGGGCCGGAACCAGGGCCTGGGGCTTGGTCCTCGGGGCCCGGGGGCCGGGGACGGCCGGGCGGCACGGGGGGTCCGCGCGGCCGTCCCCGGCGCGGCTACGCGGCCGCGGGCCGGGCCGCGTGGGCGGGCGTCCACCAGGACGAGACCACGGAGAGGGCCTGGCCCGGGTTGAGCCGCGGGTCGCAGCAGCTCGTGTAGCGGGTGCCGACGAGGTCGACCTCGGAGGGGTTCAGCACGCACTCGGTGACGTCGTCGGGGGTGGTCTCCAGGTGCAGCCCGCCCGCGACCCCGCCGCCGGCGGCGACCGCGTCCCGGAACTCGTCGGCCTCGCGGGCGACCGTCTCCAGATAGCGGGACTTGAGGCCCGAGGGCGTGTTCACCGTGTTGCCGTGCATCGGGTCGGTGAGCCAGATCACCGGGTGCCCGGCGGCGCGGACGGCGGCGACCAGCGAGGGCAGCCGCTCGGCGGCGTTCCCGGCGCCCATCCGGGCGATCAGGGTGAGCCGGCCCGCCTCCCGCTCCGGGTCGAGCCGCTCGCACAGGGCCAGCAGCTGCTCGGGGGTCATGTCCGGCCCGACCTTGCAGGCCACCGGGTTGACGACCTCGGCGAGCAGGGCGACGTGGGCGCCGTCGAGCTGCCGGGTGCGGTCGCCGATCCACGGGAAGTGCGTGGAGGTCAGCAGCAGCCGCCCGTCGGACCGGCGGCGCAGCATGGGGACCTCGTAGTCGAGCAGCAGCGCCTCGTGGCTGGTCCACACGGGCGCGCCGATGCGGGTGCGGCCGGGGGCGTCGAGCCAGCCGAGGCCCGCCATCACCCGGCGGGCTGCCTCGTACCCCGACAGCAGCCGGTCGGGGTCGGGCCGCCGGGACTCCGGGTCGGGCTCGGGGCTGTTGACCATGTGGCCCCGGAAGACGGGGAGTTCGAGGTCGCCGACCCGCTCGGTGGGCTTGGAGCGCGGCTTGCCGTACTGGCCGGCCATGCGGCCGATCCGGACGACCGGTCTCGCCGTGGCCATCTGGAGCTGCCCGGCGAGCACGTTCAGGAGTCCCGCCTTGCGGGCGACGTGGCCCGGGGTGGACTCGGCGGTGTCCTCGGCGCAGTCGCCCGCCTGCACGATGTGGGCCTCGCCCGCCGCGACCCGGGCCAGCATGGAGCGCAGGGTGCGCACGTCCTCGTCGGCGACGAGCGGCGGCAGGGTGGCGAGCTCCTTGCGTACCCGGAGCACGTGGGACTCGTCCTCCCACGGAGGCTGCTGTAACGCGGTCTCATAACGAATGTCGAGCAGGGCGTCGTCCATCGGATTCTCCAATCGCGCGGCGGCATACGGCGATGCGGGACGCGAAGAAGGGAAAGAGAAAGGAGGGGGAGAGAGGGGGAGAGCGGAGGAGAGAAGAGAGAGAAAAGGGCAGGGCGCGAATTCCCGCTCGTGATCGATCGTCCGATGGATTTCGGCGCGCCGGGGGAAACGGGGGCGGTATCCGTCAGGTGACGCGCTATCCGTCAAGTGGCCGTGGATATGTCAAGTGCGTGTGACGGTGCGCTAGTTGAATGGCGCGGGCACAAGAAGAGACCGGCGGGCCGACGGTGGGGAAACCGTCGGCCCGCCGGTCGCGGGGAAAGCGGTGCGCGTGCGCGCGTGCGTTCGTGTGCGTGCTCGTGTGCGGGGGAGTGGTGCCTGTGGTGGCGGTGCCGGTCAGGCGGTGCGCGCGTGGGCGTCGCTCCTGGCCAGGGCGACGATCGCGTGGGCGGCCGAGGCGAGCGTGATGTGGCGGTGCCAGCCGCCGAAGGAGCGCCCGGAGAAGTCCCGGATGCCGACCCGGTCGGCGATCTCGGTGAAGTCCCGGTCCACCCGGTCGGCGAGCCTGGTCAGCCGCACCAGGGAGGCGGGCGGGGCCGCCGTCAGGTTGGTCAGCCACAGCTTGGCCGGCCAGCGGCCGCCCTCCTCGCCCACGCCGAGGAGCAGCACCTCCCCCCGGCCGGAGGGGGCGCCGGGCAGGGCCGGCCCGGTGACCCGTACGGTCGCGGCCCAGTGGGTGCGGGGCGCGCCGCCCGGATCGGGCGAGGCGAGGGTGACCGGGCGCCGCAAGTCCTTCGCCGTCATCATGATCTGCTCGGCGGTGAGCGGGGCGCGCCCGGCGCCGGGCAGCGCGGGGTCGGCGACGGTGAGGGGCTGGTCCTCGCAGACGCTGACGAGCAGCGGCATCCCGGTGGCGTGCAGCTTCTCGAAGATGGGGACGGCGTGCACCTCGCAGGAGTCGAGGACGAAGGGGCGCACGGGCAACTGCCAGCGGGTGACGGCCTCCAGGCAGGCTTCGACCACGGATTCGCTGAGGGTCTCCACGGGGACGTCGTCGGGGATCGCCACCTGGCTGCGGCGCAGGTCGTCCTTGAGCCACGCCTGGGGCAGGTGGAGGCGCCAGTTCACCGGGGTGCTGGTGGTGTCCGAGGCGGCCCAGACACCCACCGCCCGCTGGGCGTTGAGCATCTGGCCGAGGGTCGGGAAGAAGTGCCGGTCCACGCCGACCGAGTGGCGGCCGGTCTTCGGGATGATGACCGGCTGCACCACCCATGCCTGCGGCGGGCGGGCGTCCACCCAGTGGTCGGCGAGCGCCCGGCGGATCGGGATCCAGTCCCAGGTGGAGGCCGAGATGAAGTGGTGGAGGTTCTGCTCGGACGCCTGCTCGCCGAGCAGGGCGGCGATGTTCCGGACGGACTTGCGGCCCGGGGTCTCCAGCAGGCCCCGCAGGTACTGGACGGCCTTCCTGCACTGGTCGTTGCGGGACAGCGAGGTGAAGAGCGTCGAGGAGAACTCCGAGAGCACGGCGTCGTGGGTGCCGGAGGGGAAGGGGAAAGGGGACGGGGAGGGAGCGGGGGCGAGGCCGGGGACGGATGTGGGGGCGGGGTGGGTCCCTCGCGTCGGAGCGGGGGGACGCGGGTCGAGGCTGAGCATGAATCTCCTCACTACTGATCCAGCCCGCGCTCGCGAGCATCCACGGTGATCGAACAGGAGCACGGGGTGAGCCCGGGCTGACAGTAGGGGGCGGCGGGCGGGGTGATCCATCACGAGCAGGAGGAGAGTGTCAGGTTACCGAACGGTAGTCCCGTTGATGTGGGTGACATCACCGCCGCCGTCCCGCGCCGGGCCCGGTCGCGGGCCGTCGCGACCGCCAGGTGGGCCACCGAGGCCAGCGTGATGTGCCGGTGCCAGCCGGGGAACGAGCGCCCGGCGAAGTCCCGCAGCCCGACCCCGTCCGCTATCTCGGCGGAGTCCCGCTCCACGACCCGGGGCATCCGGGTGAGCCGCAGCGCGGGCACGAGCAGCGAGGAGGAGAGGTTGCTCAGCCACAGCCGGCGCCCGCCGGGGTGCCACTCGCCGAGCAGCGTCAGGGCCTGCCGCCCCGGCCGCGCCACCACCACCGGCACCGCCGCGGCCGTGGTCCGCCCGTCGCCCGGGTCCACCCGCTGCCGCAGATAGGGCAGCGACTCCGCCAACTCGCCCGCCGTGCGCTGCAGATCGCCGTACCGGGGCAGCACGGAGCGGTCGAGCCGTACGGGCGCCGCCGGATCGATCCGCACCAGGAACGGCAGCCCCGTCGCCGCCAGCGAGCGCGCCACCGCCGTCCCGTCCGCCTCCGGGACGTCCACGACGACGGGCAGCCTCGCCGTGCAGCGGATCTCCGTCAGGGCCGCCACGGCCCGGCGCACGCCCTCCTCGACCCCGCAGGCGGTGGCGTCCGGCGGGACGCTCGCCCGCTCGCGCAGCGGATCGGCGGTCCAGCGGGCGGACAGGCACAGCTGCCAGTCGACCGGCACCGCCAGGCGCTCCGAGGCCAGCCAGGTGCCCACCGCCCGCTGCCCGTTGACCGTCCCCAGCGGGGTGCGCTGGGGGTCGGCGCCGACCGAGTGCGGGCCCGCCTTGGGGATCAGCGTCGAGCGGATCACCCACGCCTCGGGGGCCAGCGTCCGCTGCGCCTGCCGGGCCAGCGCGTGCCGGATCGGCGTCCACTCCCAGGGGGAGCTGGTGATGAAGTGGTGCACGCTCTGCTGCGCCGAGGCCCCGTCGAACTGGGCCGCCAGGCTCCGCAGCGTCTTGCGCCCGGCCACCGACAGCAGCCCGCGCACGTACTGTTCGGCCTTCACCCGCTGCCCGTTGCGCTGCAGCGAGCCGAACAGGCGGCGTAAGGACTCCGGATCGAGCCCCGCCGACCCCCGCCCGACCCCCGCGCTCCCGTGTTCCCGCAGGTTCCCCATCGTGCGCCGTGACCCCCTGCCGCAGAGAAAGAGGACTTCCGTCCGGTTTCTTTATACGGCGCGCTTCCGGGGCGACCGCACATTCGCGCCAAAACTGACAAGGCGTTCGTCTGCGGCGAGGCCCCTCCGGCGGGGGCGGGAGGGCGTCCGGGACGGGGTCCGGGAAGCCCGGGAGGGGAGACGGGCTCCCCTTTACTGTTGCTTGGGTCTACATTTACTTATGACCGAAACCACTCTCACCCCATGCCCGCCCCTGCCGCCCGCCGCGCCCTCGTTGGGCGCCTGCGCGCACCTGCGGCGTCCCGAACACCTGCTCGTGACCGGCTGGGAGCGCCGCTCCGAGCACCAGGTCGTCCTGGCCGTCAGATGGCCCGCGGTCCAGGGCGACTTACCGTACGACCCGCGGATACTCGCCCAGACCGTACGGCAGTCGGGGCTGGTCGTCGCCCATGCCGCGTACGGCGTCCCGCTGTCCCACCAGACCATGCTCAGCGCCCTCGACCTGTCCGTGGCCCCCGGTCTGCGGCTGCCCCGCGGGCGGTGCGCGGCCCTGGAGGTCCGGGTCGCGGTGCGCGCCGGCGGGTCCGGCCGACGGACGGCCGGAACACTGCACATGAGCTTCGAGATCCTTTCGGGTGCAAGTATCCTGGCCCGCGCCGAGAGCACGTTCGCCTGGATATCGGAGCGGGTCTACGCCCGGCTCCGCGGCCCCCGGCGGGAGCTGGAGTGGGGCGCCTGGGAGATACCGGAGCCGGTGGACCCCCGGCTCGTCGGGCGCGCCTCCCCGGGGGAGGTGGCGCTGGCCGCCGGCGACCGCCCCGGCCGCTGGCTGCTGCGCAACGACCCGGGGGACCGGCTGCTCTTCGACCACCCCGTCGACCACGTGCCCGGACTCGCGCTGCTGGAGGCGGCCGACCAGGCGGCGCGCGCCCTGCGGGCCCCGGCGCCCTTCGAGCCCCTCGTGATCGAGGCCGCGTACCAGCGTTACGTCGAGTTCGACCGCCCCTGTTGGCTCACGGCCGAGCCGCTGCCCGAGCCTGGTGCGGTGCGGGTGGTCGGGACGCAGGAGGGCGAGCAGGCGTTCCGGGTCGACTTCCGGACCGGCCAGGGGGCCGGTGTCGGGGCCGGCCCCGACACCGGGATCGGCTTCGGCTCCGGAGCCGGGATCGGCTTCGTGACCGGCCCCGGTCCCGACCCCGCCCCCGGCCGCTCGGGTCCCGCCGGCGGCTGACCGCGCGCACGACTCGGCCCTGCGTTCCGCCCCCGTCGACGAGGGGCCGGTCCGCAGGGCCGGGAGTGTCCGCGCGGGACGCGTGACGCGTTACGGGGCGGCCGTGAGCGACTCCGCCTCGGCGGGCTCGTCCTTGCGCTCCTTCGGGATCCAGCGCACGGCGAGGACGCCGAGGGCCAGGCAGAGCACGCTCGCCACGCCGACCGCCACGTGCAGACCGGTGAGGAACGCCTCCTCGGCCTCGGCGACCAGGGCGGGGGAGAGGCCCGGCTTGTCCAGCGTCTCGTCGAGGGTGCCCGCCACGTCGGGGCCGAACAGGCGGAAGCAGACCGCCGCGAGCGAGCCGAGCAGCGAGATGCCCAGCGCGTTGCCCAGCTCGTTGCTGGTCTCGGCGAGCGAGGCGGCCGAACCGGCGCGCTCCGGCGGCACCGCGGCGACGGCGGTGTCGGCGACCAGGCTGAAGGAGAGGCCGTAGCCGACCCCGGCGATGATCGTGGAGGCGATGAACGCCGCCACGCCGTGCTCGGTGGTCGTCAGCAGCAGGAGGAGCAGGCCGACGCCCATGAAGAAGTGGGAGGCGATGAGCGCGTTCCGGGTGCCGATCCGCTCGGCGATGGTGCTGGTCCGGATGCAGACCACGGTCAGGACGGCGGCGCCGGGCAGGGCGAGCAGGGCCGCCGCCAAGACGCTGTAGCCGAGCACCGACTGGAGGTAGATGCCGCTGAGGTAGCCGGCGGCGGCCCAGGCGACCAGGGTCAGCAGGCCGGTGAGGATCGCCACCGTGAACACGCGGTCCTTGAAGAGCCGCAGGTCGAGCAGCGGGTGTTCCAGGTCGAACTGGCGGCGCACGAACCACACCAGGAGCCCGACGCCGACGACGCCGGTGACGACCTGGACGAGCGAGAGGCCCTCGGCGGCGGCCGTCTTGACCGAGAAGACAGCCAGCAGGATGCCGACGGCGGACAGGACGACGCTGAGGGCGTCCACCTTGCCGGGGTTGGTGGTGCGGACCTCGCGCAGCAGCACCGGCGCGAAGACCAGGAACAGCACCACGACCGGCAGGTTGATGAGGAAGACCGAGCCCCAGGAGAAGCGGCTGAGCAGCAGGCCGCCGACGACCGGGCCGACCGCGAATCCGGCGGCGAAGGTGGCCGCGAAGATGCCGATGGCCTGCGAGCGCTGGCGGGCGTCGTGGAACAGGTTGCTGATGATGGCGAGGCCGGCGGGGAGCAGGGTGGCGCCGCCGAGGCCCATCAGCGCGCGGCAGGCGATGAGGATCTCCGGGCTCGGCGCGAGGGCCGCGCCGGCCGAGCCGATGCCGAAGACGACGGCGCCGGTCAGCAGGAACTTGAGGCGCCCGTAGCGGTCGCCGAGGTTGCCGAAGGCGATGAGCAGGGAGGAGACCACGAAGCCGTAGATGTCCAGGATCCACAGTGCCTGGTCGGTACTGGGCGTGATCGCGGACGTGATGCTCGGCATCGCGAGGTACAGGACGGAGCCGTCCATCGCGACGAGCGCGACCGGGCCGAGCACGATGACGAGGCCCAGCCAGGCCCGTCGGTCGGCACGCTCCGCGACTAAGTCGGGGGAAGTCACGGGGAGCAACCTTTCAGTGGAAGGTGCGAAGAGGTTCGGGACCGCTGCATACGGCGTACGCGAAAGGGGGCGCGCGTCGCGGGCGAACGGCGTGCGTACATCGTACGCGAATTTTCTGCGTACGTCGTACGCAAGCTGCTGGTTATAATAACGCATGGCCATCAAGACACAAGGCAGGCAAGTGAGTTCGCCGAGCCTGTCGCGCGGGGCGATCGTGGCAGCCGCGGTCCGCATCGCCGACGCCGAGGGCATCGCCGCGATCTCGATGCGACGGCTCGCGACCGAGCTGGACTCGGGCGTCATGTCGCTCTACCGCCACGTGGCGAACAAGGACGCGCTGCTCACCCTCATCACCCAGGCGGCGTGCGACGAGCACCCCTACCCCGAGCCCGCGCCGCCGGACTGGCGCGACGCGATGCGGCTCGCCGCCCGGCTGGACTGGGAGGTGTACTGCTCCCACCCCTGGGCCCTGGTCACCTCCAGCTCCGCCCGGCACTTCTCCGACACCTCCTGCCTCGACTGGATGGTCGACGCCCTCGGCGACCTCACCGACGCCCCCGACCTGGCGCGGACCTGCTCCATCGCGCTCTGGTCGTACGTCCAGGGCGTCTGCATCCAGCACGTGGCGCAGCAGTTGCTGCCCGGCGGCGAGAAGGCCGAGCAGTCCCCGCTGCGGGCCACCGAGGAGGACTTCGAGACGGGCCTGGAGATCTTCCTGGACGGGATGGAGCTGCGCGCCGCCCGCGCGGGCACCGGCCGCCCCGACCCGGCCCCCGGCCGCACTTTCTCGGCCGCCACCGGCCGCTGACGGCGCCCGGCGGGGGCCCCGGCCGGCCTCGGCCGACCCCGGCGGAGGGGTGTCCGGCCCGGGGCCGCGTCGTTGGGCACGGCATGACGACCACCCAGTCGAACCCCACCACGACCAGGCGCAACGACCAGGAAGCCGACGCTCCGGATCTCGCGCCGCTCGCCTTCGCCGGCTACGCCCACTTCACCGCCGCCCAGGTCCGCGGCGGCCGGATCCGCGCCCTCGACCTGCATCTGGCGCGCCTGCGGCACGGCTCGCTCGCGCTCTTCGGGCGGGCCCTGCCCGACGAGCGGGTGCGGGCCCTGCTGCGCGCCGCCCTCGACCAGGCGCCCGCCGACGTCTCGCTGACCGCCACGGCCTACCTGCCGTCCGGCGAGTTCACCGTCGCCGGACCCGAGGAGCGGCCCGAACTCCTCATCCGCACCGGCCCGCCCGCGACCGGCCCCGAAGGCCCGCTGTCCCTCGCGGTGGTCGAGCACGAGCGGTTCCTGCCGTCCGTCAAGCACGTCGGCGAACCCGCCAAGACCTACTTCCTGCGCCAGGCGGCGGACCAGGGCCACGACGACGTCGCCTTCACCGACCGCCGCGGCCGGCTCAGCGAGGCGTCCATCTGGAACCTCGCCTTCTGGGACGGCGACACCGTGCTGTGGCCCGAGGCGGCGATGCTCGACGGCATCACCATGAGCGTCGTCCGGCGGCAGCTCGACCTGCTGGGCGTCCCCCAGCGGACCCGCGAGCTCACCCCCGCCGACCTGCCCGGACTCGCCGGGGCCGCCGTCATGAACTCCTGGACGCCGGGCGTCCCGGTCACCCGGATCGGCACCGCCGAACTGCCCGACGCGCCCGACTTCCTGGCGCTGCTGCACCGCGCCTACCAGGCCGAACCGCTCAGCTCCCTGTAGGGCACGGGCACCCCGCACAGCTCACCGTCGGTCATCGCGCCACAGGCGTGCGGCGCGTGCCGCCCGTCGTACCGCCCGTCGTGACGGCCCTCGGGCCGCCCGTCGTGCCGGCGGCGCGCCGACGGTGAGTCGCCGCCCGCGCGGGGCGGCCCGCCCGCCGCGTCGCCCGCCGGGTCGATCCGCGCGCCGCCCGCCGCGTCGATCCGGCCCCGTACGCCGTCCGCGGCCAACTGCGGCAGCACCAGCCGCCAGAACGGGGTCACCGACTGCGCGGGCCGGGCGGCGGCCCGGTCCCGCTCCAGGCCCTCCACCCCCGCCATCACCGCCGTGATCGCGGCCACCGCGTCGTCGAGGTCCACCCCCGGCGCGAGGCTGCCCTGCCGCCGGGCCAGCTGCAGCACCCCGCGCACCCAGTCCCGCCAGTGCCGCCAGGGGCTCGCCGCGCCCGCCCAGCCCGGGTCGTGGCCCAGGCCGAAGCCCGCCCGCAGCACCAGGTCCCCGGCGACCCGCCGGGCCAGCGCGTGCGAGGTGTCGACCAGCAGCTGGAGCGGCGCCGGATGCCAGGAAGGGACCTGGCCGGTGACGCACAGCAGGATCTCGACGGCGGCCGACTGGACCGCCTCGCCGAGCGCCTGCTTATTGCGGAAATGGAAGTGCAGCGCGCCCTGGCTGACCCCGGCCAGGGCGCAGATCTGCCCGATGGAAGAACCCGCGAATCCGCCCCGGTCGAAGACCTCGGCGGCGGAGCGGATCAATAGTCGGCGTGTTTTCGCGGCACGATCCTGCATGACGATGCGCACTCCGGGAGAAGAAGGGGAGCGGTGAGGGAAAAGCGACCCGCGCGCGGTCCGCCGGGCACCCCACGGGCACCCGGTCGCGGCGGAATCGGGGACGCACTTCCCGTGCGCCGCTCCACTCTTACCACGTCCGCAATGGGAAGGCGGCACCCAACGGCCATACCCGTGGCTGACCTGACAGATAGTCGGCCGATTCTCGGGACGCCCGAACCGTTGTGTCTAGCATCGAGTGACGGACGGAACGGCACGGCGCCATTCGTACGGCGGCCCCCGAGGCCGCCGGTATTCCCGCCGGAATACTGGCGCGCGCCCGCCTGCCGTCCGATCGGCCATTCCCTGATTGCCCCCGATATCCCTGATCCCCTTGATCCCCTTGATCCCCCCGATTCCCCGAATCGACCTGATCACGTGACGCGGAGAACCAGAATGCGACTTGCGCAAGTGGTGGCGGCTGTCATGCAGCGCCACGCGGACCGGCCCGCCATCGGCGAGCGCGTCAAGGAACTCGCGACGGACGCCGGGACGGGACGGGTCTCCATCCGGCTGCTGCCCCGCTACGAGACCACCAGCTACCGCGAACTGTGGGCCCGGGTGCGCGCCGTGGCCGGCGAGTGGCACCACCACCCCGAGCACCCGCTGGGCGCCGGCGACCGGGTCGCCCTGCTCGGCTTCACCAGCCGCGACTACACGACCCTCGACCTCGCCTGCATCCACCTCGGCGCCGTCTCCGTACCGCTGCAGACCAGCTCCGCGCCCGCGCAGCTGCGCTCCATCGTGGCCGAGACCGAGCCCTTCACCCTCGCCGCCAGCCTGGAACGGCTCGATGTCGCCGTCGAGTTGGTGAGCACGAGCGAGTCCGTCCGCCGCCTCGTCGTCTTCGACGCCCACCCCGGCGCCGACACCCACCGCGAGGCCCTGGACACGGCCCGCGCCCGCCTGGCCGAGACCCGGCCCGACGTCACCGTCGACCTGCTGACCACCCTCGTCGAGCGCGGCACCGCCCTGCCCGACGCCCCCCTGTACGAGGGTGTCGAGGGCGAGGACCCGCTCGCCATGCTCATCTACACCTCCGGCAGCACCGGCACCCCCAAGGGCGCCATGTACACCGAGCGGCTGGCCGCCGCGATGTGGGGCGGCGCCTGGTCGAAGCTCTTCGACGAGTCGTACGCCGTCACCTTCCACTACGCGCCGATGAGCCACGTCGCCGGCCACTCCTCCCTCAAGGCCACCATGGCCCGCGGCGGCACCAGCTACTTCACCGCCAGCAGCGACCTGTCCACCTTCTTCGAGGACGTGGCCCTCGCCCGGCCCACCGAACTCTCCCTCGTCCCGCGCGTGTGCGAGATGCTCCACCAGCGCTTCCGCGCCGACGTCGAGCGCCGCACCGCCGCCGGAGCCGACCGTGCCGCCGCCGAGGCCGAGGTCCGCGCCGACCTGCGCGAGAACGTCCTGGGCGGCCGGGTCACCTGGGCCAGCAGCAGCTCCGCCCCGCTCTCCGCCGAACTCACCGCCTTCACCGAGTCCCTGCTCGGCCTGGAACTCCACAACGTCTACGGCTCCACCGAGGCCGCCGGAGTCTCCGTCGACGGGGTGCTGCTGCGCCCGCCGGTCACCGACTACAAGCTCGCCGACGTCCCCGAACTCGGCTACTTCCGCACCGACACGCCCCACCCGCGCGGCGAACTGCTCCTGAAGACCGACGTCATCATCCCCGGCTACTACAAGCAGCCCGAGCTCTCCGCCGAACTCTTCGACGAGGACGGCTACTACCGCACCGGAGACATCGCCGCCGAACTCGGCCCCGACCGGATCGCCATCGTGGACCGCCGCAAGAGCGTCCTCAAGCTCTCCCAGGGCGAGTTCGTGGCCACCGCCCGCCTGGAGGCCGTGTTCGCCGCGGGCCCGCTGGTCCGCCAGATCTTCGTCTACGGCAACAGCGAGCGCTCCTATCTGCTCGCAGTCGTCGTCCCCACCCCCGAGGCGCTAGCCGAATTCGGCCCCGACGCGCCCGAGTTGCGGCAGCGGCTCGCCGAGTCCTTCCAGGAACTCGCCAAGGAGACCGGCCTCAACTCGTACGAGATCCCCCGCGACGTCCTCATCGAGACGGAACCCTTCAGCCAGGCCAACGGTCTCCTCTCGGACCACCGCAAGCTGCTCTGGCCCCGGCTCGTCGAGCGGTACGGCGAGCCGCTCGAAGCGCTCTACGCCGACACCGCCGCCCGCGAGGACGCCGAACTCGCCGACATCCGCGCCGCCGGCGCCGACCGGCCCGTCCTGGAGACCCTCCAGCGCGCCGTCCGCGCCCTCATCGCGGGCTCGCTCGCCGAGGTCGACCCCGCCGCGCACTTCCGCGACCTGGGCGGCGACTCGCTGACCGCCGTGCAGTTCTCCAAGCTGCTCCAGGACACCTTCGGCGTCCGGGTCCCCGTCGACATGCTGATCAGCCCCGCCTACGACCTGCGGCACCTCGCCGAGCACATCGAGGCCCGCCGCGGCGCCACCGCCGAGCGCCCCACCTTCGCCTCCGTGCACGGCGAGGACAGCACCGACGTCCACGCCAAGGACCTCACCCTCGACGCCTTCCTCGACGCCCGCGTCCTCGACGGCGCCCGCGACCTGCCCCGCCCCGAGGGCGCGCCGCGGACCGTGCTCCTCACCGGCGCCAGCGGCTACCTGGGACGCTTCCTCGCCCTCCAGTGGCTGGAACGGCTCGCCCCCGAGGGCGGGCGCCTCATCGCCCTCGTCCGCGGCAAGGACGCCGCCGCGGCCCGCCGCCGGCTCGACGCCGCCTTCGACAGCGGCGACCCCGAGCTCGTACGCACCTACGGGGAGCTGGCCGAGGGGCACCTGGAGGTGGTGGCGGGCGACATGGCCGAGCCGCGCCTCGGCCTGGACGAGGCCACCTGGGACCGGCTCGCCGACGAGGTGGACGCCGTCGTGCACGCGGGCGCCCTCGTCAACCACGTGCTGCCCTACCCGCAGCTCTTCGAGGCCAACGTGGTCGGCACCGCCGAGCTGATCCAGCTCGCGCTCACCCGCCGCGTGAAGCCCTTCACGTACATCTCCAGCGTCGCCGTCGCCACCGCGCGCCCCGGCGAACCCGCCCTGGACGAGACCGCCGACGTGCGCGCCGCGCTCCCGGAGATGGCGGTGGACGGCGGCTACGCGGGCGGCTACGCGACCAGCAAGTGGGCGGGCGAGGTCCTGCTCCGCGAGGCCCACGACCTGTGCGGGCTGCCCGTCACGACCTTCCGCTCCAACATGATCCTCGCGCACAGCCGGTACGGGGGACAGCTCAACGTCCCCGACATGTTCAGCCGCCTGCTGTTCAGCGTCCTCGCCACCGGGATCGCGCCGCGCAGCTTCTACCGCGCGGACGGCGGGCGGGCCCACTACGACGGCCTGCCCGTCGACTTCACCGCCGCCGCCGTGGTCGCCCTCGGCGCCGGCGGAGCGGGCGAGGACGCCTCCGGCTACCGCACCTTCAGCCTGGTCAACCCCAACGACGACGGGGTCTCCCTGGACCGGATCGTCGACTGGCTGGCCGAGGAGGGGCACCGGGTCGAGCGGATCGAGGACCACGCCGACTGGTACGTGCGCTTCGAGGCGGCCATGCGCGCCCTGCCGGAGGCCCAGCGGCAGTACACGGCCCTCCAGATCCTGCACGGCTTCCGGGCGCCCGAGGAGTCCGTACCGGGCTCCGTCATCCCCTCCGACCGCTTCCGCGCCGTCGTCCGCGCGGGCGCCGTGGCCGGCCACGAGGACATACCCAGCCTGGGCCGCCCGCTGGTCGCCAAGTACGCGCGGGACCTGCGGGGGCTGGGGGGCTTGGGGGGCTGAGGGGGACTGGGGGGACTGGAGGGACTGAGGGGACTGAGTGAGACCGTGGGGACTGAGTGAGGCCGTGGGCGGGGTAGGCACCCGGGCATGACCACACCTTCACACTCCGCCCACACCATCCACACCGCTCCCTCCGCCCTCTCCTCTCTCTCCGTCCCCTCCGCCCACTCGGACCGCTCCGGTCTCCTGGCCGGGAAGAGCGTCCTCGTCACCGGCGCGAGCAGCGGCATCGGTGCCGCCGCCGCGCGGGTGTTCGCCCAGGAGGGCGCGGCGGTGGTCCTCGCCGCGCGCCGGGAGGACCGGCTCGCCGCGCTCGTCGAGGAGATACGGGCCAAGGGCGCCGAAGCCGCGTACGTCGTCTGCGACGTCACGCGCGCCGAGGACGCGGCCCGGGCCGTCGACTTCGCCGAGACCCGCCACGGGCGGCTCGACGCGGCCTTCAACAACGCCGGGATCGGCGGCGACCGAACGCCCCTGCACCTGATGTCCGACGAGGTCTACGACACGGTGATGGACGTCAACGTGCGCGGGATCTGGAACTGCCTGCGGCCCGAGATCGCCGCCATGCTCCGGCACGGCGGCGGCGCGATCGTCAACAACAGCAGCGTCGCGGGGCTCGTGGCCATCCCGGCCGCCGCGCCCTACATCGCGGCCAAGCACGCCGTCGTCGGCCTCACCCGGGCCGCGGCGGACGAATACGCCCAGCAGGGCATCCGGGTCAACGCCGTCGCCCCGGGCACCACCCGCAGCGAGATCACCGAGGACTGGTTCCGGCGCAACCCCGGCCTGGAGAGCACGGTGAACGCGATGACCCCGCAGGGCCGTACGGCGGCGCCCGAGGAGATCGCCGCCGCGGCGGCCTGGCTGCTCAGCGACCGGTGCCCGTTCCTGACCGGGACGGTGCTGCCGGTGGACGGCGGTTTCGTCAACCAGTGACGGACCGCGCGGGACGCGGCGCCGGCGGATCCCCCGCCGCCGGCGCCGCACCCGTCTCTGTATCCGTATTCGCACCCGAATCTGCACCCGCACGCGTATCCGTTCCGCAGGCGCGTGCGAACATCGAGCGAACGCTTGATAACATACCGAGCCTTTGTGAGCGGGAGTCAGCGGAAGAGACAGCGGAAGAGTTGGAGGGGGCGGCCGAGTGGCGCGGCAGGAGCGGGCGATCCGCACGCGGGAGTCCATCCTCGAATCCATGGCGAGCCTCTTCAACGAGGTCGGCTACGAGGCCGCCACCATCGCGGCCCTCGTCGAGCGCACCGGACTCACCCGGGGCGCCCTGTACTTCCACTTCCCCACCAAGGAGTCGATGGCGCACGGCGTGCTGGCCCGCGCCGTCACCCGCGAGGGAATCCTTCCGCAGACGTACAAACTCCAGGAGTGGGTGGACCTGGGCCTGCTGCTGGCCCACCGGCTGCCCCGCGAGCCGATGCTGCGCGCCGCCGTCCAGCTCTCCGTCGACCCCAAGGCCCGCAGCCTGTTCGGCACCCGCTGGCCGGACTGGATCGACCTGGGCCAGGACCTCCTCGTCGAGGCGGGGGCGCGCGGCGAACTGCTGCCGCACGCCGTCCCGGCCGAGATCGCCCGCCTCACCGTCGGCGCCTGGACCGGCGTCCAACTGGTCACCGAGGCCCTGCCGGACGACCGCGGCCTCTCCGAGGAGATCGCCCGGCTCTACCAGTTGATCCTCCCCAACATCGCGAGCGTCGGCGTCCTCGCGAAGCTGGACACCTCGCCGTACCGCGCGGAGCGGCTGCTGGGGAGCGGGCCGGGGCCGGTTCTCCCGGAGGGCCAGGAGGACCGGGAGGACCGGGAGGGCCGGGGGGACCAGGCGGACCAGGCGGACCGCGCGGGCTAGGTCCTGTCGTCAAATGTCACGTCCACATCAGGAGTGAGGCGAGGGTGACGGCGGCTTCGTAGGACTGGGCGGTTTTGTCGTACCGGGTGGC